>RXJA01000552.1 GCA_003963455.1 Hyphomicrobiales bacterium
TTCCCAGGGACAGCTCCCTAAGGATCGATAAGGCCCCGGGGATAAGTTTCTCCTGCCGGGAAGCGCAGACCGTCGGGAGCAAATATAGGCCGATGGTTAGCCGAGCGCCAGAGAAACGGACATAGGCAGCGACGATATTCGCATCCGCGATATCTCGGCCTTGCGCGGCCCGCCCAGCCTCCTTACGGTCCGGCCGCACGGACAGGAGAAAAAATGCGTTTCGAAGGCACAGCGGCCTATGTCGCCGACAAGGATCTGATGGTGGCGGTCAATGCCGCGATCGCGCTGGAGCGGCCCTTGCTGGTCAAGGGCGAGCCCGGCACTGGCAAGACCGAGCTTGCCCGCCAGGTGGCGTCCGCGCTCGGGCTGGAGTTCATCGAATGGAACGTCAAGTCGACCACCAAGGCGCAGCAGGGCCTCTACGAATATGACGCCGTCTCGCGGCTGCGCGACAGCCAGCTCGGCGACGAGCGCTTCAACGACATCGCCAACTACATCAAGCGCGGCAAGCTGTGGGACGCCTTCGCGGCCCGCAAGAAGGTCGTGCTTCTGATCGACGAGATCGACAAGGCCGACATCGAATTCCCCAACGACCTCCTGCAGGAGCTCGACCGGATGGAGTTCTTCGTTTACGAGACCGGCGAGACGATCCGGGCCGAGCTCCGGCCGATCGTCATCATCACCTCCAACAACGAGAAGGAACTGCCGGACGCCTTCCTGCGCCGCTGCTTCTTCCACTATATCCGCTTCCCCGACATCGACACGCTGCACCGGATCGTCGAGGTGCATTACCCCGGCATCAAGCAGAACCTGGTGCGGGCGGCACTGACTCAGTTCTATGAAATCCGAGAGGTTCCGGGGTTGAAGAAGAAGCCCTCGACCTCCGAGGCGCTCGACTGGATCCGCCTTTTGGTCGCCGACGACATCGCGCCCGAGGACCTGCGCGCCGACCCGAAGAACATGCTGCCGAAGCTGCACGGCGCGTTGCTCAAAAACGAGCAGGACGTGCATCTGTTCGAGCGCCTGGCCTTCATGGCGAGGCGCCAGCAATAGCGCTTTACCCGTCCGTGGACCGTTGCCGGCGAGCGGCCGCTGCCGCAGCTTCGGGTCAAAATGTTGGAGGAAAAAATGTCCGAGATCACCATCCGTCCGCTCGCGCAGTCCGATCACGCGGAATGGCGCCGGCTGTGGACCGACTATCTGACCTTCTACGAGACGAAGCTGCCGGAAGAGGTCTACGCGATCACCTGGAAGCGGCTGTTCACGGACGGCGAGTTCGAGCCCAAGGGTTTCATCGCCACGCTCGACGGCAAGCCTGTCGGCCTCACCCACTATCTCTACCATCGCTCGGGCTGGTCAGAGAAAAACAACTGTTACCTGCAGGACTTGTTCGCCGATCCGCAGGTGCGCGGCAAGGGCGTGGGCGCGGCGCTGATCAAGGCGGTGCAGGACGAGGCCGGCAAGGTCGGCGTCAAGAATGTCTACTGGATGACGCACGAGACCAACGCCACCGCGCGCCGGCTCTACGATCACGTCGCGCGGCGGACAGGCTTCATCGAATACGATCTGCTATAAGGGCTTGATGTTCATCCCGTTCTTCCTCGAACTGAAGGCCGCGCGGGTTCCCGTTTCGCTCCGGGAATATCTGTCGTTGCTGGAAGGGTTGGAGGCTGGGCTCGTCGACTATGACGTCGAGGCTTTCTACTACCTCGCGCGCTCGGCCCTGGTGAAGGACGAGCGCCATATCGACCGTTTCGATCAGGTGTTCGCGCATGTCTTCAAGGGCGTCGAGGCGCTTGGGGGTCCTGATGCCGTCGATGTCGCCAACATCCCCGAGGAATGGCTTCGCCGGCTGGCGGAAAAACATCTGACCGACGAAGAGAAGAAACTGGTCAAGGCTTTGGGCGGTTTCGAAAAGCTGATGGAGACGCTGAAGCAGCGGCTCGAGGAACAGAAGGGCCGCCACCAGGGCGGCTCGAAATGGATCGGCACGGGTGGCACCTCGCCCTTCGGCGCCTATGGCTACAACCCAGAAGGCGTGCGGATCGGCCAGCATGAGAGCAGGCATCGCCGCGCGGTGAAGGTCTGGGACAAGCGCGAGTTCAAGAATTTCGACGATACCGTCGAGCTCGGCACCCGCAACATCAAGGTGGCGCTGAAGCGGCTGCGCCGCTGGGTGCGCGAGGGCGCCGAGGAAGAGTTCGACCTGCCCGGCACCATCCATGCTACCGCAGAGCACGGCTATCTCGACGTCAAGACCCGGCCCGAGCGGCGCAATGCGGTGAAGCTCCTGATGTTCTTCGACGTCGGCGGCTCGATGGACGACCACATCCGGGGCGTCGAGGAGCTGTTCTCGGCCGCCCGCGCCGAGTTCCGCCAGCTCGAATATTTCTACTTCCACAACTGCCTTTACGAGCGCGTCTGGAAGGACAATCGCCGGCGGCTGGCTGAGACGATCCCGACCTTCGATCTCATCCACAAATACGGGCCGGATTATAAGGTGATCGTCGTCGGCGACGCCTCGATGAGCCCTTACGAGATTGCGCATCCCGGCGGCTCGGTCGAGCACTGGAACCCGGAGGCCGGAAGTGTGTGGCTGGCACGCTTGCTGCAGCAATGGCCGAATGCGATCTGGCTGAACCCGGAAGCCGAGAAGAACTGGCGCTACACGCACTCGACCCAGATGATCAGCGAGATCTTCGGCGGCCGCATGTTCCCGCTGACATTGGCCGGACTGGAAGCGGCGACAAGGCAGTTGTCGCGCAAGCACTAATCTGCTGGGATACAACGCTGAAATTCAGGTCAGGCCGAGACGAAAATTTTGGCATCCGAGAACCGGCGTAGGCCGGAGCGAAGCGTACTTAAGTACGTGAGCACCGGAAGCGCAGGATGCCGACATTTGCGGACCGGCCGCACCTGAATATGGCTGTAACAAATGCCTATGTTCCGACGAATACCCGTTGCAAGCAACAACGAGCCGCCAAGGCCGAGGAGATCTGCATGGACACCCACGCCTATCCCGTCACCCGCACCGATGCCGAGTGGCGCGCCAAGCTGACGCCGGAGCAATATGCCGTGATGCGCAATCACGGCACCGAGCGTCCCGGCAGCTGCGCCCTGCTCTATGAGAAGCGGGCCGGCACCTTCTATTGCGTCGGCTGCGACCAGCCGCTGTTTGAATCCAAGCTGAAATTCGAGAGCGGCACCGGCTGGCCGAGCTTCAACGACCCGGTCCCGGGCTCGATCGACACCACCGTGGACCGCAGCTACGGCATGGTCCGCACCGAATGCCATTGCGCGCGTTGCGGCAGCCATCTCGGCCATGTCTTCGAGGACGGCCCGCCGCCGACCGGCCTGCGCTATTGCATCAACGGCGTGGCGCTGCGCTTCGAGCCGGCGGCCTGACCCGCGTTTTCAATCTTCGCAAAGGGCGGCCTCGGCCGCCCTTTTTCGTTTGGCTCAAACGACGACGGTCGCGATCAGCCAAAGCGCCGAGCCCAGCATCATAAGCTGCGCCTTCAGGCCGCCGCTTTTCTCCGCCGTTCGCCAGACGGCGGTCGTCAGGAAGATGTTGTAGGGAACGGGGAGGAAATGCACCGCCAGCACCAGCCAGAGCGGCAGCTTCAATCCAAGCAGGATCAGCGCCAGCGCCGAAGAGGCGAGGCTCAGGACGGTGCCGACCAAAAGCATGTCGCGCCAGAACAGCCGGTCGAGCGGCGCTGCGCCCCTCCACCGCGAACGGAAAAACTCCGTCATCTCCAGCGCCCTATCTCTGCCCCAGAACGTCGGCCACGGCTTCCTCGAAGCGTGAGCATTCGCACACCAACCAGTCGGTCATGGCCGGCCAGTTATCCTCGGCGTAGCAGTTGACTCGCCACATCGAGTTGATGCCGAGACCTTCGCAGCTTTGTTCGGGCCTGAGCTTCAGGCTGGCTTCGATCGCCGGCTGGAACGGTTTCAGCCGCGACCAGGACTCCGTGGCGCCGAACTTCTCATTGCGCCCGAAGAAGACGCCGACATGGTTCTGCGCCGGCGCGACATACATCGAAAGGACCAAGGCGAAATCCGGCAGTCCGCGCTGCCAGAACCAAGGCCCGCGTCGCGCCATCCTTGGCCTCTCTTCCGGATGCCGTTCGGCGAACAGCGCCCAGAACCCGCGATGGCGGAACTCCGAGGCGCGGCGGCCGCCGAAGTCGAATTCGTTCATGGCCGGCTCCCGGCCATGAGGCTCAGACCATGCCGAGAGCGGCCTTGTAGAGATCCAGGATGGATTCTTCCTCCTGGCGCTCGGCCTGGTCCTTCTTGCGCAAACGCACGATGGTGCGGATCGCCTTGGTGTCGAAGCCGGTGCCCTTGGCCTCGGCATAGACATCCTTGATGTCGTCGGAGATCGTCTTCTTTTCTTCCTCGAGCCGCTCGATGCGCTCGATGATGGTGCGCAGCTGGCCGGCGGCTACAGTCTGGCTGGTCTCGGTGATTTCGTCGGCCATTTTTCTCTCCGCGTCTTCTGGAGCCATGGCGATTCCCGCCACGGCGAATTGGAGCGGGTTCCCTGCCCGAGCGGGCGCGGCGGGTCAAGACACTTGTCGAGCGGCTGTGGACGGTGCTGCGCCCCAAGGCGTGCCGAGATTCAGGTCAGGTCGAGTCGAAAATGGTGGGCTCCGAGAACCGGCCTACGCCGGCCGACGCCTTCATGGAGCGGAAACACCTAGGGAGGGCTTCGGCCGGCGAAGGCCGGAGCGGAGCGTACTTAAAGTACGTGAGCACCGGAAGCGCAGGAAGCAGGTGTTTGCAGGCCGGCCTCACCCGAATATCGGCGCACCTATTTAAAGGCGATCAGCAGATCCTTCGCATCGATCTGGTCACCGGCCTTGACCAGCACTTCGGCGACCTCGCCGTCGCGTTCGGCATGGAGCGCGGTTTCCATCTTCATCGCCTCGATCGACAAAAGCACGTCGCCCGCCTTGACCGCCTGCCCGGGCGCGACCGCAAGCGCCGACACGACGCCTGGCATCGGCGCGCCGACATGCCCCTCATTACCGGGCTCGGCCTTGCGGCGCGCCTTGGCGGCGGAAGCGCCATGCGCCCTGTCCGGCACCTTGATGCGACGCGGCTGCCCGTTGAGCTCGAAGAACACCGTGACCATGCCCTTGTCGTCGACATCGGCGAACGCCTGGCAGCGAACCACCAGGGTCTTGCCCTTCTCGATGTCGAGGAAGATCTCGTCTTCCGACTTCATGCCGTAGAAATAGGTCGGCGTCGGCAGCACGCTCACCGGCCCGTAGGTTTCCTGCGCGGCGGCGAAATCGGTGAACACCTTCGGATACATCAGCCACGAAGCGAACTCGTATTCCGAGAGCTTGCGCTCGAGCTTGGCCTCGATGTCCTTTCGGCTGGCCTTGAGGTCGGCGGGCTTCAGCAGCGAGCCGGGCCGAACCGTGATCGGCTTCTCGCCCTTCAGCGCCTTCTTCTGCAGCGCCGCCGGCCAGCCGCCGGGCGACTGGCCGAGATCGCCGCGCAGCATCGACACGACCGAGTCCGGGAAGGCGATGTCCTTGGCCGGGTTCTCGACATCGGCGACGGTGAGATCCTGGCTGACCATCATCAACGCCATGTCGCCGACCACCTTGGACGAAGGCGTCACCTTGACGATGTCGCCGAACATCAGATTGACGTCATGATAGGCCTGCGCGACCTCGTGCCAGCGCGTCTCCAGTCCGAGCGAGCGCGCTTGCTCCTTGAGGTTGGTGAACTGGCCGCCCGGCATCTCGTGCAGGTACACTTCCGAGGCAGGCCCCTTGAGGTCGCTCTCGAAGGCGGCGTACTGGTTGCGCACCGCTTCCCAATAGAAGGAGATGCGGCGGATCCATTGCGGGTCGAGACCGGGATCGCGCTCGGTGCCCTTCAGCGCCTCGACGATCGAGCCGAGGCAGGGCTGCGAGGTGTTGCCGGAGAATGAATCCATCGCCGCGTCGATGGCGTCGGCGCCGCTCTCCACCGCAGCCAGCACCGTCGCCGCCGAGAGGCCTGACGTGTCGTGCGTGTGGAAATGGATCGGCAGGTCCGTCGCCTCGCGCAGCGCCTTGAACAGCACGCGCGCCGCGGCCGGCTTCAGCAGGCCCGCCATGTCCTTGACGGCGATGATGTGCGCGCCGGCGGCTTCCAGTTCCTTGGCCAGACCTACGTAATATTTAAGGTCGTATTTGGCGCGCGCCGGGTCGAGGATGTCGCCCGTGTAGCACATGGCCGCCTCGACCAGCTTGCCCTCGGCGCCGACCGCGTCCATGGCGACACGCATGTTCTCGACCCAGTTCAGGCAGTCGAAGACGCGGAACAGGTCGACGCCGCCGCTTGCCGCCTGGCGCACGAAATGCTGCACGACATTGTCGGGATAGTTGGTGTAGCCGACGCCGTTGGCGCCACGCAAAAGCATCTGCAGCAGCAGGTTGGGCGCCGCCTCGCGCACCTTGCTCAGCCGCTCCCATGGATCCTCGGTGAGGAAGCGCATGGCGACGTCGAAGGTCGCGCCGCCCCAGCATTCCAGCGACAGAAGCTGCGGCAGCGCCCGCGCATAGGCGCCGGCGATGCCGACGATGTCATGCGTGCGCATGCGGGTCGCGAGCAGCGACTGGTGGCCGTCGCGCATCGTCGTGTCGGTGACCAGCACCTGGCGCTGCGCCCGCATCCAGCCCGCGAATTTCTCCGGGCCGAGCGCATCGAGCCTCTGCTTGCTGCCGTCTGGAATATGGCCGTTCAGATAGGGCACCACGGGTGCGGCCGCGTTCGCCTTCGGCATTGGCCGGCCGCGCGTTTCGGGATGGCCGTTGACGCTGACATCGGCCAGATAAGTGAGCAGCTTGGTGGCGCGATCCTGCCGCTTCACCTGCTCGAACAGCTCGGGCGTCGTGTCGATGAACTTGGTCGTGTAGGAATTGTCGGCGAAGCGCGGGTGGTTGATGATCGCTTCGAGGAAGGTGAGGTTGGTGGCGACGCCACGGATGCGGAACTCGCGCAGTGCGCGGTTCATGCGCGAGATCGCCTCGCCCGGCGTCGGCGCCCAGGCCGTCACCTTCTCCAGCAGCGGATCGTAGAAACGGGTGATGACCGCGCCCGAATAGGCGGTGCCGCCGTCGAGCCGGATGCCGAAGCCGGCCGCCTCGCGATAGGCGGTGATGCGGCCATAGTCCGGGATGAAATTGTGCTCCGGATCCTCGGTGGTGATGCGGCACTGCAATGCGTGGCCGTTCAGCCTGATGTCCTTCTGCGCCGGCACGCCCGATTCCTTCGTGCCGATGGCGAAGCCGTCGAGGATGTGGATCTGCGCCTTGACGATGTCGATGCCGGTCACCTGCTCGGTGACGGTGTGCTCGACCTGGATGCGCGGATTGACCTCGATGAAGTAGAATTTGCCGGTGTCGGCGTCCTGAAGGAACTCGACCGTGCCGGCCCCGATATAGCTGGTCTCGCGCGCGATCTTCAGCGCGTAACCGCAGAGCTCCTGGCGCAGCTCTTCGCTGAGATAGGGCGCCGGCGCGCGCTCCACGACCTTCTGGTTGCGGCGCTGGATCGAGCAGTCGCGCTCGAACAGATGCACGGCGTTGCCATGGGTGTCGCCCAGCACCTGGACCTCGACATGGCGGGCGCGCTCGATCAGCTTTTCGAGATAGACCTCGTCCTTGCCGAAGGCGGCCTTGGCCTCGCGCTTGCCTTCCATCACCTCGCGCGCGAGGTCGGCTTCGGCGCGGATGGCGCGCATGCCGCGGCCGCCGCCGCCCCATGAGGCCTTGAGCATCACCGGATAGCCAATTTGCGCGGCGAGCTTCTTGACCTCGTCCATGTCGTCCGGCAGCGGATCGGTTGCCGGCACCACCGGCACGCCGACCTCGATCGCCAGGTTGCGCGCGGCGACCTTGTTGCCGAGTCGGCGCATCGTTTCCGGCTTCGGGCCGATGAAGGTGACGCCTGCCTCGGCGCAGGCCTCGGCGAATTCCGGGCTTTCCGACAGCAGGCCGTAACCGGGGTGGATGGCGTCGGCGCCCGACAACCTGGCGACCCGGATCACCTCCTCGATCGACAGGTAGCTTTCGATCGGCCCCATATCCTTGGCCAGATGCGGTCCGCGCCCGACCTGGTAGCTCTCGTCGGCCTTGAAGCGGTGCAGCGAGTATTTGTCCTCCTCCGCCCAGATCGCCACGGTTTTGAGGCCTAGCTCATTGGCAGCGCGGAACACGCGGATGGCGATTTCGGACCGGTTGGCGACGAGGATCTTCGTGATGGCCAAGGACTGGGCTCCAGCAGCGTAAGGGACGTTGAACCGGCGCAATGATTAGCGTGAAAATGCTGCAGTGCAAACGAATTTGCGCGACATCTAAAACGATTTAAATTCATTTGTTCCCGGCAAACGCGCCGCTTCGGTTCTTCCGCCGGTCCGCCGCGCGCGGTGAGAGCCTGTTCCGGCCAGTGCGCGGCGTTTCTGATCGGCCGTGGCGCGCAAACAAAAATGCCCGGCGCGAGCGCCGGGCATCCATTGCAAGTCGGCTCCTGTTTGCCGGCTTATTTCTCGTAGTAGCTGTACTTGCCGTCGTCACCCTTCTTCCACTCGTAGATGACGTAGTCGGGACGGGTGATGTCGCCCTTGGCGTCGTAGCCGATCTCGCCGATGGCCGTCTTCCACGGTCCGCCGGACTTGATCACTTCGGCGACCTTCTGCGCGTCGTCGGCCGAGCCGACCTTTGCGATGGCCTGCGAGATGATCTGCACAGCGGCATAGGAGTAGAGCGTATAGGCTTCCGGCTCGAAACCGGCGGCGCGGAACTTCTCGACCACTTCCTTGGCGGCCGGATTCTTGCGCGGATCCGGAGCGAAGGTGTTGAGCGTGCCGGCGACGGCGTCACCGGCGATCGAGGCCAGTTCGTTGGAGACGATACCGTCGCCCGAGAACAGCGGCGCCTTCAGGCCCTGGTCGGCCGACTGGCGGATGATCAGGCCGGCTTCGGTGTGCAGGCCACCCCAATAGATCAGGGTGACGCCGTTTTCCTTCATCTTGGCGATGAGGGCCGAGAAGTCCTTGTCGCCGACGTTGACGCCTTCATACATCACTTCGGTGATGCCGTTGGCGTTCAGGTTCTTCTTGGTCTCGTCCGCGAGGCCCTGGCCGTAGGGCGTCTTGTCGTGGATGATGGCGATCTTGGCGTCCTTGAAGTTCTTGGCGATGTAGTCGCCGGCCACCTTGCCCTGCTGGTCGTCACGGCCGCAGGTACGGAAGGTGTTCCACAGGCCGCGCTCGGTGAGCTTCGGATTGGTCGCGGCCGGCGTCATCACCAGGATGCCGTTTTCGGCATAGACTTCCGACGCGGGAATGGTGACACCCGAGTTGAAGTGGCCGTCGACGAACTTGACGCCGTCAGCGACGAACTTGTTGGCGACCGAGATGCCCTGCTTGGGGTCGGAGACGTCGTCGCCGATCTCGAGCTTGAGCTGCTGGCCGTTGATGCCGCCCGCGGCGTTGATGTCGGCGACAGCCTGTTCCGCGCCCTTCTGCAACTGCGCGCCGAAGGCGGCGTTCGGGCCGGTGATCGGACCGGCGACGCCGATCAGGATGTCAGCCCACGCGCTGCCGCTGAACGCGATGAACGCGGTCAGCGCAACGGCGGACAAGAGTGATTTTTTCATTGAAACGCTCCCATTTACGGAGTGGGC
>RXJA01000607.1 GCA_003963455.1 Hyphomicrobiales bacterium
AAAAGTGCGCAGCGGTTTTCCGTCCGGAATTGCGTAAAAACAAAAAACTAGCCGCGCACCAGCCAGACAACGGCGACGCCGACGGCGATCGCCGCAAGGCCCCCGATCCGCAGCGCATTCTCGGACATCGATAGCACTTCCGTCGCCAGTTTCCGGGCCAATCCCGGAAACCCGCCATAGACCAGGCCCTCAATCACGAGGACCAGGCCGATTGCCGCGACGAAATCCTGCACCGACCGCTACTGGGCGGTGCTGGGTTGCGCGGCCGGTGCCGCCGGTTGCCCCGTTCCGGGCTGCGCTGCCGCCGGCTGACCGGGCAGAGGCTTGCTGTCCGGATCGCGGAAGTAGCGGAAGAACTCCGACTGCGGCGACAGCACCATCGTCGTTCCCGTGTTGTCCAGCGCCGTGCCGTAGGCATTCATCGAGCGATAGAAATCGAAGAAGGCCGGATCGCGCTTATAGGCATCCGCGAAGGTCGCGCTGCGCTGCGCCTCGCCCTCGCCGCGCAGGATTTCCGACTCCTTCTGCGCCTCGGCGACGATCTCGACCACTTCGCGGTCGGCCCGCGCCCGGATGCGCTGCGCCGCCTCGTTGCCTCGCGCCCTGAGCCGCTCGGCCTCCGCCAGGCGCTCGGCCTTCATGCGGTCATAGGTCTGCTGCGAGACTTCCGCCGTCAGATCGGTCCGGCGGATGCGCACGTCCTCGATGTCGAGGCCGAGCGAGGTCGCGTCGGGGCGAAGCTGATCGCGCACCTCGCGCATCATGTTGCCGCGCTCTTCCGAAAGAGCTGCCTCGAAGTCGCGCAGGCCGTAGACACGGCGCAGCGCCGCGTCGAGACGCGTCCTCAGCCGGGCTTCGGCCAGTTCGACCTGACCGGACACTGCCGCGCGGAAGGTGCGCGGATCCGAGATGCGGTAGGCGATGAAGGCATCGACCTCGTAGAACTTGCCGCCCGAAACCTGGACGCGGATGTTGTCGAGGTCGAAGCGCATCACCCGCTTCTCGACCATCTGCACGCTGTCGGCATCGAATAAGGCGAACGGCGCCTTGAAGTAGATGCCGGGCTCGCTCTTGACGTCGATGATCTCGCCGAACCTGAGCACGATCGCCTGCTGGCCGGCATTGACCACGAACACCGAGGAGTAGAGCAAGAACAGAAGGACGGCCGCGATGACGGCGAGGATGGGAAGACGGTTGGCCATCACTGGTTACCTCCCGTCGTGGCGCCCAAGGCCGGCGCCGGCTGCGCTTTCGGCTGCAATGCCGGCAGCGGCAGGTAAGGCAGCACGCCCTGACCGTTGCCTTGCTCGACGACGACCTTGTTCGAGTCCTTCAGGATCTTCTCCATGGTTTCGAGATAGAGGCGCTTGCGCGTGACATCGGGCGCCTTGGCGTATTCGTTGTAGACGGAGATGAAGCGCTGCGCCTCGCCTTCCGCCTCCTGGACGACGCGGTTCTTGTAGGCCGCCGCATCCTCGCGGATCTGCGCCGCCGCGCCGCGCGCCTGGCCGAGCTTCTGGTTGGAGTACTGGTTGGCCTGCTCGACGAACTTGTCCTCGTCCTGCTCGGCGCGCTGCACCTCGTCGAACGCATCGGCCACCTCGCGTGGCGGCGCCGCGTCCTCGATCGAGACCGCATTGACCTGCAGACCCGTCTTGTAGCCGTCGAGCGTGCCCTGGATGATCTCACGCACACCGGTTGCGATGCCCTGGCGATCGTCGCGGAAAATGTCCTGGGCCGGACGCCGGCCGACGACTTCGCGCATGGCGCTCTCGGCAACCTGCGAGAGCATCCCGTCAGGATCGGAGACGTCGAACAGATAGGCCTTGGGATCGGAAACCTGGTAGGCGACAGAGAACTGCACATTGACGATATTCTGATCGCCGGAGAGCATCAGCCCGGAGCCGCTGCTCGATCCACCGCCGACACTGACCAGTTGCTCGGAGATCTTGGCGGTCTCGACCGTTTCGATCGGCCACCAATGGAAATGCAGGCCGGGCTGCGAAAGTTCGGCCTTTGGCTTGCCGAAACGCAGCTCGACCGCGACCTCGTCGGGCTGCACGGTATAGATGGCTTTGAAGGCCCACAGCACGATGAGGGCCAGCGCGATCAGTCCGAGCACCGCCGGGCTGGCGCCGCCGCCGCCCGGAAGCGCTCGCCGCAGCCTGTCCTGGCCGCGGCGGATGATATCCTCAAGATCGGGAGGCGAGCCTTGCGGGCCGCTCGGCCCTTTCGGTCCCTGCCCCCAGGGCCCCTGATTGCCGCCGCCGCCCCATGGGCCGCCGCCACCGCTCTTGTCGTTCCAGGGCATGAATGTCCTTTCGCTCCGGTTCCCTCGGGCCTTGCGGCGCAATCCTAACGCATGACCCCGAAAACCCATATCGGTTTTCGAAAAGGAATCATGCGCCGAAATCAAAGTATTACGGCGACCTCTTGTGCGTCCGGTTGGACGCGGGCCGCTGCAACACCGTTCTTCTATAGGGACGCCTTGACCCGCTTTCAACGCGATGTGCCATCGTCCCCGTGCGATTTGGATCGGTAGCGACCCTTTGTCGTCGTCAACGATCGTCGCGGCGGCGCTCGTAAACCGTATAGCGCGTGCCGTGGCTGTCTTTCTCGCCGGCGGGGAAATCCTCGGCGCTGACGACCCGCCAGATGCTCGGGTCGATCGGCGGAAAATGCGCGTCGCCGTCGACGCTGGCCAGCACATGCGTCACATGCAGGCGGTCGGCGATCGGCAGGGCCTGAGCATAGATCTCGCCGCCACCGACCACGCAGATCTCCCCGGCGCCCGCCATGCAGCGGCCGCGCACCTTGGCCAGCGCGATCGCGTCATCCAGCGAGTGAGCCACTTCTATGCCTTCGGCCCGCCAGCTCTTGTCCCGCGTCACCACGATGTTGAGCCGGCCTGGCAGCGGCCGTCCGATGCCTTCATAGGTCTTGCGGCCCATGACGATCGGCTTGCCCATCGTGTCGGCCTTGAAGCGCTTGAGATCGGTGGAAAGCCGCCATGGCAGCCCGCCTTCGCGCCCGATCACCCCATTCTCGGCGATGGCGACATAGATGGCGATGTCCATCAGTTCCCGCCATTGTCCGACGGCTTGAGCAGCAGGATGTCGATGTCGTGCTCGGGATAAAAGTCCTTCGCGGTGATCTCGAACGTCGTCGGCCCGACCTTTTTGACATTGTCGCCGCAGAAGGAGACGAGGTTCTTGGGGCTGCCCTTGTCGATCGTCAGCTTGAAATTGCCGATATTGCCGGAAGCCCAATTACCCCCCGTGGTGAGGATGTAGGCGATCCGGCTCTCGTAATATTTCGGGTAGCCGTCGGGATTTTCCTTCGCGGCCTTGCGGACCGCGTTCTCGAACGCGCCCTCCATGCAGTAGCGGGTCTTGTAAGCCGCATACTGGCCCTGGAACTGGCCGTCGGAGAAGAAACTGACCGAGGAAGTGCCGCCGACGCTGGGCTTGTAGCGGTGCGAGACATGGACTTCCTTGTTGGCCGGGAAGGTCGAACGCCACCAATAGGTCGAGCGCAACTGCCAGAACGGCACATAGGCGGTCTGCATGCCCGAGCCATCGTCGGCGGTATCCTCGATGATGATGCCGCGGTCTTCCCAATCCTTGGTGACATCCTTGGGCAGCTTCGCCAGCGCCGCCTTGGCGGCATCGCCGAACGGATAGAGCGGCACGTTCTGCGCCTTGAGATCCGCCGTGATGTCGATGCCGAGCGCCAGGGCCTTCTGCTCCAGTTGCGGCTTGGCATCGACGCCATCGATCGTCACCTCGAAGCCGAGGAAATTGTCGCTCTGCGCTTCCGGGATCGCCGGCATCTCGTTCGGATCGCCCTCGATGTCTGGCATCGGGAACGCCACAATAGAGCTGACGTCCTTGTCGGTGTTGTTGCGGAAGACATAGTCGACCGTCACCTTCTCCGGCGAGATGAAAAGATCCTCGCTTTGCATGGCGACAGCGTCGCTGCGCGACAGGATCAGCCCGCCGGTGCCGAGCTCGGCGACCGAATCATTGGCGAAGGCCGGCGCGGCCATGATCGCCAGCGCTGCGGCGAATACGGTGCGTAACATGGATCCCTCCTTGGCGGCGATACCGGGACCAGCCAGGCACGCCCTCCCATCTACCCGTTTCAAGACCACCTTTCAAAGCCTTCGTCACCGGATGGCGGGACTTCTGGACACCGCGCCGCCGATCGGGCAGGAGATCGCCATGCGCAAGCTTCTCGTCATCGGCATCGGCGCCGGCAATCCCGACCATATGACGGTCCAGGCCATCAACGGCCTGAACCGCGCCGACGTGCTGTTCATTCCCGACAAGGGAGCCAGGAAAAACGATCTCGCCGATCTGCGCCGGCAGATCTGCGACCGCTTCGTGACCAGCCCGAAATCGCGCAGGGTCGAGTTCGAGGTGCCGGTCCGGGCCGAGCCTACATCGTCCTATCGCGCGACGGTCGACGACTGGCACGAAGCGATCGCCGAAATCTATGAGACCCTGATCCGCGACGAGCTTGCCGAAGATGGCTGCGGCGCCTTCCTGATCTGGGGCGACCCGTCGCTCTATGACAGCGCGCTGCGTATCCTCGAACGCGTTCGCCTCCGAGGTAATGTCGGGTTCGAGCTCGAGGTCATCCCCGGCATCACCGCGATCCAGGCGCTTGCCGCAAGCCATGCGACCGCGCTCAACCGCATCGGCGATTCGATCCTGGTCACCACCGGGCGGCGGCTGACCGAGGAAGGCCTGCCGGCCAACGCCGGCTCGGCGGTGGTCATGCTCGACGGCAAATGCGCCTTCAACACGCTGGCCGACAAGGATGTCTTCATCCAGTGGGGCGCCTATCTCGGCACGCCGGACGAAATCATCATCGCCGGCCGGCTCGGCGATGTCGGCGCCGAGATCGAAAGGGTTCGTGAGGACGCCCGGCGAAGGAAGGGCTGGATCATGGACACGTATCTGCTGAGAAAACCCGGCGAGCCAGAAGAATAGGCGCCTTACCCGGCATCGATCTCCGCCTGTAATGCCTGCATATGGATGGCGGCCGCTGATGAAGCGGCCCGCTCAATGGCCCGGAAGCGGCTGACCACCGCCAGACCCACCGACGTCAGTTGCGCGCCGCCGCCTTTGCGCCCGCCGGTCTGCGCCGCGACCAGCGGCTTGCCGAAAACCCGGTTCATGTCCTCGACCAGGTCCCAGGCATGCTTGTAGGACATCTCCATGCCGCGCGCCGCGGCCGAGATCGAGCCGAAGGCGGCGATCTGC
>RXJA01000545.1 GCA_003963455.1 Hyphomicrobiales bacterium
TACGGAGTGGGCGTGGATGATACTTTCATGCGATGCCCACCCTTATCGCAGAAAGCATAGAATGCCGATTTTCAGGCACTTGTCACGCCGATTCATCCCCGAAACGGCGCAATGGTGAACGTCAACCTTTCGGTTTCCAGCTTAACAAGGAAGCTCTTTCATAGAGCCAGTTATACTGTGTGACCATCTGGTTGGTGCGCGTGTATTGATAGCCGAGGAAGCCCAATATCATCAGCACGATGGTGTCGACGATATAGTAATGCGGCGAGAACATCGTGCCGTCGAACAGCGCGTGATGGATGAACCTGATGCCGACGCCGAGACCGAGCATGTAGAAGAACAGTTGCACGTGGCTGCTCCAGGTCTGCGCCGCCGCCTTGCCCGTCATCCAGGCCGCCCAGCCGCCGAGCAGGCAGGTGACGAACAGGAACTGCCAGATCGAGGCTTCTTCGTAGAGAATACCTTGCATGATGAAGACCTCTCTTAGTGATGACCGCCTTCGAGATAGGCCGCGCGCACTTCCGGATTGGCGAGCAGTTCCTTGCCGGTGCCGCTCATCGTCACGTTGCCGTTGACCATGACATAGCCGCGCGTGGCGAGCTTCAGCGCGCCAAAGGCGTTCTGCTCGACCAGGAACACGGTCAGGCCCTGCGATTTGTTGAGCTCGCGGATGGCGTCGAATATCTGCTTGACGATCAGCGGCGCGAGACCGAGCGATGGCTCGTCGAGCAGCAGGAGCTTCGGCCGCGCCATTAGCGCGCGCCCGATCGACAGCATCTGCTGCTCGCCGCCCGAGAGCGTGCCGCCACGCTGGGCGATACGCTCCTTCAGGCGCGGAAACAGCGCGAACACCTTCTCGACGTCCTCGTCAAAGTGCTTGAGGTTGTCGAGGCTGGCGCCCATCTGCAGGTTTTCCATCACCGTCATGCGCGGGAAGATGCGCCTGCCTTCCGGCGATTGCGCGATGCGCAGGCGTGCGATCTCGTGCGTCGGCATCTGCGTGATATCGGTGCCGGCGAACGTGATGGTGCCCGTTCGCGCGCGCGGCGCGCCGAAGATGGTCATCATCAGCGTCGACTTGCCGGCGCCGTTGGCGCCGATAAGCGCCACGATCTCACCCTGGTTGACCTGCACATTGACACCGTTCAGCGCCCGGATGTTGCCGTAGTAGGTCTCGACGCCCCTGATATCGAGCAATGTCGTGCCGGCCATTACTTGCGCCCTCCACGCGTCGCGGGCTTGGCCGCCACTTCCTTCGCCAGCGTCTTCGCCTGGCCGATCCAGTCTTCACGGGCGATACGTCCGTCGAAGGCGAGATAGGCTTCCGCCGCTTCGATGTCCGCTTTCTTCCAGGCGGCGATCTGATCGAAATGGAAAATGCCGTGCTCGTTGAGCTTCCTCTCGTTGACCGGACCGATGCCCTTGATGCGGATCAGGCTGTCCGCCTTGCCGCCGCGCGGCGCGTCGAGGCGATTGGAGATGCCCTTGGCTTTCGGATCCTTCGCGGCCACCTTTGTCGCCGGCTTCCTCGCCACCGGCTTGGCCGGCGCCGCGGCGGCGCCTGGCAAGCCGGCGATCGACGCGGCGCGGGCGTCGACCTGCGCCGCTTTCGACGCCCCTTTCGACACCGTGACCCGCTCGCCTTCGTCCGCGTGTTCGACGGTATCGGAAACCGGCCCCGCCATCATCGAAGCGGAATTGCCGGGGCCATGCGCGGAGTCGGGACCCGTATCGAGTTGCTCGATGACATCCTCGTCGCCGACCTCGGTCAGCACTGTCTCGACTTCCTCGTCGTCGACGCCGAGATAGGCGGCGATGACGCGCGGGTCGGTTCGGACTGACTGCGGATTGCCGTCGGAAATCTTGCGGCCGTATTCGAGCACCACGACATGGTCGGAGATCTGCATCACAACCGACATGTCGTGCTCGATGAGGAGGATCGACGTACCGGTGGCCTTGATGCCCATCAGCAGGTCGTTGAGTGCGGCAGATTCCTTTGGATTGAGGCCGGCGGCCGGCTCATCCAGGCACAAGAGCTCCGGCCCCGTGCACATGGCGCGCGCGATCTCCAGGCGGCGTTGCGCGCCATAGGGAAGGTCGCCGGCCGGATCGTCGGCGCGGTCGACGAGATCGGCCCTCTCCAGCCAGTGCTTGGCGAGCTCGATCGATTCGGCGGACGCCTGGCGATAGCTCGGGAAGCCGAACAAGCCGAGGAAGGTGTAGCCCGAGGCCTTCATCAGCTTGTTGTGCTGCGCGACCAGCAGGTTCTCCAGCAGCGTCATGCCGGAAAACAGCCGGATGTTCTGGAAGGTGCGCGCCACCTTGGCGCGCGCCGGGATCTCGTGGTTGGGCAGGCGCTCGAGCAGGTAGGTCGAGCCGTCGCGCCGGTTGAGCGTCAGCATGCCCTCCGACGGCTTGTAGAAACCGGTGATGCAGTTGAACACCGTGGTCTTGCCGGCGCCGTTCGGGCCGATCAGCGCGGTGATCTCGCCGCGCCTGGCCTGGAAGGACAGGTCGCCGATGGCGACCAGCCCGCCGAACTTCATCGACAGGTGCTCGACCTGAAGGATTATGTCGTTCATGGAAGCCTGCGCGTTCATCAGCCATGCCCCTCCTTGGTGAAGGAGGCTGAAACCGCTCTTCGTTCTTTCAGGAAGGCCGTCGGTTCTCGGCTGCCGACGAAGCCGCGCGGCTTCCACAGCATGACGATGACCATGGCCATGCCGAACAGAAGCATGCGGTAGAGTTCCGGTGTGAAGTCCGAGCCCAAGCCGGGGAGCACCGTCACGTCGCCCCATTTCATCCCGGTCTTGAGGAAGTCGAGCTCGCGCAGGATTTCCGTGCCGCCGATCATCACCATCGCAGCGATGGCGATGCCGACAAGCGATCCCATGCCGCCGAGCACGACGATGGCAAGGATGATCGCCGATTCAAGGAAGACGAAGGATTCAGGGCTGACGAAACCCTGGCGTGCCGCGAAGAACGAGCCGGCAAAGCCGCCGAACATGGCGCCGGTGGCAAATGCCGTCAGCTTGGTGGTGGTGGTGTTGATGCCCAGCGAACGGCAGGCGATCTCATCCTCGCGCAGTGCCTCCCAGGCGCGGCCGACGGGCAAGCGGCGAAGCCTGATGGTGACGAAGGCCGTGAGAAGGCAAAGTCCGAGGATGAGATAATAGAGGAAGATCTTGTAGTAGGCACTCGACGTGGCGAGGTGCAGCACCTTGGCGATGTAGTTCGGATCCGACACATTGAAGGTCATCAGCCCGAAAAAGGTGACTTTCGGGATGCCGGTAATGCCGGCTGAGCCGTTGGTGACCTCGCGCCAGTTAATCAGCACGAGGCGGATGATCTCGCCGAAGGCAAGGGTGACGATCGCCAGATAATCGCCGCGCAACCTTAGCACCGGGAAGCCGAGCATGACGCCCCAGAGCGCGGCCATCGCGCCTGCGGCAGGCAAAAGGATCCAGAACGACAGGCCATAATGCGTGCCGAGCAGCGCATAAGCATAGGCGCCGACCGCGTAGAAGGCGACGTAACCGAGATCGAGCAGGCCGGCGAGACCGATGACGATGTTCAGCCCCCAGGCCAGCATCACATAGATGAGGATCTGGATGCCGAAATTGTCGACCAGCAGCAGCGAACCTTGGAAACCGGCAATCCACGACCGCGACATTGCCGCGAGAACCAGCACCACGACAACCGGATAAAGCAGCAACGCCGCGAGGCCCAGTATGGAGCTGTTGGCACCGATGAACCTGCGAAAATAGAAAAACACCGAGGCCAGGGCATAGATGATGGCCAGCCCCCGCAGGAATCGGGATAAGTCGGCAAGGAACGGTCCGACCAATCCATCGAGCGTGCCGGTCAAACTCAAGATGGAAACCGCGACCGCTATGACGACGGCGGCGATGAAATACGGCAACTGGAAGACGGACCCGCCGCGGGCACGAAAGTAAACGAACACCGAGACCAGCGCATAAATGGCTGCCAACCCGCATAGGATTCGCAGGCAGCCGGCGACGAACGGCCCGGACCACTCGAGCATGCCGGCAAAACTCAAAATAGAGACGGCGACCGCTATGATGACGGCCGCGATGAAATAGGGCAGGCCGAAGACTTGCTCGCGACCGGCCAAGCCATAGGCGACGAAAAGGAAACGTCCGGCCGCCACGGCGATCACCACGATGGCGAGCAGAGCCCAGCGTGGAACCAGGATCAACTCATTGGAAATGTTCTGGTCAGTCTTCAGACCGATGAAGAGGACGAATAGGCCGAGCGCGATGGCGCCGGCATAGAACCCTTCGCGCAGGGCGCGAGCAAACGGGTCGGCGACAGCGTCAGGATTGGCGACGGCGTCGCGCTGTGGAGAAACGGTAACCGCCATGATCTCAGACCTTTTCGACTTCTGGCCGGCCCAGAATGCCGGAAGGCAGGAAGATCAGCACGATCGCCAGGATCGAGAAAGCGGCGACGTCCTTGTAGTCGATGGAAAAATAGGCCGACCACATGCTCTCTATGAAGCCGATGAGCAGTCCGCCGAGCACGGCGCCAGGCAGCGACCCAATGCCGCCGAGCACGGCGGCGGTGAAGGCCTTCACGCCCGGCACGAACCCGTCCGAGAACACCACGACGCCGTAATACATCAGGAACAGCGTGCCGGCGACGGCGGCGAGAGCCGCGCCCATGATGAAGGTGATGGAAATGGTGCGGTCGACGTCGATGCCGAGCAGCGCGGCCATCTTACGGTCCTGCTCGCAGGCGCGCTGCGCCCGGCCGAGCGCCGTTCGATTGACGAGGTACCAGAAGATTGCCAGCAATATGACAGTGACGATCACGATGATGATCTGCTTCAGCGAAACGCTTACACCGTCAATCGTGTAGACCTGGCTGACCAGCGGCGGGATCGGCTTGTTGCGAGGGCCCTGCGTCACCTGGACGAAGTTGGAAAGCGCGATCGACATGCCGATGGCGGTGATCAACGGCGCCAGCCGGAACGAGCCGCGCAGCGGCCTGTAGGCCACCTTCTCGATCGTCCAGTTGTAGAGGCTGGTGAGAAGCATCGCCACGATCATCATGATCAGAAGCGCCACCACGACCGGCACCGAATAGAACAATGCGCCGAGGATCAGGAAGACGATGAGTGCGGTGAAGGCGCCGACCATGAAAATGTCGCCATGGGCGAAATTGATCATGCCGATGATGCCGTAGACCATCGTATAGCCGA
>RXJA01000280.1 GCA_003963455.1 Hyphomicrobiales bacterium
GTTCCTTGACCTGGGCCATGGCCTGGCCGGAAAAAGTCAGCGCGACAGTCAGCGCCGTGCACGACTTCAGGAATGCATTCATCGTCGATCTCCCATTGCTAGGGGCAGCGCTCTCAGGGCGCGGCTTTGTTCCCTGACCGAAAGGTGCTGTGAAAAATCCGGTTTCGCAAATTCATTTATCAGAAAGCCGATATCTGTTTTTCCGATATCCAGGCGACCATCAAGCCAGTGCCGTCGCCAACCAGCAGGCGGCATTGAAGCGGGCCTCGCCATCCTTCACGAAAGGCGCGAATGCGGCGGGCAGGACCTTCGTGATCTTTTCGGCCGTCGCTTGGTCGAGCTCGCGCAGCGCGGCGCCGAGAGGCCCCAGCCGGGTGACATATGTCATCAGATCGCCTTCGGCGATCCGACACAGGACGTCCGCCTTTTCGACCTTGATTGACGACCAGCCGCTCGCTTCCAGGATCCGCTTCACCCTTGCGCCATCCGCAAAGGCAAACTGCCCCGGCGCATCGGGGTCGGGCGCGGGTGCGGGCGGCAGGAAAGGCGCAGCCGCCCGCGCAGCGGTCGTCATGAAATCATTCTCGGCCGGACTGCGCCAAGCGACGAAGGCGAGTTTGCCGCCAGGCCTTGCGGCCTGCCTTATGTTGGTGAACGCGGCAACGGGATCATCGAAGAACATGACGCCAAAGCGCGAGACAACCGCGTCGAAGCGCCCAGTTTCAAACGCAAATGTCTGGGCATCGCCCACTTCAAAACTTGCATTTGCCACTTCCTCCACCCGCTTGCGCTCCATCGCCAGGGCGACAAGGGGCCGTGAGATGTCGAGCCCGGCGCAACGGCCGTCGCCGCCGACGCGGCGCGCCATCGCCAGAGTCGTGGCGCCCGCGCCGCAGCCGATATCGAGGACGTTGCCACCCTCTCCGGGATAGCCGGAACCGACCACCAGGCTCTCGAACGGCGCCAATACCCCGTCCATGATCGGCTGCATCGCAACCCAGGCCTTTCCGCTGGCGTCGTTCCAGAGAGCGGCTTGCCGTATGTTAGGCTGCGCGGATTGCGGCATGGCGGGCCTCGCTTTCTGTTGCTCACATCGATCCTCGCAAGCACTCTACGAGTTCAAGCAGACTTCACGTCAAGTATGTAAGACTAGCGGCGGACCATGCGCTGCGACTGGGCGAGGCCGATGAAGTCGCGCGCGGCTTGCGGCAAGCCGGAGCCGCGGCGCCAGACCGTGCCGACCTGGACCACCGGCAGCGAGCCGGAAACGTCGCGCGATTCGATGCGGTCGCCTTCCAGCGACCAGGGCCGGTAGACGAGGTCGGGCAGCAGCGCCACGCCCGCGCCTGTGGCGACAAGGCTGCGCACCGCTTCCACCGAACGGGTGCGGAAGGCGACATGCGGCCGGGCGCCGATCGCCGACAGCAGCTTGCCGGTGTTCTCCTCGATCTCGTCGACGGTGAGCATGATCAGCGGCTCGGAGGCGATATCGCCGATCGAGATGATGTCGGCGCTGGCGAGCCTGTGGCTGAGCGGGACCCACAGCCGGTAGGCCGAGACCTCCAGAATTTCGGACTGCAGCGCCGTGCGGTCGCGCAGGTTGGACGTGACCATGACGGCAATGTCGAGCTTGCCGCCGACCAGAAGATGCTCGAGATAGTCGCCATTGTCCTCGATGGCCGAGACCTCGACGCCGGGATAGGCGCGGCGGTAGCGGGCGAGCAGATCGGACAGCACATAGCCGGCGACCAGCGAGGTGACGCCAAGCTGCAGGCGGCCGCTCGCCGCGGCCTGCTCGCTGGAGAAGGAACGGCGCGCATCCGAGACATCCGCCAGGATCTTGGTGGCGTGGCGCAGGAACTGGTGGCCCTTGTGGGTGATATTCAACCCACGCGGATGGCGCTCGAAGAGTTCGACGCCGAGATCGCTCTCCAGTTCCTTGATCGCCTCGGTGACCGAGGACTGGGAGATGGAGAGGTTCTGCGCGGCGCCCGAGACGGTGCCCTGCTCGGCGACGGCGACGAAGAATTGCAATTGGCGGATGGTGAAAGCCATGACCGGACTAAACACCGGCTAATGCGGTGCTGGGAAGTGGGCCAAGGTCCAAAACTTGACGGCCTTCGTATTCGTAACTAACTAAGTTACATGAAACGCAACAGCCGCCTGTCCTCAACCCTGCACATCCTCGTCCATATGGCCGACGCGCCCGATCGGGCGCTGACCTCCGAACAGCTTGCGGGCTTCATCCATACCAACCCGGTGGTGGTGCGCCGCACCATCGCCGGGCTGCGGGAGGCCGGCATCGTCACCTCGACGCGCGGCCGTGGCGGCGGCTGGCAGCTCGGCCGCGCGCCGGACAGGATTTCGCTGGCCGAAATCAGCGCCGCGCTCGGCGAAACGCTTTTGCCGTTCAGCACCGAGCCGGAAAGTCCCGGATGCCTGGTCGAGCAGGCGGTCATCGCGGTGCTCGACGATTTCCGCCTGGAGGCGGAAAGGCTGCTCACTGAGCGGCTCAGCCATATCACGCTGGCGGACCTGACGGCCGACTTCCGCCGCCGCTACGACCTTATCGGAGTATCCAGCCATGCAGTATGATGTGCCCACGCAATATGATGTACTCGTCGTAGGCGGCAGCTTTGCCGGCCTGTCCGCCGCCATGTATGCGGCGCGGGGCCGACGCAAGGTGCTGGTGATCGATGCCGGGCAGCCGCGGAACCGCTTCGCCGAGCACTCGCATGGCTTCTTCGGCCAGGACGGACGGGCGCCGTCGGACATTCTCGGCGAGGCCAGGGCACAGTTGCTTGCCTATCCCACCGTCACCATTGTCGACGGCCGCGCCGAGCGGGCCAACGTCGCGGGCACCGGCTTCGAGGTCGAGATGGACAATGGCGAGGGTTTCGGCGCGACGCGGCTGGTGCTTGCCACGGGCGTCCGGGACATCCTGCCGGACGTGCCCGGACTGGCCGGTCAGTGGGGCAAGACGGTGCTGCATTGCCCCTATTGCCACGGCTACGAGGTGGCCGGCGGGCCGCTCGGCGTGCTGGCGACCGGGCCGATGTCGCTGCACCAGGCCGAGCTGATTTCCGACTGGGGCGACGTCACGCTGTTCGCCGACGGCCTGTTCGAACCGGACGCGGACCAGGCACGGGCCCTGGAGAAGCGCAATATCCGCTTCGAGCCGGACAAGGTGAGCGAAGTACTGGACGACGGTTCCAACGGTCTGGCCGTCAGGCTCGAGGGCAATCGCAGCGCAAGCGTGCGGGCGCTGTTCACCGCGCCGCGCAATGTGATGGCAAGTCCGCTTGCCGAGCAGCTCGGCTGCGCCTTCACGGAAGGCCCGCTCGGGCGGGCGATCGTCGTGGACGACAAGCAGCAGACATCGGTGCCCGGCGTCTTCGCGGCCGGAGACGCCGCGCGGATGATGCACAACATCGCCTTCGCGGTGTCCGGCGGCGCGATGGCCGGGGTTGCGGCGCACCAATCGCTAGTGTTCGGCTAGCTGCGTGTTGTTCCTGACTGGCCTCAGGCCGTCGCAATGGTCAGGCGCGCCCCGCCCTGGCTCAGCGCGGCGGCGATCTCGGGCGGCGGCGGCCGGTCGGTGGCGAGCTCGGAAAAGCCGTCGAAGCCGCAGACCCTCACCAGCCCTTGCCGGCCGAATTTGGTATGGTCGGTGACGACCAGCGAGCGCTGGCCGCGCGACAGCACCATGCGGGCGAATTCCGCCTCCTCCAGCTCATAGTCGGTCAGCCCGGCGGCGGCATCGACCGCGCCGATCGAGATCACCGCATGATCGACCGAAAAACGGCTGACGAACTCGATTGCCGAGATACCGAAAGCCGCGCCTGAATCGCTGCGCAGCTCGCCGCCCGCCATATAGACCTTGTTGCCGTTCACCGTGGCCAGGGTACGGGCAATGTCGGAGGAATTGGTGACCACCGTCAGCCGGCGGTGACCGAGGAGTTCCCGCGCGAGGAAGGATGTGGTCGTACCGGTGTCGAGCATGATCGCCTCGCCATCGCGGATCGTGGCCGCGACCATCCTGGCGATCAGACGCTTGGCCTCGGCATTCTCGCGCATGCGCCGCTCGAACGGCGCCTCGCCCACCATCGAGGCAAGGCCGACCGCGCCATGCATCTTCAGCACCGACCCGTCATCGGCGAGCGGCTTGACGTCGCGCCGCACCGTTTCCTGCGAAACGCCGAGACGTTCGGCAAGGCTGGCTATGGTGATCGTGCCCTCCTCGCCGAGGAGCCGCAGGATTTCGCCATGCCGTTTCGAATGGATCATGTGGATGTCCGGGATTTTGACCGAATTTAAGGCTTTGACAACGCTTTGAAAGGAGTTGCTTATAGTTTCGGGCAAAACACCCAAAAAAGGTCACAGCTTTTGATTGACAGCCCTGCCACACCGGCATGAAAATGAAAGAGTGTCAGGCTCGGAACTGCCACGGGAAGGCGATGGCAGAGCCGCAACCTAACGACCAGATCGTCTGGAAACAGCCAGACTTGAGCTTCTATCGAATCCGCGGGGGCGGATGCCGGGATCCTAAACCTGGCCAAGGGGCTCGTCGGTGCGGTGCGGGATACCGATCCTGGCGTCTCGCACCGACGAGGCTTTTTCGTTTTCTCCCAGCGTTGTTTTCAAAAGGGCCGGCTGCGGCCGGAGCGAAGCCTTGAGTGCCGAAGACCGCATCCGCGCCTTGCCTTGCTGGAGCGGCGGCATCGAGATCGAGCCGCTGCCGGGCGGCCTCAGCAACGCCAATTATGTCGTGACGGACGCCGCCGGGCGGCACGTCGTGCGCTTCGGCCAGGATTTCCCGTTCCACCATGTCTTTCGCGAGCGCGAGGTGATGACGGCGCGGGCGGCGCATGCGGCGGGCTTCGCGCCGGCCGTGCATTATGCCGAGCCCGGCATCATGGTGACGGAATTTCTCGGCGCCAGGACCTTCCTTGCCGAGGACGTGCGGGCCAATCTTGGCCGTGTCGCGGGGCTGCTGCGCTCGTTCCATCGCGAGATGCCGAACCATGTCTCCGGCGCCGGCTTCATGTTCTGGGTGTTCCACGTCATACGCGACTATGCGCGCACGCTGGACGAAGGCGGCAGCCGCAAGAAGAGCGAGTTGCCGCGCTACCTGTCCCTGGCCGACGAGCTCGAGCGGGCGCAAAAGCTGCTGCCGATCGTCTTCGGCCACAACGATCTTTTGCCGGCCAATATCCTCGAC
>RXJA01000531.1 GCA_003963455.1 Hyphomicrobiales bacterium
ATCTGCAAGCTTGGAAACGAAGTGACTGGCCAAATCCGCTGCGCCAGCTCCGCCTGCGCAGGTGGCGCGATCTTTGTCGACCAGGAAAAGCCTGTCGGCGTTTGCTCGAACGTGAGGATACTTTTCACGAAACTCCTTTACGTGAAACCAGCTTACGCAAGCACGGTAATTGTCGAGTAGCCCATACTGAGCCAGGACGAAGCTCCCGGTGCAAAGTGCGGTTATCGGCACACCGCGCCGCGCCGCGAGCTGCAGGAAGGCTTCCTTTTCTGAGCTAAGATGCTGGCCGCCACTAAGAAGGCCCCCGACCACTACGATGTTGTCGTAGTCCTCAGGCGCGGTAACCTGCCTGGTAGGCAACACCTCCACGCCGGAGCTTGACCGGATAGGGAGGCCTTTTTCGCCAACGATCTGCCAGTCGAACCTCCCTCGCCTGCTTCGGTCGCCGTCATCGCCGGCCAGGCGAAGCGTATCGATAAACATCGACAGCGGAGAGAGCGTGAAGTTGCGGACAAGGATGAAGCCGAATTTTTTCATTCTTGTGTCTGAGCCAATTGGCCCCTGACCGGCCTTAACGAAGGCGGGGGCCGCGAAAGGCCCTAGCAAGCGGCCCCCTGCAAGCCTCGGCCGACTATCGGCGATCGGGCTTTCCTTACTCACCGGGCAAGATATGGCTCGACGCGGCGCGCCATGACACCCAGACCTTTGCACCTGGCGTCAGGTTTAGGGATTCCAGCTCTTCGTGGCTTTTCTGGGCTTTCAACTGCAGCCCGTCGCTTCCCTCGAGATGCACTACCGCAGTCGCGCCGACGAATTCCTCTCCGATCACCGAAGCCTGCATTCCGTTGAATTCGCCGGAAGGTTTCTCGCTGGTCAGGTGAAAACGGTCGTCGGAAACCACGAACATCGCCCGATCCCCCTTACGCAGCGCCTTGACGGGATTGCGCGCGACGTCGAAGTCGCCCGATGATGTGGCGATCCGGATGGCGTTGCCGCGATCCTCTGCGACGGTGCCTGAAAATATGTTCGAAGAGCCGAGGAATTCCGCAACGAACCGCGTTCGCGGAGCGCGATAGATTTCCTGCGGGTTTCCAATCTGCTCAATGCGACCGCGGCTCATGATGACGACGCGGTCGGCCATCGAGAACGCCTCGGACTGGCTGTGGGTGACGTACACGAACGTAATTCCCAGTTCCCTTTGCAGATTTGACAATACCGTCTGCATGCGAACTTTGAGATGGGCATCCAGAGCCGAGAGCGGTTCGTCAAGGAGCAGGATTTGGGGTTCGGTGACGAGCGAACGAGCCAACGCGACGCGCTGGCGCTGGCCACCTGACAGATGCGCCACGTTGCGCTGGGCGAATTCGGCGATCTGCAGCCGCTCCAGCCACTGATCGGCGCGGCGCCGCCGCTCCGCCTTTTCGACGCCACGCATGCGAAGGCTGAACTCGACATTCTCACGCACCGTCAGGAAAGGAAACAGGGCGAGGCTCTGCCATACCATCGGCGTATCCCGCTGCCAGGTCGGCAGATCGTTGATGCGCTTTCCGGCGAGCCGGATTTCGCCCTCGCTCGGCGCTTCCAATCCGGCAAGCATGCGTAGCGTCGTCGTCTTGCCGCAGCCGCTCGAGCCCATGATGGCCAGGAACTCGCCCTTGCGGATATCGAGGTTCATGCGTTCGACGGCCAGGAAATCGCCGAAGCGCTTGACCACGCCATCGAACACAACAAGCGCTTCGTCAGCCATCGGCCGTTCACTCCGTCTTGGCGCCGGCAGCGCCGCGTTTCATAAGCAGTTGCGCCAGCACCACCAGCGTCATCGAAACGATGAAGACGAAGGTGCCGATGACGTTGATGCGCGGACTGACCTGGCCTTGCAGGAAGCCAAGTACTTTTACCGGCAGCGTTTCGTTGAGGCCGGAGACGAACCAAGCCACGGCGAATTCATCGGAAGAAACGGCCATCGTTATGAACAGCGCGGCCAGGATCGACGGCAGGCAGAAGGGAATGACCACGTGGCGCATCGCGCCCCATTGCGTCGCCCCGAGGTTCCACGCCGCAGGCTCCAGAGCGGCATCCATCTGGGACAAACGCAGCCGTATGATGGCCATGGCGAAGGGCGCGCAGATCACCACGTGGGCGATGATCACCGACAAGGCGTTCCCCGAGAGTGTGAGGCGCGACAGATAGGACAGCATCGCCAAACCCATGATCACAGCGGGGATCGTGGGCGGAAGCAGGGCAAGCGCGAGGTAGGCCTGCTTGCCGAAAAATTGGTAACGGTAGTCAGTGTAGGCCGCGCCGAAGCCCAGGGCGGTAGCCAACACGGCCACGAACCCGGCTACCGTGATGGTGTTCCTGAGGCCGTCCCAAACCAGCGGGTCGGCAATCACCACTTGATACCATTCAAGGCTGAAGTGGCCCAGCGGGATCGTCGGGAAACGGTCCGAATTGAAGGAGAATATGAAGCTTGCAGCGATCGGCGCGAACACAAAGAGGAAGCTTAGGACTACCCAACCTTTCAGAAGAATGTCGATGGTGCGGTTGCGATTGGGATCGCCAGCCTGTGCTCCGCTCACTTGCGCGCTCCTCGATAGGCGAAGCGCACGGCCGCAAAGGCCACCGCCAGAAGCGTCAGGATCATCGTCAGCGCGATCACCGCGGCGCGCGGCCATTGCTGACCCGATTTCGTGGTGTCGGTGATGAGGATCGATAGCGTGGTGGGGTTCCCGCCACCGAGATACACGGGACTTACGAAATCGCCGAAGCACAGGATGAACGCGAACAAGGCGGCGATGACCAGCCCCACGCGAGCCGACGGGACCACCACCGCAAAAACCGCGCGGATTCGCCCAGCCCTCAAATTGTGCGCCGCTTCGATGAGCGTTCGGTCGACGTAAGAAAGACTGAAAACCTGGAGCAAGATCACCAGCGGCAGGCTTAGCGTGAGGTAGCCGACGAGTATCGCGCCGGGCGTATTCAGGAGGTGGAACGGGCCGATCCCGAACTGGCCGAAGAGGCCGTTGATGATACCGTGATCCGACAGGAAGGCCTGCCAGGAATAGACGCGCACCAGGTAGCTGGTGAAGAACGGGATCACCATGAGGAAAACCGCCCAGCGCCGGCCTGCGTCGGATAGCTTGAAAGCGATGGCATAGGCGCACGGGAAGGCGAGCACCGAAGCGAGCAGGCTGCCGGCTGCGGCCAGTGCCCAGGTCACGGCATAGGCTTGCCAGAACACCAACCGTCCGAGCATGAACGACCAGTTGCTGGGGTTGAAGTCAGAGACCAACCGAAAACTGTGCACCGACCAGAAGCTCAGCGCTACCAGAAACACCAGCGGCAGCAGGAAGAACAGCATTTGCCAAAGCAGTAGCGGCAAAGCAAATGTCAGGCCGTAGATGGAGAGGCGAGGAACCATGTCTTCAGTCTTGCGGGCGAGGGATCGGCCTACGGCCTGGAGACGGCTGGCGACGAAAGAGGCCGCCAGCCGCGTCGGATCAAGCGCTTTTGTACTTCGTCCAGAAATCGTTCCAAGCACCAAGATCCTGCTGGACGGGCCATTGCCGATAACGGATGCGTCCCGAACGGATCATGTCCATGACGTTGCCGGGTTCTTTCGTCATGCCCTGGCGCTTTGCCTCTGCGGGATCGACTTGGTTCAGGAGATCCCAACCCTTCTTGTTCGGTATCAATGCGGGGTACGCAGCCATTTCAGCCGATTTGACCTGCCCCTTCGCCGACGTGATGTACTGGATCCATTTTTTGGCCAGGTCGCCTTTGCTGGTCCCCTTGCCGACGCAGAAGCATTCCGACCACTGGAGGCCGCCCTCCTGCGGGATATGGCTTGCCACCTTGGCGCCGCTCTTCTGCAGAACGCCCGTGATCCAGTCTCCAATGCCGGCCATCGCCAGCATTTGTCCGTTCTTCAATGACGAGAACGTTCCTCCGTAGTCGAAGAAGCCGCCGATGTTCTTGCGCAGGCTCATGGTCTTATCCTGCACCGCCGACCAGTGGGCATCGTCTATGTCGTACGGTTTGGCATTCCCGCTCAACAGACTGATCTGACCGAGGTTCGGCAGATGCCAGTCATAGTGGCCGACCTTGCCCTTGAGCTTGTCGCTCCAGTAGACGTTGTAGGTGTCGACATCCTTTTTCGTCAGTGCATCGGTGTTGTAGGAAACGCCCAGGAATCCGAAACGTGTCACGACGGAAAAGAGTTTGTCGCCCTCCCAGTTTCCCGGGAAGTGCTGAAATTCTGGGAAGTAGTCGTCGAAGCTGTAGTCCTTCGGATCAAGCTCTTCGATATATCCCGCCTCGTGGAGCCCTTGGACATACTCGGCATCCGACAGGACAAGGTCGTAGGTTCCCGGCGGGGATTGCGAGATCAGCCCCATCATGTTGTCGCCGCCACTGTAGTATTTCGGCTTGAACTTAACGTTGTTCGCCGCCTCGAATTCGGAAACGACATCGGGTTCGGCATGCCCGTACCAAGCGAGCATGGTGAGTTCGATCGGGTCCGCAAAGGCTCGCCTGTTCAAGTATGGTGCAGCGAGCGCGGCGCCGCCGAAAACGGCGGCGGTCTTGAGAACGTCGCGCCGAGTGGCACGACGCGAAGATAGGAAACTGCCTGTCATGTCATTCCCCTTCTGGTTTTTGGCTGCAAGCACGCTAGAAGGGGCCAATCCATTTGAAAAATTAATTCCCATAATTTTCGCATTTTCGTTGCTTATTGGCGATCGAGCTCCATTTGGCGCCTTATCGGGTCACCGGAAACTCCGGCTTCGTCAAGTCGGGCTACGATGTGATTAACCAACCCAATGCCCGCATCGGACAGGCGCGGATGCTTGTAGAAAAGCCCCACGCGGATTTCGGCAAGAGGAGGAAATCCGTCGCGCTCGTCCAGGGTACGCATACCGCTGAGCATCGTGTAGCGCGTGAGTGCGCTGACCCCAAGTCCGTTTACGACGGCGTTCTGCAGGCCTCCTATGCCTGAGCCCGTGTAGGCTATCCGCCAGCGAACGTTCGCCTCGTCCAGAGCTTGAATCATCCTCGCCCTGTAGGCGCAGCCTTCGGGATGGGCGGCCAGAGGAATCCCCTTGGCGCGATCGTAGCTTGCGCTCTCAGCCGCCGCCCAAATCGGCCGCTCGATCCATGACCGGGAAAGGTATTGCGCGCGCTCGTTGTTAACCATCGCCACCGCAAGGTCGA
>RXJA01000077.1 GCA_003963455.1 Hyphomicrobiales bacterium
TGCACGTCGCGGCCGACCAGGCCGAAAAAGGTCCGGAACGCCGTCTCGGCGTCCTCGAAATCGAGCAGCCCGGCCTGCCGTCCGGCTTCGAGAACGGGCTTCAAACGCCTGGCAAGCGCGAAGCGGCCGTTCTGCAGCACGATGGCGCCGAGATCGTCCTTGCCGGACCCGGCATGGCCGACTGCCACGCGGTTGAGCGCGATCGATGTATCGCTGGAAATCACCTTGAGCCAATCGGAGGCAAAGCGCTCGAGGGTCGCGGTAAGCGAAACGAGATCCAGTCTCTCACGGTCGACCGCCGCCACGCGCACCTTGGACGCCTGCCACTGTACCGTGGCGTTGAGGAGTCCATCGCGGTCGCCGAACCATTTGTAGAGCGTTTCCTTGGAGCAGCTTGCCCGCCGCGCCACCGCGGTCATGGTCAGGTTGTCGCCCTCCTCGACCAGCAGGCGCAGTGCCGCGTCCAGAACGGCCCGCTGGCGCTCAGTCAGCGCTTCGCTTGTGTCGTTCTCTGCCAACTGCAACACGACTGTTCCCATTTTCGGATACGCCTCAAGGTGCGTACCGTACGTTACGGTTCGGCTTATGGCCCATTCCTCTTTCCCGCGCAAGGGCCAGAACAGAAAAATCTCGGCCGGGGCGGCTGGTGCGTGCTTGCGAGACTAGTTCCCGATCGGCGGATGCCGCAGCCGGCCAAGCAGCGTCGCCAGCGCGTTGAGCTCTTCGGTTGAAAGCCTACTGTCCATCAGCTCGGTGATCGAAGCGCCATATACAGTCCAGATGCGGCGGCGCATGTCCCGGCCGCTCGGCGTGATCCGCACGGTCTGGCCCCGGCCGTCATCCGAGACCGGCAGCTTTTCCACCAGGCCGTCCGCCTCCAGCCGGGCCAGCAGCCTTGAAACGCTGTACTGCGCCAGTAGAACGCGATCGATCAGTTCGAACGGCCGCAGCCCGCCCTCGCCCGCCTCCGCAAGCTCGTGCAGCACGTCGTACCAGGCAAGCGGCGGCAGCCCGTCGGCCTTCAGGGCCTCCTCGATCCTGTCGACGAGTTGGCGCGAGACACGCATCAGGCGCGCCCAGGCGGTTACGGCTTCGGGTGATGGAGATGTTTTCGTCATCGGGACAGCCTAGGCGATAGATGCAATTGCATCAAGCTTGACGATCGATGCAAATGCATTCATATAGATGCAATTGCATTGATAAGGAATTACCCGATGAAACATGAAATCTGCAAGATCGCGGATATCCCGCAAACCGGTAGCCTGATCGCGCCCTTCTTCGGACGCGAGGTCCATGTCTGGCGCAGCGGCGAGCGCATCCGCGCCGCAGCCAATGCCTGCCTGCATTTCGGCGGACCGCTGGATTGCAGGGACGGTACCTTCGTCTGCCAGTGGCATGGCGCGAAGTTCGACATGGCAAGCGGCGAGCGTTTGGAGGGACCGGCGCCGAAGGGCTCGCGCCTGATGTTCCTGTCGACCCGCGTCGAGGACGGCGCACTCAACTATGTCTGGGGAGAGTGAGATGACCGCAAGGCTCACCCTCGTCAGCCATCATCTCTGCCCCTACGTCCAGCGCGCGGCGATTGCGCTTGCCGAAAAAGGCGTGGCGTTCGAGCGGATCGATGTCGACCTCTCCGGCAAACCCGACTGGTTCAAGGCGATCTCGCCGCTTGGCAAGGTGCCGTTGCTGCGCGTCCGGGATGGGGATGCGCAGGAAGTGATTTTCGAGTCCGCTGTCATCCTCGAATTCCTCGAGGAGACCGAGGCCAATCCCTTGCACCCGGCCGATCCGCTGTCGCGGGCCAGGCATCGCGCCTGGATCGAGTTCGGTTCGGCCATCCTCAACGCCATCGGTCGCTTCTATTCCGCTGCCGATGAAGCCGCTTTCCTCCATGAAAGCAGAGGCTTGTCCGGGATGTTCGCGCGCGTGGAGGCGGAATTGTCGGCAAGGCAAAGCGGCCCGTGGTTCGCCGGCGAAGGCTTCTCGCTGGTCGACGCCGTCTACGGACCGGTCTTCCGCTATTTCGACACGTTCGACCGCATCGGCGATTTCGGCATTCTCGACGGCAAGCCGCTCGTCCAAGCCTGGCGCGAGGCCTTGAGCGAACGCCGGTCGGTGACCGAAGCCGTGAGCCCGGACTATCCCCGGCGGCTGCATGCCTTCCTTCGGGCAAAAAGCTCCTGTTTGTCCGAGATCATCCGGCTGCAGACCATTGCAACGCCGCAAACTCGATCCGCCTGAACGGTCGACCACGTTCCGGCCCAATGGCGGCGAGGAATTGCCGCCCCCGGAATGCTCGCCAGCACAGCCAACGCTGCCTAGCCAAAGAATCTCGTCTAGCAAGCCGGCCGGCGCAATCCCTGACGGACGGCACCAAACTTGGCGCTTTGACGCTCACCGAGGGCGAAGAGCGATGCTCAATTCCGAGCATCGAACGCGGCCCGCGCGTCGCGCACCGCGTCATGGTTGAGCTCGGCCCATTGGATCAGCATCTGCAAGGGCGCGAACATCGATCGTCCGAGATCCGTGAGGCTGTATTCGACGCTGGGCGGCTTGGTCGGGAACACTTCGCGGTGCACATAACCGTCGCGCTGCAGTTCATGCAGCGTCTGGGTGAGCATGCGCTGGGAGATATCAGGCACGAGGCGGCGCAGTTCGCCGAACCGATACGGCCTCTCGGCCAGCGCCATGACCAGCAGCGAGTTCCATTTGCCGCTGATACCCTGGATCACGTCGCGAACCGGGCAATCGGCGAAATTGGCGCCGTTCGTCATGGCCTTGTAGATCTCGATCTTCGATTTCAGATTGACGATCGTGCCGTCCATCGTGGTTCCCTGCGTGTGCCTACCTCCCGAAAAACTGCCTTCTTTACGGCCGGAGGTCAATTCCTAAATTAGTGCTGGTCTCTTTTCGAGACTGCCAACAGCACTCGCCAACCGGCGCAATTCAGGAACATTCCATGACCGAAACCCTCCTCGTCACCGGCGCTTCCGGCCATCTCGGCCGCGCCGTGATCAATCACCTGCTGGACACTTTCAAGGTTCCTGCGGCGCGTATCATCGCCACAACCCGCACGCCTACGAACCTTGCCGATCTGGCCGCGCTCGGCGTATCCGTCCGTGAAGCCGACTTTGACGATCAGGCGTCGCTTGCCGAGGCTTTTCAGGGCGCCGACCGGGCGCTGATCATCTCGACCAACGAACTCATGATCCAGGGGAAGCGGCGCGAGCAGCAACTTGCCGCCGTCAGCGCCGCCGGCAAGGCAGGCGTCGCGCACATCCTCTATACCTCGTTGCCCAATCCGGAGCCCGGTTCGCCGATCCTGTTCGCGCCCGACCACTACGACACGGAGCAGGCGATCAAGGCCAGCGGCGTCCCCTACACGATGTTCCGCAACGGTTGGTATGACGAGAACCTGTTCATGTCCCTGCCGCAGATCCTGGCTTCGGGACACTGGTATACGTCGGCCGGAGATGGCCGTATCTCCTATGGTGCGCGCGACGATTTGGCGGCGGCGATCGCCGCGGGTCTCGCCTCCGCGGCCACCGAAAGCGCGACCTACACGCTGACCGGCCCAAAAGCGTACACCGTCGCCGAGGTGGCCGCGCTCGTGACGGAGGTCACCGGCAAGCCGATCGAGGTCGTGCAGCTTTCCGATGAAGCGCTGACCGAAGGCATGAAGGCTGCCGGCTTGCCTGAGCCGGTCGCACGGCTTCTCGTATCCTTCGACGCCGCCTCGCGAACCGGCAACCTCGGCATGGTGACGGACTCCGTGGAAAAGCTGTCCGGCCGCAAATCGGTGTCGCTGAGGCAGTTTCTGGAGGCCAACAAGGCCAGGCTGGCCGGCTGAAAGATCGCGGCGGGAAGCCGTTTCCGGCTTTCCGCCGCCTCATTTCGATCTCTTGAGCAGCCCAAGGCGGATCAGGCTTTCGCCGGTGGCGGCCAGCGCATCCTCGCGCGACCGCGGCGTCCAGCCGAGCATGCGCATGGCCTTGGCGCTTGTCGCGTTCCTGGGCTTGTCCAGTTCGGTCACGATCTGGGCCGCCTGCCCATCGAACAGTCCGACGACCCGGACCAGCCAGTTCGGCAGCACCCTCGTGGTAACCCGCGACGCCGCATTGCCGAGCCGAGCTTTCAGTGCCCGGGCGATCTCCAGCATCGTCATGAAGTCGCCGCTGACGGCCAGGAACCGCCCGCCCTTGGCGGCGGGATTGATCATGGCGCGCAGATGCAGGTCCGCGACGTCGCGCGCATCGACCACGCCGAACACCATGCGCGGCAGGCCAGGCATCTCGCCATTCATCAGGCGCCTGATGAAATCCGTCGACGTGGAGTGATCTGATCCCAGGACCGGTCCGAAGATGCCGACCGGATTGACGACCGCCAACTCCAGTGACCCGCCTTCGCGATCGATGAAATCCCACGCCGCCCGCTCGGCCAGCGTCTTCGATTTCACATAGGCGCTCACCTTCTCGTTCAGATTGGTCCAGTTCTCTTCCGTGAACGGATGGCCGGCAACCGGCGCCTGGCCGTAGCCGACGGCGGCAAAGGACGAGGTGAGCACGACACGTTCGACGCCGGCATCGCGCGCGGCGCGCAGCACGCGCAGCGCCCCTTCCCTGGCAGGGACGATCAGTTCGTCTTCATGTTTCGGCACGCCGGGTGGAAAAGGCGAAGCGACGTGAAGGACGTATCGGCATCCGGCGACCGCTTCGGGCCAGCCCTTGTCGCTCGTGAGATCGGCATGGGCAAATGAAAGCGCATCACCCGGCTCGACGCCGCCGACCTTCAGCATGGCGAGCACATCGGCCTCGCGCCTGGCGGAGCGCACCGTCGTGCGCACGCGGTAGCCCGCGTTCAAAAGCGCGAGGATGCAGTGAGCGCCAAGGAAGCCGGACCCGCCGGTCACAAGCACCAATTCGCCGCTCATGCCCGCCTCCTTTCGAGAGCAATTCCTGGAAAACGGCGTCGGCCGTCCGGAATTGTGTAACGTCAGCCTGTGCGGCGCAGTCTCTCAGATCGCGACCTGCGTGCCAATCTCCACCACGCGCCCGGTCGGGATCTGGAAATACTCCGTCGCGTCCGCCGCCGTTTTCGCCAGGCCGATGAACAGCCGGTCCTGCCAGATCGGCATGCCGG
>RXJA01000429.1 GCA_003963455.1 Hyphomicrobiales bacterium
GACCACTTCCTCCCATGGCATGTCGGTGTCGGGTCTGACCGACGCCCTCACGCCGAGTTTCCTCACCACCCGTTCAAGCCACTCGCTGAAGGACAAGGAATGCCTGCAAAGGGCGATGTTCTTCGAGTCCAACCGGTCGAGTCGCGACGGCATGATCGCCGTCGGCACGGTCGTGATGAACCGGCTGCGCTCGGGCCAGCATGGCAGCACCATCTGCGAGGTCGTCGGCGAGAAGGGCCAGTTCGCGCCCGGCGTGCTGACGCGGCCGATGAATTCCAGGGCGCTGCCCGATGTCGAGGAAGCGGCCGACGCGGTGCTGCGAGGCGAGCGCAAGGCCAAGCTCAAGAACACGATGTATTTCCACACTGCCGGCCTGCGTTTCCCCTACAAGAACATGCATTACACGATGGTGGCCGGCGGCAACGCCTTCTATGAAAAGCGGGGCCGCAACTGGCAGCCGCTGCCGGACGAGCCGATGGTCGCCATGGCTTCCGACAAGCAGCAGAAGGTCGACCCCGCCGCTCCCGTGCTGGTGGCTTCCGCCGAGCCGGTGGTCAAGACGATCGTGCGGCCGGATCCGGCCAAGCAGGCCGCCATGGCCGCGCGGACTGAGGCTGCTCCGGCCGAACAGACCTATGTGACGGCTGCCGCCGCGCCGGCCGTCCCCTCCGCGAAGTCCAGCCGCCTCGCGCAGAAGCAGGTCGTTGTGGCGATGCAGGAACCGATGGCCGAACCGGACGCCTCGCGTTTCGGCGGCACACTCAAGGGCCGCTACATCACCTCGGTGCCCAACGCGCCGCAGGAAGCGTCGATGGGCTTCCAGTCGACGCCTGAGAACACCGATGCCATCGGCGCGATGATCGCCAGCCAGGATCGGCCGCTCGAGACCAACTGAACCCGATTGCATGCGGCACAGGGCCCGCCATGGCAGCATGGCGGGCCCTGTGTCGTTGCGGCTGTTCCAAACCGCTCGGAAAAATCCTAGATCAAGGCGATGTCGAAGAGAATCGCCGGTCCGGAAATCGAACGCCTGATCCAGCTCCTGGCCAAAGTGCCCGGGCTTGGGCCACGCTCGGCCAGGCGCGCCGCGCTCCATCTCATCAAGAAGAAGGAACAACTGCTCGAGCCTTTGGCCGCCGCCATGGGCGAGGCGGTCGACAAGGTTCGCATCTGCTCGACCTGCGGCAATGTCGACACGTCCGATCCTTGCATGATCTGCACCGACCCGCGCCGCGACGCCGGCACGCTGATCGTCGTCGAGGACGTCTCCGACCTCTGGGCGCTTGAGCGCGCGGCCGCCATGAACGTGCGCTACCACGTGCTCGGCGGCACGCTGTCGCCGCTCGACGGCATCGGTCCCGACCAGCTCAACATCCGCTCGCTGGTCGACCGCGTCGCCGGTGGCGAGGTGAAGGAAGTCATCCTTGCGGTCAACGCCACCGTCGAGGGGCAGACGACCGCGCATTATTTGACGGATCAGTTGTCGGGCTTCGATGTGAAGGTGACGCGACTGGCGCATGGCGTGCCGGTCGGCGGCGAGCTCGACTATCTCGACGAAGGCACGTTGGCCGCGGCGCTGCGGTCCAGGACGGCGTTTTGAGATTGATGGGGGCAACTTGGAAATGACGGTATTCCTTCGCGGCTTTTCCAGCTTCGCATTTCTTCTTCTCGCACTGCTTGGCATCTTTTTCACCCTGCCCTCCCACGCCGCCGCCATCGACGACCAGTTCCAGGCCTGGCTGCAAACCGACCTCTGGCCCGAAGCCAAGTCGAAAGGGATCTCGAAAAAGACCTTCGACGCCGCCTTTCTCGGCGTGAAGCCGAACCTGAAACTGCCGGACCTCGTCATGCCCGGCGAGAAACCGACGACACCTGAGAAACAGCACCAGGCCGAGTTCGGTCCTCCAGCCAATTATTTCGCCGAAAAGATCGTTCGGGCCGTCACCTCGGGCGGAAGGACGCGCGAGAGCGCCAATTCAAGGGTGCTCGGGCTGATTGAGAAGCGCTACGGCGTGCCGGGCGAGATCGTTCTGGCGATCTGGGGCCGCGAGACCGGCTTCGGCGCGGCCAAGATGCCATACGATGCGTTCGAGGTGCTGGGCACCAAGGCGTTCATGTCGACCAAGAAGGACTTCTTCCGCACCGAGGTGCTGGCGGCTCTCGAGATCGTCGAACGCGGGCTGGCGCCGGTTAATGCGATGAAGTCGTCCTGGGCCGGCGCGCTCGGCCAGCCGCAATTCATGCCGACGTCCTTCCTCAAGCACGCCGTCGACTTCGACGGCGACGGCCGGCCCGACATCTGGAATTCCACCACCGATGTGCTCGCCTCGATCGCCAACTACCTCGTCCACTATGGCTGGGCGAGGGGGCGCGGCTGGGGTGTCGAGGTGACGGTGCCGGCAAATGTCTCCTGCTCGCTCGAGGGGCCCGACCAGGGCAAGGAGATCTCCGACTGGGTGGCGATGGGCATCAGGCGCGTCGACAACAAGGCTTTTGCGGCAAGCGAATTGAAGGCCGAGGGTCTGCTGCTGATGCCGGCCGGGCGCAGCGGACCGGCCTTTATCGTCACGCCGAACTTCTATGTGATCAAGCAATACAACAACAGCGATCTCTACGGCCTGTTCATCGGCCATGCCGCCGACCGCATCGCCAAGGGCGACACCACCTTCGTCGGCGCCTGGGGCGCGGTGGGCGATCTCCATCGCTCCGACATCGCCGCCTTGCAGCGTGCGCTGGAGGCCAAGGGCTACGACGTCGGCAGCGCCGATGGCCTGCCCGGCTTCAAGACCCGCCGCTCGATCGGCATCTGGCAGGCCAAGAACGGCAGGCCCGCCACCTGCTTTCCCGATGCCGGCCTTGTAGCGGCACTGAAATAGCTCCGAATTTTAGCAGATTTTTCCGGATCGGCCGCGACGGTCGATCAGCCTGTGCGTCGACGATCCTCGGACGATCCTGGTCCAATATGCCGTCTTGCAAATGCTCGTTGCCGGGTCGAGTGCTCCCCGTTATGGTGTTGACCAACTGGACAAAAACGGTCCGGGGTCCGGCAGGAAAATGCCTCAGCCTTGAGCCGGGAACTCGGGGTCAACAAAACAGGGAACGATCACTATGATGCTGGAAAAGTTTGCTCTCCGCTCTCGCGCCTTGCTTGCGGGCGCCGCGTTGTCCGCGTTGCTCGTCGCGCCCGCTTTCGCGGTCACGCCCGCCGATACGTTGGTCGAGGGCTTTGCCATCGACGATATCATCTCGATGGATCCGGGCGAGGCGTTCGAGCTGTCGACCGCCGAAGTCACCGGCAACACCTATGATCTCCTGGTCCGCCTCGACCTCAGCGACACCTCCAAGGTCAAGCCCGACCTTGCCGAGAGCTGGAGCGTCTCCGATGACGGCCTGACCTACACCTTCAAGCTCAAGCCTGGCATGAAGTTCGCCTCCGGCAATCCGATCACCGCGGCCGACGTCGCCTATTCCTTCGAGCGCGCCATCAAGCTCGACAAGAGCCCTGCCTTCATCATCAACCAGTTCGGCATCAGCGGCGACAATGTCACCGAGAAGGCCAAGGCGGTCGATGACACCACCTTCCAGTTCGTCGTCGACAAGGCCTATGCGCCCAGCTTCGTGCTCAACTGCCTGTCGGCCACCGTTGCGTCGGTCGTCGACAGCAAGCTGGTCAAGGAACATGTCGCCGCGGTCACGCCGAGCGCCGATTACAAATGGGACAACGACTTCGGCAACGCCTGGCTGAAGACAGGCTATGCCGGTTCGGGCCAATACAAGCTGCGCGAATGGCGCGCCAACGAGGCCGTCGTCCTGGAGCGCAACGACAATTACAACGGCGAGAAGGCCAAGCTCGCCCGCGTCATCTACCGCAACATGAAGGAAAGCTCGGCGCAGCGCCTGGCGCTGGAGGCCGGCGACATCGACGTTGCCCGCAACCTCGAGCCGAACGATCTCGACGCCATCGCCAAGAACGCCGATCTCACCACAACCAGCGCGCCGAAGGGCACGGTCTACTACATCAGCCTCAACCAGAAGAATCCGAACCTCGCCAAGCCCGAGGTAAGGCAGGCGTTCAAATACCTGGTCGACTACGATGCGCTGAGCACCACCATCCTCAAGGGCATCGGCGAGATCCACCAGTCCTTCCTGCCGAAGGGCGACCTTGGCGCGATCGACGACAATCCCTTCAAACTCGATGTCGCCAAGGCCAAGGAACTGCTCGCCAAGGCAGGCCTGCCGGACGGTTTCAAGGTGACCATGGACGTTCGCACCGGCCAGCCGACCACCGGCATGGCGGAATCGATCCAGCAGACGCTCGGCCAGGCCGGCATCCAGCTGGAGATCATTCCGGGTGATGGTAAGCAAACGCTGACCAAATACCGCGCCCGCAACCATGACATCTATATCGGCAACTGGGGCCAGGATTATTTCGATCCGAATTCCAACGCCCAGACCTTCGCTTCCAATCCGGACAATTCCGACGCCGCCAAGATCAAGACATTGGCCTGGCGCAATGCCTGGGACATTCCGGACCTGACCAAGGAGACCGAGGCGGCGTTGCTGGAGAAGGATTCGGCCAAGCGCGCCGACATGTACAAGGACCTGCAGCAGAAGATCCTCGACACCAGCCCCTTCGTCATCATCCACCAGCAACTGGAAGTGGCGGGGCTGCGCAAGAATCTGAAGGGCTTCGCGCTCGGCCCGAGCTTCGACACCAACTTCGTCGGTCCGGTCTCCAAGGAATAGCGTCTTCGGACGCGCCGCGTGAGCGTAGCTGAAAACCAGGTGGCGGCGGGGCGCGACAGCGCCCGCGCCGTCGCCATTCTATCGTCTCTCGGCCGCTTCCTGGTCGTCGCGGTGACGACCTATCTCGGTCTTCTCGCGGTGACCTTCTTCATTGGTCGCGTCATTCCGATCGATCCGGTGCTGGCCGTTCTCGGCGATCGCGCGCCGACCGCCGTCGTCGAGCGCACCCGCCGCGAGATGGGCCTCGACCTGCCGTGGATCGAGCAGTTCTACCTCTATGTCAAAGCAGCGCTGAGGGGCGATTTCGGCACCTCGGTGCTGACCACCAATCCGGTGATGTCCGATATCCGCCGCGTCTTCCCGGCGACCATCGAGCTTGCGACGCTGGGCACGCTGATAGGCGCCGTCATCGGCGTGCCGCTCGGCGTGCTGGCCGCCGTCAAGCGCGGCAGCCTGATCGATCAGATCGCCCGCGTCGTCGGCCTCATCGGCTATTCCGTGCCGATCTTCTGGCTGGGGCTGCTCGGCCTGGTGCTGTTCTACGCCAAGCTGCAATGGATCGCGTTCCCGGCGCGGCTCGACGTCGTCTACGAATACACCTTCACGCCGATCACCGGCTTCTACCTGCTCGATGCCGCGATCCAGGGGCAGTGGGACGTTTTCCACGACGCCTGGCGTCATATCGTCCTGCCGGCCGCGCTGCTCGGCTATCTGTCGCTCGCCTATATCAGCCGCATGACCCGCTCCTTCATGCTGAACGAGCTGGCGCAGGAATACATCGTCGCCGCGCGCGCCAAGGGTCTGTCGGAGACCCGCATCATCTGGGGTCACGCGCTGCGTAACGCCGCCGTGCCGATGGTGACGGTGATCGCGCTTTCCTACGCCAATCTGCTCGAGGGCTCGGTGCTGACCGAGACCGTCTTCTCCTGGCCGGGCATCGGCCTCTACATCACCAATTCGCTGCAGAACGCCGACATGAACGCTGTGCTCGGCGGCACCATCGCCATCGGCTCGGTCTTCATCGCCATCAACCTCCTCTCGGACCTGCTGTACCGGCTGCTCGATCCAAGGACGAAGATCGGATGAGCAGAGCTATCGCGCTTTCGGGCTTGGCCGCGGCTAAGCACCCCCACTCCGGCTCTTCGGGCCACCTCTCCCCCTGCCCGGGGGAGAGGAAAAGCCGGCCGCGCGCCTGGCGCCTTTCCTCTCCCCCGTCGAACGGGGGAGAGGTGGTCTGCGAAGCAGACCGGAGTGGGGGTCGACAGCTTCAAGAGGCCAGTTCATGACCGCCTCCAACGCCGTCCCCCTCTCGCGTCGCGAATGGCTGCTCAGCGACCGGCCCGCCTCGCGCCTTCAGGCAAGGCTGGGCCGCGCCTATGTCGCCTGGCGGCGCTTCTCCGCCAACCGTTTGGCGCTGGTCGGCCTGCTCATCATCATCGGGCTCTTGGTGGTGGCGGCGCTTGCCGATGTGCTGGCGCCCTATTCGCCGACCATCGGCGATCTGAAAAATGCCCGCCTGCTGGCGCCCAGCGCCGCGCACTGGTTCGGCACCGACGACCTCGGTCGCGACATCTATTCGCGCATCGTCTATGGCGCGCGCTGGACGCTCTACGTGGTGATCCTCGTCGCCGTCGTCGCCGCGCCCATCGGCCTCCTGGTCGGCACGATCGCCGGTTATGCCGGCGGCTGGATCGACACGATCCTGATGCGCATCACCGACATCTTTCTCGCCTTTCCAAAGCTCGTGCTGGCGCTCGCCTTCGTCGCGGCGCTCGGCCCCGGCATCGAGAACGCTGTGCTGGCGATCGCCATCACCTCCTGGCCGCCTTACGCGCGCATCGCGCGCGCCGAGACGCTGACCGTGCGCAACTCCGATTACATCAAGGCAGTGCAACTGATGGGCGCCTCGCCCTTCCGCATCGTGCTGCGCCACATCATGCCGCTCTGCATCTCCTCGCTGATCATCCGCGTGACGCTGGACATGGCCGGCATCATCCTCACCGCGGCCGGCCTCGGCTTCCTCGGTCTCGGCGCGCAGCCGCCGCTGCCCGAATGGGGCGCGATGATTGCGTCCGGCCGCCGCTTCATCCTCGATCAGTGGTGGGTTGCGGCCGCACCCGGCGCGGCCATCCTCATCGTCAGCCTCGGCTTCAACCTGCTCGGCGACGGACTGCGTGACGCGCTCGACCCCCGGAGCGGTGATCAATGAGCGACACGCTTCTCGATGTCGACGATCTGCGCGTTACCTTCCCGACCCGCACCGGCCTGGTGCAGGCCGTGCGCGGCGTCTCCTTCTCGCTTGGCCGCGAGCGCCTGGGCATCGTCGGCGAGAGCGGCTCCGGCAAGTCGCAGACCGGCCGGGCCATCATGGGCCTCACCCCGCCGCAGGGCGAAGTGTCGGCGAAGAAGCTCGCTTTCGACGGCATGGATTTGCTTTCCATATCGCCACGCCAGCGCCGGTCGCTGCGGGGAAACCGCATCGCCATGATCCTGCAGGATCCGAAATATTCGCTCGACCCGGTGATGACCATCGGCCGCCAGGTCGTCGAGACGCTGCGCACCCATGAAAAAGTATCCAAGGCCGAGGCGCGGGAGCGGGCTTTAGCCATGCTGCAGGCGGTGCAGATCCGCGATCCGGCCCGCGTCTTCGACCTTTACCCGCACGAGGTCTCCGGCGGCATGGGCCAGCGCGCCATGATCGCCATGATGCTGGTCACCGGACCCGAGTTGATGATCGCCGACGAGCCGACCTCCGCGCTCGACGTCACCGTGCAGCTCGACGTGCTCAAGATCCTCGACAAGCTCGTCGCCGAGCGTGGCATGGGCCTCATCTTCATCTCGCACGATCTGCGCCTGGTGTCCTCCTTCTGCGACCGCGTCGTCGTCATGTATGCCGGCAAGGTGGTCGAGCAGATCAAGGCGTCCGAACTGCGTGACGCCCAGCATCCCTACACGCGCGGCCTCCTCAACTGCATGCCGAGGATCGGTTTCGAGCGCCATCCGCTGCCAGTGCTCGACCGCAAGCCGGAGTGGGCGACATGACGGCTTCCATAACTGTCGAAGGACTGGAAGTGATCTTCGACCGTTTTCGCGCGCTGAAGGGCGTCAGCCTCGAAGTGCGGGAAGGCGAATCCTACGGGCTGGTCGGCGAGAGCGGTTCCGGCAAGTCGACGCTGCTGAGGGCCATCACCGGCCTTGCGCCTGTCGCTTCGGGCGCTATCACCGTCAACGGCAAGACCTTGGGCAAGACGCGCGACAAGGCCTTTTACCGCGAGGTGCAGATGGTGTTCCAGGACCCGTACGGCTCGCTGCATCCGCGCCAGACCGTCGACCGGCTGCTGCAGGAGCCTTTGGCTATCCACGGCATTGCCGATGGCGAGAAGCGCATCGAGCGCGCGCTGGACGAGGTCGGCCTCGGCAAGGGCTTCCGCTTCCGCTATGCGCACCAGCTCTCCGGCGGCCAGCGCCAGCGCGTGGCGATTGCCCGCGCGCTGATCCTCGAACCTTCGGTCCTTCTGCTCGACGAGCCGACCTCGGCGCTCGACGCCTCGGTGCAGGCGGAGGTGCTGAACCTGCTGGAAGAGGTCCGTCGCCGCCGCAAGCTCACCTTCCTGATGGTCAGCCACGACCTCGCCATCATCACCCATATGTGCGAACGGCTGATGGTGATGCAGAACGGCGAGGCTGTGGAAACGCTGACCGCGAGCCAACTGATCGGTCATCGGGTCAGCGAGGATTATACGCGCAATCTGCTCAGGGCGAGCGAAGGGTTTGTGAGGGCGTAACTTCCAATCGACTTTGCCTTAAGTTTCCCCAGCAACGGCTGTTGCTTCTTGCTTCGGCTCCTTGATCCTGAACCACGTCACATAAAGCGCCGGCAGGAACAGCAGCGTGATCGCCGTGCCGGCGATGATGCCGCCCATCATCGCATAGGCCATCGGTCCCCAGAAAACTTCGCGCGCGATCGGGATCAGCGCCAGGCTGGCGGCCGCCGCCGTCAATGCGATCGGTCGCATGCGGTGTTCGGTCGCTTCGATCACCGCCGCCCAGCGGTCCTTGCCTTCTTTGACGAGATCCTCGATCTGCACGATCAGGATGACTGAGTTGCGGATCAGGATACCGATCAGCGCCAGCACGCCGAGGATGGCGACGAAACCGAGCGGCGCGCCGCTGGGGACCAGGGCCGCCACCACGCCGATCAGGCCGAGCGGCGCCACCGCCACCACCAGGAACAGGCGCTGGAAGCTCTGCAGCTGCACCATCAGGATCGTCGCCATGGTGAACAGCATCAAGGGCACCACGGCCGCGATCGGCCCCTGGCTCTTGGCGCTTTGCTCAACGGTGCCGGCGGTCTCGACCGAATAGCCGGCCGGCAGCTTGGCGATGAAGGCATCGACCGACGGCTTCAGCTCATCGACGACGGTTGCAGGCAGCACGTCGCCGATCAGCCCGGCGCGCACGGTGATCGTCGGCGTCCGGTTGCGCCGCCACACGGTCGGCTGTTCCAGGTCGTAGCGGAAATTGGCGACGGCGGCGAGCGGGATGGACTCGCCGTTGCCGGTCGGCAGCTGCATGTTCTGCAGCGTCTCGATCGAGCCGCGCTCGGCCTCGCGCGAGCGCGCCACGACATTGATCAGATAGGTCGCGTCGCGCACCTGTGTGATCGTCGAGCCGCCCACCGTGCTGTTCAGCGCACTGGCGATATCGGACGAGGTGATGCCGAGCTGGCGCGCCTTGTCCTGCAGCACGTCGACCCTTAGCACGCGCTGCGGCTCGTTCCAGTCGAAGGTCGGCGCGGCAAGCTTCGGATTGGCCGAGATCACGCCGGCGAATTGCTGCGCGAGCTCCCGCACCGTCTGGATATCGGGCCCGCCGACGCGGTACTGCACCGGCCGGCCGACCGGCGGGCCGAGCTCCAGCAATTTGACGAAAGCGTCGGTGCCGACGAACTCCTCGCGCAGCAGCTTCTCCAGCGCCGGTTTCAGCCGGTTGCGCGCCTCGATGCTTTTGGTGACGATGACGGTCTGGCCGAAATAGGGATTGGCCGGCTGCACGTCATAGGCCAGCACGAAACGCACGGCGCCCTGGCCGATATAGGAGGAGAAGCGGTCGATGTCGGGATTGCCGACCAGCGCCCGCTGCTCGAAGCGCTCCATCTGGTCGCGCGTCTCCGTGATCGAGGAGTTCTGCGGCAGGTTCCAGTCGACGATCAGCTCCGGCCGGTCGGACGGCGGGAAGAACTGCTGCTGGACGAGGCCGAAGCCGGCGACCGAGGCGGCGAACACAAGCACGGTCACGATGATCGTCAGCCAATGGCGGCGCACGGAGAAGACAAGCACGCGCCGGAACAGCGAGGTGAAGCGTCCGGGCTGGTCGTGATGCTTGGTCTTCATCGTCGCCGGCAGGATGGTGACCCCGAGCAGCGGCGCGAACAGCACCGCCACGATCCATGACACGAGCAGCGACACCGCGATGACGACGAAGAGCGTGAAGGTGTACTCGCCCGCGGCGCTGGAGTTGAGGCCGATCGGGATGAAGCCGGCGACCGTCACCAGCGTGCCGGTCAGCATCGGAAAGGCGGTCGAGGTGTAGACGTAGGTCGCCGCCTTGCGCAGATTGTCGCCGACCTCCAGCCGCGCCACCATCATCTCGACCGCGATCATCGCGTCGTCGACCAGAAGGCCGAGCGCGATGATCAGCGCGCCCAGCGAAATGCGCTGCAGCGATATGCCGAGATATTCCATGACCGTGAAGGTGATGGCCAGCACCAGCGGGATCGACAGCGCGACGACGAAGCCGGCGCGCAGCCCCAGGCTGATGAAGGAGACGGCGAGCACGATCGCGACGGCCTCGAACAACGCGCGTGTGAAGCCCGAGACCGCCTCCTCGACGATCACGGGCTGGTCCGCGACCAGATGCACGCCGACGCCGACCGGCAGGTCGGCCAGCACCTTTTGCATCTCCTCATGCAGCGCCTCGCCGAATTTGAGCAGGTTGGCGTTGGGCTTCATGCCGATGGCCAAGGCGATCGCATCCTGGCCGTTGAAGCGGAACAGCGCCGTCGGCGGATCGACATAGCCGCGCCGGATCGTCGCCACGTCGCTGAGCCGGAAGAAGCGGTCGTTGACGCGCAGGTTGATGGCCCGCAGGCTCTCCTCGGAGGTGAACTGGCCGCCGACGCGCACGCTGATCCGCTCGGGGCCGGACTGGATGACGCCGGACGGCGTGATCGCGTTCTGCGCCTGCAGGCTGGCCACGATTTGCTGCTGGTTGAGGCCGAGCGCAGCGATCTGGCGCGTCGAGAATTCCAGATATATCGCCTCGTCCTGCGCGCCGACCAGATCGACCTTGCCGGCATTCGGCACGGTCAGGATCCTGGTGCGGACGTCCTCGACATAGTCGCGCAATTGGCGCGGCGTCAGCCCGTCGGCGGTGAAGGCATAGATGTTGCCGTAGACGTCGCCGAAGCGGTCGTTGAAGAACGGTCCCTGCACGCCCTGCGGGAACTGCGCCTTGATGTCGTTGACCATGTTGCGCACCTGAAGCCAGTTCGGCACCACGTCGCGCGCCTTGGTGGTGTCCTTCAGGTTGACGAAGATGACGGTCTGGCCGGCGGTGGTGATGGACCTGGTGAAGTCGAGGCTGTCGAGCTCCTCGAGCTTCTTCTCGATGCGGTCGGTTACTTGCTGCACCGTCTCCTTGACCGAGGCGCCGGGCCAGTTGGCCTGGATGATCATGGTCTTGATGGTGAAGGCGGGGTCTTCCTCGCGGCCGAGATTGAGATAGGAGAAGATGCCGGCCGCCACGAAGACCAGCATGAAATACCAGACCATGGAGCGGTGGCCGAGCGCCCAGTCGGAGAGATTGAAGCCCTTCATCAGACCCCGCCCTCCGGCACCCTGACCTTCTGGCCTTCAGTCAGGCTGTGGACGCCGGCGGTGACGACGCGCATGCCGGCCTCCAGCCCTTGGGCCACCGTGAAGCTGTCGCTGCTCTTGGACGCGACCTTGATCTCGCGCGTGCTCACGCTGGAGGATTGCGGATCGACGACCCAGACTTTGTCGGAGCCGTCCTTTTTGAGCAGCGCCGATATCGGCAGCTCGATCGTCGGCGCGACCTTGGTCATGCGCGTCGCCGTGATCGTCGAGCCGAGCCGGAACGCCGTCGGTGGATCGACCAGCGTCAGCTTTACGCGTCGCGTGCGGGTCGTGCCTTCCGACTGTGGCGCGATCTCGCGCAGCTTGGCGTCGGTCTTGATGGTCGGCACCGACTGCAGGACGATCTCGAAGGGCATGCCGACGCTGAGGTCGCCGATCAACTGGTCGGGGATGTCGACCACGGCCTCGCGAGGGTCGGTGCGCGCCACGGTGACGACGGTCTGCCCGGCCGAAACGGTCTGGCCGACCTCGGCGCCGGTAGCGGTGACGACGCCGTCGAAATCGGAGAACAGCCGGGCATAGCCGAGCTGCTCCTGTGACTTGGCCAAAGCGGCATTGGCCCGCTCTACGCCGGCCTGCGCTGCCTGCCGCGCCTGTTTCGCGGCATCGAAGGTGGCTTGCGACGTGTTGGCGGACGCAAGCAGCTGGCGCTGGCGATCCTCGCTGGCGGCGGCGTTGGCGAATTGCGCCTGTGCGTTCGACAGGTCCGCTTTCGATGCCTGGACGGCAAGCTCCAGCGCTGTCGGATCGAGTGCGGCGATCGTCGTGCCCTTGGTGACGAGGTCGCCGACCTTGACGTCGCGCGAGACGACGCGGCCGAGCAGGCGGAAGGCAAGGTCGGCGCTGTATTGCGGCTCGACCGAACCGGCAAAGCCGAAGGTCTCGACGGTCTTCGGCTCGACCACCATCGACAGGACCGGCCGGATGACCTCCGGCGGCTTCTCCTCCGAACGCGAGCAGGCGGCAAGGGCCGCAAGGACGAGCAGGGAGGCAATGCGCGGCGACCGGTTCATTGGCTCGCCCCCGCCACCTCGATCGTCTGTCCGGGGCTGAGCAATTGCCCGCCGGCGGTGACGACGCTCTGGCCTTCCTGCAAGCCCTTGTCGACGACGACGATGCCGGAATCGAAGGCGAGCACCTCGACCGGAGCCGTCGTCACAGTCTTGCTCGCTGGATCGACGATCCAGACGGCGGGCGTGCCGGCGGCCGAGGTCAGCGCCTGCCAGGGCAACAGGATCGCTCTCACAGACCTGGCGCTGACGGTGCCGATGACGGCGGCGCCGAGCGGCATGCCTGCGGGCGTATCGGGAATGCCGACCTTGACCCGGATCGATCCGGACGCGGTGTCGACAGCCGGCGAGATCTCGCGCACTTTGCCGACCGCCCGGACCTGCGGGTCGGAAAGCAGCGTGATCGTCACCGCGGGGGAAGGCGGCGTCTGGGCAACCAGCGTTTCGTGCACGTTGAAGACGGCGTCGCGGTCGCCGTCCTCGGCGATGGTGAACACGGTCTGCGCCGCCTGCACGACTTGCCCGGCCTCGACCTGGCGCGCCGTGATGACGCCGGCGGCGCCTGCCTTGAGCTCGGTGTAGGAAAGGTTTTCCCTGGCGTTGGCCAAGGCGCTTTGCGCGGCGTCGACGCTGCCCTGCGCCACTTTCAGTGCCTGGTCGGCGCTGTCGAAATCCCGCCTTGTCGTAAAGCCTTGCGAAAGCAGCGTCTTTTGCCGTTGGTAGGTGGCCGTGGCCTGGGTCAGCTGCGCCTGCGCGGCGTCGAGATCGGCCTGCGCCGAGCGCAGGTCCGATCCCTGCTCCTGCGGGTCGATGCGGGCAAGCACCGTGCCCTGATCGACATGCTGGCCGACATCGACCAGCCGCTCGGCGACGCGGCCGCCGACGCGGAAGGAGAGATTGTTGAGCGTGCGTGCGGCGACCACGCCGGTCAGCGAGGTGCGTGGCGCATAATCGGCGAGCGCGACCGTCTGCGTGGTCACCATCACCGGCAGCTTCCTTTCCGCGGACTGCTGCTTCTGGCAGCCGGTCGCCGAAAGCGCCGCGCCGGCGCAGGCCAGCAGCAACAAGGCTTTTGAACGAACAAGAAGGCGGGGCGGCGAAGACGGCAAGGCGGACGATCTCGCGTTCCTGCTCATGGTTTCCCTCAGTCGGTGGGAGCCGGTCCCGACGGCTGCACGTCGCGGATCAAACGAGATTAATCGATCGGCGGGAAAAGAAAACCATTTCCAGGGCGCGTATCGGCGGGCTGGTTAAGATCGCCTCTTTCTGCCTGACGCAATTCCTCACGAAAAACCGCGTCACACTTTTCCGGGAATTGCTTTAAGGCAGGCCCAATCGACCGGCCATGGTGCCGACTTGAGGAAAACGTGAAATAAGGTCAGAAGGGTTTGATCAAAACGAGACGGGCTTTCGCCCGATGAGGGACGAAATGAAGAATTCAGCTATTTCCGAACGCAAGAACCATTCGATCTCGCGTGGCGTCGGCATGACGACGCAGATTTATGCCGATCGCGCCGAGAATTCGGAAATCTGGGATGTCGAGGGCCGCCGCTATATTGACTTCTCTTCCGGCATAGCCGTGGTCAACACCGGCCACCGCCATCCGAAGGTGATCGAGGCGGTCAAGGCGCAGCTCGACCGCTTCACCCACACCTGCCACCAGGTCGTGCCCTATGAAAGCTACGTGCATCTCGCCGAGCGTCTCAACGGCATGCTGCCTGGCAAGTTCGACAAGAAGACCATCTTCGTCACCACTGGCGCGGAGGCGGTCGAAAACGCCATCAAGATCGCCCGCAACGCCACCGGCCGCCAGGCGGTCATCGCCTTTTCCGGCGGCTTCCATGGCCGCACCTTCATGGGCATGGCGCTGACCGGCAAGGTCGTGCCTTACAAGGTCGGCTTCGGCGCCATGCCGGCCGACGTCTTCCACGCCCCGTTCCCGGTCGCGTTGCACGGCGTTTCCGTCGCCGATTCGCTCGCCGCCCTCGACAAGCTGTTCAAGGCCGATGTCGATCCGAACCGCGTCGCCGCCATCATCGTCGAGCCGGTGCAGGGCGAGGGCGGCTTCTACGAAGCGCCGCGCGATTTCATGACAGCACTTCGCAAGATCTGCGACCAGCACGGCATCCTGCTCGTCGCCGACGAGGTGCAGACCGGCTTTGCCCGCACCGGCAAGATGTTCGCCATGGATCATCACGACGTGGCGCCCGATATCACCACAATGGCTAAGAGCCTCGCCGGCGGCTTCCCGCTCTCGGCGGTCACCGGCCGCGCCGAGATCATGGACGCGCCCGGCCCCGGTGGCCTCGGCGGCACCTATGGCGGCAGCCCGATCGGCGTCGCCGCGGCGCATGCCGTGCTCGACGTCATCGACGAGGAAAAGCTCTGCGACCGCGCCAATGCGCTGGGCGCCAGGCTGAAGCAGCGGCTGGAATCGATCCGCGACGACGTGCCGGAGATCGTCGACATCCGCGGTCCGGGCTTCATGAACGCCGTCGAGTTCAACGACGTGAAGAAGGGTCTGCCCTCGGCCGAGTTCGCCAATGCGGTCAGGCTGAAGGCGCTGGACAAGGGCCTCATCCTGCTCACCTGCGGCGTCTACGGCAACGTCATCCGCTTCCTGTCGCCGATCACCATCCAGGACGGCGTCATGACCGAGGCGCTGGACATATTGGAGACCTCGATCCGCGAGGCGCGGGCGGCCTAATCGAAATCCGAGTATGTGCTTCAACCATCCTTGGGCATTTTCCCTTCATCGAAAATGCCCTGGATGTCGCGTGAGCCGTGCAGGATGCGCTCAACACGCACGTCGTCGCCATCGACGGTATAGAAGATGACATATCTCTGGAACGCGACGGAGCGCAGCCCGGGCCAGAGCCCGGAACGGGGAGCGCCACCACGTGGCGCATCCAAGATGGTGTCGCATCGTACTCGGAGCGCCGCTATCAAGCGGCGGGCGGCCGCCGGATTTTCAGCCTGGATGTAATCGCCAATCTCTTCGATGTCCTGCACGGCGGCAGGCGCGAGACTGAGAGCCATTATTTGCGGCCTTCAGCCGCGTATTTTTTCTCCAGCCGATCAAAAACGTCTTCAGCCGGAATAGCTGGTCCACTCTCTACACCCTTGCGGATGTCTTCACGCAGTGCAGCAAGCTTCGCTTGCCGGTGCTCTTCGCGTTCCTCCAAAAGACGCAGGCTATCGCGCACGACTTCGCTTGCGCTGGCGTAGCGACCGCTTTCGACAAGCTCGCGAACGAACGCCTCGTAGCGGGATCCAATGCTGTAGCTTGCAGGCATGGAACAATCTTTCGCTTTATCCGAAATTATCAATTTATGATAAGTCAGCGATGTTCGTTTGCCAAGGCTTGGGGGTCTTTCGCGCTCCCAAGCGCTGCTATTAGCATCTTCGATTGAAAAGTCAGCCGGTCGCCCTGGCCGGCTCGCTTTCGCTGAAGGCCGCAAGCGCCGCCTTCATCGCATCCGGCCCGGCCGCGACGGTCTGCGGCGCCGGCGAGAAGCCGGCGCCCAGCATCTTGCGGCCAAGCATGTGGTCGGCCGGACGGTTGACGGATTCGATGCCGAGCAGCCGGTTGCCGGCATAGTGGTAGATCGAGAATTTGTTCTCGGCCGGCTCGCCCAGCACGACATGGCTGTCGCCGCCTTGCGTCAGCCCCACCATCTGCAGCTTCATGTCGCCGATGTCCGACCAGAACCACGGCACAGCCGAGAACGGTTCGGCGTGGCCGAGAATTGTGCGTGCGGCAAGCCGCGCCTGGTCGGTGGCGTTCTGCACCGATTCCAGCCGCACGTCGCCGCCGGTGAACCAGTGCCGGTAGGAAGCGGCGTCGCCGACGGCGAGGATTTCGGGGATCGAGCTCCGCATATGCTGGTCGACGCGGATGCCGTTGGCGATCGCGATGCCGGCGGTTTCCGCCAACTCGACATTGGGCACCACGCCGATGCCGATGATCACCATCTGCGCCGGCAGGCGCTCCCCGCCTGACGTGATCGCGGCCGAGACACGGCCGCTTTCGCCTTCCAGGCGGGCAACCGTGGTGCCGGTCAGGATGCGCACGCCGATCGCCTCCAGCCGCTGGCGCACATGCGCGGCGATGGCCGGCGCCACGGCGCGGCCGAGCAGCCGGTCGACGGCCTCGACGACGGTGACGTTGCGGCCCGCGGCCTTGAGCGTCGCCGCGATCTCGAGGCCGATGAAGCCGCCGCCGAGAATAACCACGTCCTCGGTTTGCGCGCTGAGCTCGCGGATCGTCCGCGCGTCGGCCAGCGAGCGCAGCGAGACGACACCGGCGAGGCCGGCGCCGTCGAGCTTGAGCAGACGCGGCCGCGAGCCGGTCGCGAGGATCAGCCGGTCGAAGGCGAGCTTGCCGCCGCCCGCGACATTCAACTGGCCCGCGCGGGCATCAACGCCGTCGATGCGCAGGCCCGGCCGATAGTCGATAATGTTGCCGGTGTAGAAGGCCTCGCCGCGCAAGGGCTGCGGCTTGGCCTCGGCGTCCTTGATGAAGGTCTTGGACAGCGGCGGCTTGTGATAGGGCAGTTCCTTCTCGTCGCCGACCAGGATGACGGGCCCTTCATAGCCCTCCTCGCGCAGGCTGGCCGCGGCCTGCACGCCGGCATGGCCCGCACCGACAATCACAACCCCGTTCGTCATCGCAAACCCTTTTGTGTTGAAATCTAGGCTCTTGCGCCAAGTGGCGATTGTCCGCCGACGCCGCAAGAGCCGTCATTCGGGTCGCACCGGGAATGGCTGTCTGTCAATCGAGCCATCGGCGATTTCCCGGCTGGTGTCGGGTCTTAAAGTTGATATTTCTAGTTTAGAATAGTTCTAAAGTATTGTTTCAATTGAATTTTTTATCCCTCGCCAGTTGACTTCCAGTCTCTCCGCCGCTTTATGGAGAGCTGCGCGCAACGCGCAATCCCTTTGATGTCTGGGCCTTGAACCCTTTCGATTGGAGGCAAGTGGGTGTCTTTTTATCGCGAACCGCGCATCGGCGCGGCCACCAATTTTCCCGGCATGCTGATGCCTCGGCGCGGGTGGACACATGCGCCTTTTGCTGAATTTCCATGGAACTGGAGAAAGATGATGACGGCACGTAATGGCAGCAGGCTGGCTGCGATCTGCGCCACGGCTGCGCTGACGGCGGCGGTGTTCGTGTTGCCGGCGAAAGCCGAGACCAACGCGAAAGCGGTGATCAAGACCTATGCCGACATCGCTTTAGCCAAGTACGAGGACTCGCTGACCACCGCGCAGGCGCTGGACAAGGCGGTCGACGCGCTTATCGCCAGCCCTTCCGCCGACACGCTGAACGCTGCGCGCGAAGCCTGGAAGGCGGCGCGCGTCCCTTATCAGCAGACCGAGGTCTACCGCTTCGGCAACAAGATCGTCGACGACTGGGAAGGCCGCGTGAATTCCTGGCCGCTGGATGAGGGCCTGATCGACTATGTCGCCAAGAGCTACGGCACCGAGTCGGACGAAAACGCGCTCTACACGGCCAATGTCATCGCCAACAAGGAGATCGAGATCAACGGCAAGAAGGTCGACGCCTCGAAGCTGACGCCGGAATTCCTGTCCGGCACGCTGCAGGAGGCCGGCGGCGTCGAAGCCAATGTCGCGACCGGCTATCACGCAATCGAATTCCTGCTCTGGGGTCAGGACCTGCACGGCACTGGTCCGGGCGCCGGCGAGCGGCCCTATACCGACTACGACCTCAAGAACTGCAGCAACGGCAATTGCGACCGTCGCGCCGAATATCTGAAGTCGGCCAGCGACCTTCTGGTGTCGGACCTGCGGGAGATGGTCGACAACTGGAAGGAAGACGGCGCGGCGCGCAAGAACCTGATCGACGGCGATGCCAATGCCGGCATCTCCGCCATCTTCACCGGCATGGGCTCGCTCTCCTATGGCGAGCTGGCCGGAGAGCGGATGAAACTCGGCCTTTTGCTGCACGATCCGGAAGAGGAGCATGACTGCTTCTCCGACAACACCTACAACTCCCATCTTTACGACGCGATCGGCATCCGCGCCGCCTATCACGCCAGCTACACCCGGCTCGACGGCTCGGTGGTTTCGGGTCCGTCGGTGTCCGACATGGTGAAGGCCGCCGATCCGGCGATCGACAAGGAGCTGTCGGGGAAGCTCGACACCACCGTCGCCAAGATGGAGGCCATCAAGGCACGCGCGCTTGCCGGCGAGGCCTACGACCAGCAGATCGCCGAAGGCAACACCGAGGGCAACGCCACCGTGCAGGCGGCGATCGATGCCCTGCTCGACCAGACCAAGTCGATCGAACGCGCCGTCGGTTCCCTGAAACTGAACGCCATCGCCTTCGAGGGCTCCGACAGCCTCGACGCTCCCGACAAGGTGTTCAAGTAATGCCCCGGGCATGATCCTTGGGATCGGACCCAACTGGGAACCGGGCATGATCCCAGAAGTTGAAGGCGGTTTTGGACGAGGTCATGCCCGACTGAGAAGCCAAGCGGCGCCGGACCGGCGCCGCCAGCCAGAGCAAGTGAATGCTGATCTGCCATTGCAACATCATCACCGAAAAGGAGATCGAGCAGACCATCGTCGGCCTGCTGGATGAGGATCCCTGGCAGTTGATCGTGCCCGCGAAGGTCTATCACGCGATGCGCAAGCGCGGTCGCTGTTGCGGCTGTTTCCCAAATGTGGTGGAAACGATCATTCGGGTCACCGAGAACTACCATGCCCGCTCAGAGGTGGGCGGCGTGGATATCGTTTCACACTTGGATCGCGTGCGAGGCTTGCGCGGCCAATACGGGAGCAGAACCCATGAAAGGCGAACCGCAGATAATCGAGCGGCTTAACGAGGCCCTGTTTCTGGAGCTTGGAGCCGTCAACCAGTACTGGGTGCATTACCGCCTGCTCGAGGATTGGGGCTACACCAAGCTCGCGAAGAAGGAGAGGGCGGAATCGATCGAGGAAATGCACCACGCCGACAGGCTGATCGCGCGCATCATCTTCCTTGAGGGACATCCGAACCTGCAGTCCGTCGCGCCGCTGCGCATCGGCCAGAACGTCAAGGAAGTGCTCGAATCCGATCTGGCCGGCGAATATGACGCGCGCACCGCCTACAAGCGCTCGCGCGAGATCTGCCACGAGGCCGGTGATTTCGTTTCGATGAAGCTGTTCGAGGACCTTTTGACCGACGAGGAAGGACATATCGATTTCCTGGAAACGCAGCTCGACCTGCTGGCCTCGATCGGCGAGGAGAAGTACGGCCTGCTCAACGCCGACTCGGCCAACGAGGCGGAGTAAGGACATGCGGGAATGCGGCGCCCCGTAGATTTTTCGCGCCGCGCGCGGCGGGCTGCGATCGACGGCCCGCCGCTTCGGAAGATCCCGCGATACCGGCTTGGTCGCGGGGCTTTGCTTTTGCTGGCGATCATGCTTTCCGCATCCGCGGTGGCCGATGAACCGGCCGCCCTGCCGACGAGCAGGACCGACCTGACGCCGAAGGATCAGGCGCGAGTTTTGGCGGTCACCAGGCCAACGACCGATTTCACCAAGCCCGAGCCGTTCGAGCTGATGCAGGGGGGCGCAGGCACCTCGCGCAGGGACGTCAACCGCGATGCGTTCTCGCAATCCTCCGCCAACATCACCTTCGAGCAAGAAGCGACCTTCAAGCTCGGCAACGCGCTTTTCCGCAAGAACTGGGTGTCGTCGCCATCCTCGACCCAGGCCTCGGACGGGCTCGGTCCCCTGTTCAACGAGCGTGCCTGCCAGAACTGCCATCTGAAGGATGGTCGTGGCCGCCCGCCGGAAGGCGTGGGCTCGACGTCGATGTTCCTGAGGCTGGCGCGCGACGCCGGCAACGCCGAGGAAAGAGCAGCTATTGCCGACCACAAGGTGCTCAACTTCCCCGACCCGGTCTATGGCACCCAATTGCAGGATCTCGCGGTCCCAGGCCTCAAGGGCGAGGGCCGGATGCGCGTCGATTATCAGGAGCAAAAGGTGACGCTCGGCGACGGCACCGTCGTTTCGCTGCGCAAGCCGAGCTACTCGGTCGAAAATCCCGGCTACGGTCCGCTCGATCCCCGCACCACGCTGTCGCCGCGCCTGACGCCGCCGATGATCGGGCTCGGCCTGATCGAGCAGATCGCTCCGGCCGATATCCTCGCCCATGCCGATCCGGACGATCGTGACGGTGACGGCATTTCGGGCAGGCCGAACATCGTGCGTGACGAGTTGAGCGGCGCGGTGACCTTGGGCCGCTTTGGCTGGAAAGCCCAGACCGCGTCGATCCGACAGCAGGCGGCCGACGCCTTCGCCGGCGATATCGGCATCTCGACGCCTGAAATGCCGAAGCATTGGGGCGATTGCACGCCAGCGCAGAAGGATTGCCTTGCCATGCCGAACGGCGTGCAGGAACGCCTCGGCACCGCCGAGGCGCCGCCGCCGGTCATGGACCTCGTCACCTTCTATTCCCAGAATCTGGCCGTGCCGGCGCGCCGCGACATCGGCAAGCCCGACGTCCTTGCCGGCAAGAAGCAGTTCTACGAAATGGGCTGCATTGCCTGCCACACGCCGAAATTCGTCACCATGCGCGGCACGCCTGACAAGGCGCAGGCCTTCCAACTGATCTGGCCCTACTCGGACTTCCTCCTGCACGACATGGGTGCGGGCCTTGCCGACGGGCAGCGTGTGGGCGAAGCCACGGGGAGCGAATGGCGCACCCCGCCGCTCTGGGGCATTGGGCTCACCGCGACGGTCAACGGCAATGCCTTCTATCTGCATGACGGCCGCGCCCGCACGCTTGCCGAGGCGATCCTGTGGCACGGGGGCGAGGGCCAGAAGGCGCGCGACCGCTTTGCCGGCGCCGCCGCGGCCGATCGTGATGCGCTGATCAAATTCCTGGAGTCACTCTGATGTCGAAACGCGTCACCCTGATGTCGAAACGCCTGGCCGCCGCGCTTGCCCTTCCGCTTCTCCTGGCCATCTCCCTGCCGGCATCGGCCGCGGTGAAGGCCTCGGATGTTATAGGCCGCGCGATCGACGGCTTCGTCCGTCCGGCCTATGCCGACCTCGACGAGCATGCCGTCGGCCTGACCAAGGCGATGCGCCAGCTTTGCGAAACGCCGTCCGAAAAGAATCTGGAGGCCGCGCGCGGGGCATTTTCCGGCACGGTCGAGGCCTGGTCGGTGGCCGAGATCATCGCCTTCGGACCGATCAAGGAGAACAACCGGCTGGAACGCATGCTCTATTGGCCGGACCGCAAGAGCATTGGCCTGAGGCAAGTGCAGGCCACCCTCGCATCCAAGGATCCGTCAGCCACAGATCCAGCGCAACTGGCGCAAAAGAGCGTCGCCATGCAGGGCCTCGGCGCGCTCGAATATGTGCTTTACGGCGACGGTGCCGAAACCCTTGCCGGGAAGGATGATCCCTATCGCTGCGCCTATGGCGCGGCGGTCGCCGGCAACATCGAGACCATGGCCGGCGAGGTGCGCGACGCCTGGCAAAAGCCCGATGGCTTCGCGTCGCTCTGGGCCAATCCGGGACCGAAAAATCCGCTCTACCGCGACGGCAACGAAGCGGTGACGGAACTGGTCGGCGTCTTCATCAACGAGCTGGAGATGATCCGCGACGTGCGGCTCAAGGGCTTTCTCGGCGCGAAACCCGATGCCGACAAGCCGAAGCAGGCGATCTACTGGCGCTCGCGGAACACCACGGCTTCGCTGGCCGGAAACCTGTCCGGCGTCGACCGGCTGTTTGAGGTTTCGAAGCTTGGCGACGCGCTTCCCGCCGATGCGCGATGGATGGCCGAGTCCATCCACATCCTGCTCACCAACGGCGTGGCGACCGCGCAATCCGTCGCCGGCCCGATCGACAAGGCGCTCGCCGATCCGGCGCTCCGCGATAAGCTCGAGCATTTCGCGCTGATAACGTCGAGCCTGTCGACCTTGATCGGCACCAGAATGACCGCCGAGTTCGGCCTGACCGCCGGCTTTTCGTCGCTGGACGGGGATTGATGCCATGAGCCTCATCGATCGCCGCGATTTCCTGCGCGCCGCGGGCGCCGGCTTTGCCGCCGTCATGGCGCCGCGCGCCTGGGCCGACACGCTTGCGGCGGACGCCGTCTTCGCCACGGCCTTCGTCAAGCGCGACGGCAGCTTCGGCGCCGCGGTGCTTTCCGAGGCGGGAACAATCCTGCACATGATCGATCTGCCCGATCGCGGCCATGACGTCACCTTCGATCCGGTGTCGAAGCGCTCGGTCGTCTTTGCCCGGCAGCCCGGCACCTTCGCCGTCGTCTTCGACCATGCCGGCCGTGACAAGCCGCTGACCATCGCCAGCATCGCCGGCCGGCATTTCTTCGGCCATGGCGTGTTCTCGCCCGACGGCGCCTTGCTCTATGCGACGGAGAACGATTTCGACAACGCCGCCGGCGTCGTCGGCGTCTATGATGCGAAGGCAAAGTTCAACCGTATCGGCGAGTTCCCGACCTATGGCATGGGTCCGCACGAGCTGCTCCTGCTCGGCGATGGCCGCACTTTAGCCATCGCCAATGGCGGTATCGAAACCCATCCCGACTATGGCCGCGCCGAGCTCAACATCGCGACAATGAAGCCGTCCTATACGCTGGTCGACCGCATCACCGGCGACCTGATCGAAAAGCACGAATTGCCGCCGGCGCTGCATCAGCTCTCGATCCGCCATATGGACCGCGACCAGACGGGCACCGTCTGGTTCGGCTGCCAGTATCGCGGGCCGGCGACCGACAGCCCGGCGCTCGTCGGACGCGCCGCGCGCGGCAAGGAGCTCGAACTTCTGGAGATGCCGCGCGATGTGCTCTCCGGCTTGCGCAACTACATCGGCTCGGTCGCCGCCAATGCCGCGACAGGCACCGTCGCCGTCACCTCGCCGGAAGGCAATTCGCTGGCCGTGATCGACGCCGCCAGCGGGCGCGTGGTCGCGACCAGGCCGCTGGTGGAGGTCTGCGGCCTTGCGCCAGACGGCGCCGGCTTCCTGGCGACGACCGGCGCCGGCGAGATCGTTGGCGGCGCCGGTGCGATCCGTTCCGAGCCGGACTATGTCTGGGACAACCACGTGCTGCGCATTGTCGCGACGGCGTGATCGGCGCGCCAGAGCAATTCCAGGAAAAGTGTGAGCGGTTTTCCGTCCGGAATTGCCTCATGACAGAGAGATTGAGCGGCTCGCCGTTTCCCTGAAACGGTGAAACGCTCTGGAAGCAAAGCCGCTTAACATTTCTCCGCCCTGGCCCTTGCGGCGGCGGTCTATGCCGGGCAGAGGGAATTGTGTTTCGATCCAGTTCTTTAACCGGCCAACCGCCTGCATGAAGCTGCCCGTATGAAGTTGCTTGCCATCGATTGCGCCGCCAATCTCTGCGCCGCCTGCGTCTATGACGCGGGTGCAGGCAAGGAGCTTGGCCGCGAGGTGCGCGATCTCGGCAAAGGCCATGCCGAGCATCTTATGGCCGTCATCGAGACGGCTCTGCGGGCCGGCGGGATCGGTTACCCCGGCCTTGAGGCCGTTGCCGTCTCGATCGGACCCGGCTCCTTCACCGGCCTGCGCGTCGGTGTCTCGACCGCGCGCGGTCTGGCGCTGGCGCTGAAAATTCCGGCAATCGGCGTGACGACGCTGGAAGCCCTGGCGGCGGAGGGTGCGAGTGCCTTTCCCGGGCGCGCGGTGCTTGCCGCGCTCGACGCCGGCCGCGAGGAAATCCATGCGGCGCTCTATGATAAAACGTTAGTTGAGACTTACGGACCTTCGGTAACCACGCTTTCCGAGGCGACGGCCATGGCCGTCGGCGCCGGCGCGGTCCTTGTCGGCACCGCCGCGCCGCGGATCGCCGAGGCGGCCGGGCTTGTCTTCGACACCGGTCCGATGGCGGCCACCGCCGACATTGCGACCTATGCCAGGCTGGCCTCGGCCAAGGAGCCGGGTGAAAAGCCGAAACCGCTTTATCTGCGCGGCGCCGACGCCAAACCGCAGGCGGGTTTCAATCTTCCAAGACAGACTCCCAAGGGTCGGAAGGCAGACCATGATCCCCAAAAGCGGGACCCGGTTCTTGGGAAAGATCATGGTCCAAAGGGAAACGACGCCTGATGCGCATACCGTTCTTTCAGCCGCGCCGCAGGGACTATGCCCTGGAACCGCTGACGGTGGGCGACTCCGCCGCCGTCGCGGTGCTGCATCGCGAGGATTTCGTGCGGCCCTGGACCGATGGCGAATTCGCCGCGCTCCTCGAACAGGAGACGGTGTTCGGCTATGCGGCGCGGGAAACCGGCCAGGGCGCCAAGCCTCCGGTCGGCTTCGTGCTGGCGCGGCTCGCGGCCGGCGAGGGTGAAATCCTGACCGTGGCTGTCGCCCGCAGCCATCGCCGCCAGGGTCTCGGCTGGCAGTTGATGGACGCGGTGCTGCGAGAACTTCATGCGCAGCGCGCGGAAGCGCTCTTCCTCGAGGTCGACGAGACCAATGCGCCGGCGATCGGCCTTTACCGCAGGCTCGGCTTCCACCAGGTCGGTCATCGGCCGAACTATTATCGCTCGACCGAGCACGGTCCGACCGGCGCGCTTGTCATGCGCCGCGATCTTCGCTAGCCACAGTCCGGTTGGGGCATCATCCCGAAAGGCGGGAACCCGTTTCCGGACGAGGATCATGCTCCAACGAAGAATTAGATCGTGATGGCGACTCAACGAAACGCGATCACGATCTAGGGCCGGAGCGAATGATCAAGAAGTTGCGGGTTTTCCGGGCGCTCGGCTATGTCGTCGTCTGTTCACTGGTGCTGGTGCCGCTGCAGATCCTGTCGATGAAGACGGGACTCTGGCCCGAAACCTTCATCCTGAAGATCTGGCACCGGATGATCCTGCGAGCGCTCGGAATGCGGGTGCACGTGAAGGGCTCCCTGGCCAGGGAGCGTCCTCTGCTGGTGGCCGCCAACCACATTTCCTGGACCGACATCATGGTGCTCGGCTCCTTTGCCGATGTGAAGTTCATCGCCAGGGCCGACATGGAGGGCTGGCCGCTGATCGGCATGCTGTCCAAGCTGCAGCGGACCGTCTTCATCGAGCGCGAGCGCAAGCGCACTTCCGGCGACCAGGCAAGCGAGATCGCCAGGCGCATGGCCAAGGGCGATGCCATGGTGCTGTTCGCCGAGGGCTCGACCGGCGACGGCAACCTCATGCTGCCGTTCAAGAGCACCTTGTTCGGCGCTGCATCCATGGCGATTTCGGAAGGCGCTACGGAGCAGGTCTTCATCCAGCCCGTGGCGATCGCCTATACGCGCCTGCACGGCATGCCGATGGGGCGGCGTCACCGGCCGATGACCGCCTGGATCGGCGACCAGGACCTGATGCCGCATCTCAAAACCCTGCTCGCCGAAGGCGCGATCGACGCCGAGGTGCATTTCGGCGAGCCGGTGCCGTTCTCCAAGGGCTCGAACCGCAAGGAAACGGCAAGGCTGATGGAAGCCAACGTGCGCGAGATGATGCAGGCCATCCTCGCCGACCCGGCCAAAAGCCGGTGAGTCCGGGGCTGCGTGGCGCGCTTCGGGCAGAATCGTCTGTTTTTTGTCACGGAAAGGCGGTAGAAGCCGCCCGATGGATTTGAACACGATTGAAAGCCAAGACATCGGCGCTGCGGCTGAGCACTTGGCCAGCACGGAACGGGCGGCGAAAAAGGTCTTCGTCAAGACCTATGGCTGCCAGATGAATGTCTACGATTCCCAGCGCATGACCGATGCGTTGGCCGCTGACGGCTATATCGCCACCGACGCCGTCGAGGACGCCGATCTGGTGCTGCTCAACACCTGCCACATCCGTGAAAAGGCGGCGGAAAAGGTCTATTCCGAGCTTGGCCGCATTCGCGACATGAAGGCCGAACGCGTCGAAGCCGGCCGCGAGCTGCTGATCGGCGTTGCCGGCTGCGTGGCGCAGGCCGAAGGCGCCGAGATCATCCGCCGCGCGCCTGCGGTCGATCTGGTCATCGGCCCGCAAACCTACCACCGGCTGCCCGACGTGCTGGCAAGGGTACGTGGCGGCGAAAAGATCGTCGAGACCGAATACGCCATCGAGGACAAGTTCGAGCATCTGCCGCAGCCGAAGCGCGCCGAGCTTGCCAGGCGCGGCGTGACCGCTTTCCTGACGGTGCAGGAAGGCTGCGACAAGTTCTGCACCTTCTGCGTGGTGCCCTATACGCGCGGCTCCGAAGTCTCGCGCCCGGTAGCGCAGATCGTTGCCGAGGCCGAGCGCCTGGCCGATGCCGGCGTGCGCGAGGTCACGCTGCTCGGCCAGAACGTCAACGCCTGGCACGGTGTCGGCGAGAATGGTGAGGAGTGGGGTCTCGGGCGCCTGCTGTTCCGGCTTGCGCAAATCCCCGGCCTGGCCCGGCTGCGCTACACCACTAGCCATCCGCGCGACATGGACGACGAGCTGATCGCCGCGCATCGCGACCTGCCCGCCTTGATGCCCTATCTGCATCTGCCGGTGCAGTCCGGCTCGGACCGCGTCCTCAAGGCGATGAACCGACGCCATACGGCGCGCGACTATCTGGCGCTCATCGAGCGCATCCGTTCCGCGCGAACCGACATCGCCATGTCCGGCGACTTCATCGTCGGCTTTCCCGGCGAGACGGACGAGGATTTCGAAGCGACGCTGAAGCTGGTGCGCGAGGTGGGTTACGCCTCGGCCTTCACCTTCAAGTATTCGCCGCGCCCCGGCACGCCCGGCGCCGAGATGGACGGCCACCTCACCGAGGCGGTGAAGGACGAGCGGCTGCAGCGCCTGCAGGCGCTGATCAACGAGCAGCAAAGGAATTTCATCGCCAGCCTCGTCGGCCGCACCGTCAGCACGCTGATCGAGAAGCCCGGCCGCCGCCCCGGCCAGATTGTCGGGCGCTCGCCATGGCTGAACCCGGTTATTGTTGACGACAAGGCCGGTGGAATCGGTGACATTATTGATGTGCGAATCACGAAGACGGGCCCCAACAGCCTGTTCGCCGAACTGGCCTGACGGGCCTCGGCAGATGAGGAGAGACGGTTGAGCGCTGCCGAACTGAAGAATCCGCCCCAGAACCAGGCGTCCGGGGCTTCCGACATGGCGCACATCGTACTGACCTTCGACAACAACAAGCTTGCCAGCGCCCTTTACGGTCAGTTCGACGAGAACTTGGCCCGCCTCGAGCAGAAGCTCGGCGTGGATATCCGCTCGCGCGGCAACCAGCTTGCGATCAAGGGCTCGGCTTCCGCCGCCGAACAGGCGCGCCGCGCGCTGGATACGCTCTACGGCATCCTGCAGAAGGGCGTCGACATCGGCCAGTCGGATGTCGACGGCGCCGTGCGTATGGCGATCGCGGCCGACGACCAGCTGACGCTGCCCACCCTGGAGCGCAAGGGCAAGGTGTCGGCCGCCCAGATATCGACGCGCAAGAAGACGATCTACGCCCGTTCGCTGACCCAGGACGCCTATATGCGGGCGCTCGAGCGCTCGGAAATGGTCTTCGGCATCGGCCCGGCCGGCACCGGCAAGACCTATCTCGCGGTGGCACACGCTGCCATGCTGCTCGAGCGCGGCATGGTCGAGCGCATCGTGCTGTCGCGCCCGGCCGTCGAGGCCGGCGAGCGGCTGGGCTTCCTGCCCGGCGACATGAAAGAGAAGGTCGATCCTTATCTGCGGCCCCTCTATGACGCGCTCTACGACATGATGCCGGCCGACAAGGTCGAGCGGGCGATCGCGGCCGAGGTCATCGAGATCGCGCCTTTGGCCTTCATGCGCGGCCGCACGCTGGCGCATGCGGCGGTGATCCTCGACGAGGCGCAGAACACCACGCCGATGCAGATGAAGATGTTCCTGACCCGTCTCGGCGAGAACTCGCGCATGATCGTCACCGGCGATCCGACGCAGATCGACCTGCCGCCGAACACCAAGTCGGGCCTGGTCGAGGCGCTGCGCATCCTCGACGGCGTGCCTGGCATCGTCACCGTCCGCTTCAACGAGGGCGACGTGGTGCGCCACCCGCTGGTCGCGGAGATCGTCAAGGCCTATGACCGCGACGGCAAGTTGGCGCGGGGCCTTGGCGCCGAAAGCTGATCGAAAAAGGCCATATGGCTGACACTCCAGCATCCAGCGGCAAGACGCAGGTCGATATCGATATTTTCGTCGAGGCTGGCGATTGGCCTGCCGAAACCGAGCTGACGCGCCTGGTCGATCGCGCCGCTGCCGCCGCCTTTGCCGAAACCGGCGTCAGCGGCGCCTCGGAGCTCAGCGTCGTCTTTTCCGACGATGCCCATATCCGGACGCTCAACGCCGAATGGCGCGGCAAGGACAAGCCGACCAACGTCTTGTCTTTCCCGGCTTTTTCCTTCCCGAAAGGTGGGCCGCTGCCGCCCATGCTGGGCGATATCGTGCTGGCTTCCGAGACGGTGGCGCGCGAGGCCGCACTGGAAGACAAGCTGATTGCGA
>RXJA01000365.1 GCA_003963455.1 Hyphomicrobiales bacterium
GCTCGGATTCTTCGTGCTGTTCATCAACAAGCCGGCCCAGCAGGGCGGCGGTGGCGGCGGAGGCCATTGAGGAGCCGGAACCCCCGCCTGGCCTCCTCAACGTGACCCCGGAAGTCGGCGACGATTTCCGGGGTCATTCCTTTTTCGGGAGGTCCAAGGTTGTTCTTTGTTTGCCGCAATTCCGAACCGAAGGCTACGGCGAAGTCGCCGAGCCTGAGCGCTGCGCACTTTTCCTGGAATTGCTTAAGCCGCTGCCGGCTTGAAGCTCAACGCCACGCCGTTGATGCAATGGCGAAGGCCGGTGGGCGGCGGGCCGTCGTCGAAGACATGGCCGAGATGGCCGCCGCAGCGGCGGCAGTGAACCTCGGTGCGGGTCATGCCGAGAGAATTGTCCACGGTCTTGCCAATGGAATTGGCGATCTCCTGGTAGAAGCTCGGCCAGCCGGTGCCGGAATCGAATTTGGTCTCGGACGAATAGACCGGCAGGTCGCAGCCGGCGCAGGCGAAGATGCCCTTGCGATGTTCGTTGAGCAGCGGGCTGGTGCCGGGATATTCGGTGCCTTGCTTGCGCAGCACGTCGAAGGCCTCGTCGGAAAGGATGGCGTGCCATTCGGCATCGGTCTTGGTGACCTCGAAGGTCTCGGCGGCGAAGGCGGGTTTTGGTGCGCCGGCGCGCAGCATCGCTGCGGATCCGACGATGAGAGCGGTGGCGGCGGCGCCGCTCCAGAGAAAATCACGACGGTTCATGGCCGTTCCTCCTGACGCATTCTGCCAAGATAGAACGCCGCCCGGAAATCAAAAGCCGGTGACGCCCTATCCGTTCGTTTGAGCAATTCCGGGCGAAAACCGCTTCGCGCTTTTCCTGGAACTGGTTGGAATGCCGCTCCACGCCGCCCTTGCGGGACGACGCGGAGCACACCCTTGCCGGCGGCGCGGATCTTGGATGATGCGGCCGGCGCTCAGCCATGTCTTCGCCGGCCAGGCCCGCTTTGTTACATCTTCGGCAAGAGAACCTTGTCGATGACGTGGATGACGCCGTTGGACTGGCGAACATCGGCGATGGTGACATGGGCGACGTTGCCGTTTTCGTCGGTGACGGTGACCTTGCCGCCCTTGGCCTTCAGCGTCAGCTCGCAACCACCGACCGTCTTGACCTGGTGCGCGCCGCCATCGGCCTTCGCCATCTTGGCGACATCGGCGGCCAGCGCCTTGGCGGCTATGACATGGCAGGTCAGGATCTTGGTCAGCTTGTCCTTGTTCTCCGGCTTGAGCAGCGTGTCGACCGTGCCGGCCGGCAATGCCGCGAACGCCTCGTTGGTCGGCGCGAAGACGGTGAAGGGGCCGGGTGTCTGCAGCGTGTCGACGAGGCCGGCGGCCTTGACCGCGGCGACCAGCGTGGTGTGGTCCTTCGAGTTGACGGCGTTCTCGATGATGTTCTTCTTGGCATACATAGGCGCGCCGCCGACCATCGGATTGGCGGCATAGGCAACGGCGCCGAGCGTGGAAAGGCCTATCGTGGTGGCGAGCAAAAGGGTGGCGATCTTACGCATAGTGTCAGTCTCCTAGGGTTGTTTTTCCCATCCTTGGGAACGCGAGGAGATACGGGGCGGGAAAAAGTTAGTTTCACGAATGCCGCGAGATTTTTCTGTTTGCCCGATTTGTTGTGCACCCGCCGCCTGTGATGACACAGCACTTCTCACTCCCGCCCAAGGCAAGAGATAGATTTCAATTAGTCTTTTAGAATTCGCCGCCTGGGGTCAGATGCCCTTCAGGTCGCCGGCGGCGACGACGGGACCGGTCGGCTGGCCGGTCGGCGAACCGCCGGTCGGCTCGAGGCTGACCGCGAGCACGGCGCCTTGCGCCAGCTTCTGCTGGACGGCCGGCGCAACGGCCATGCGCGCGGTCTGGCCGGCGGGGATGACGCCCATCGAGACCGGCGCGTTCTTGCCTTCGATCATCCACAGCTCGAAGTCCTTGCCGGCGCCGCGATCGCCCGAGACCAGCGACAGGCCGACCTCGTGGCGGGCGGCATCATAGACGGCAAGGTATTTGACGTTGCTGTTGTCTGCCCCCAGAGACGCGACCAACCTGGTCTCGGGCGGCTGGACCGGCGGATTGACATAAGGCAAGGCGACATAGACGGCCAAGGTGGCAATGGCCGCGGCGGCGAGGCCACGCCAGAAGGCAAGGCTCGCCCACAGGCCGGCGCTGGGCGCCGTGGATGTGGGCGCGGAGGATGCGAACAGGCGGCGGTCTATCGCCGCCTTCACGGAAGCCGGCGGCTCGGCCGCGGCATAGGCCGCGGCCATCGGCGCGAAGTGGACCTCCCAAGCGTCGACAAGGCGGGCGAACGCCGTCTCGGTGTCGATGCGGCCCGACGCGATCCGGCGCTCGTCGGCCGACAGGACGCCGAGAACGTATTCGGCGGCGAGCAGGTCGTCGCCTCCACGTTCCGGTCCGTTGTCTTCCGCAAGCGTCATCTTTCCAGGCATTCCCTAAGTTTGAGCAGGCTTCGCCGCAGCCAAGTCCGCATCGTGTTCAGCGGAACCTTGAAGCGCTCCGCCAGCTCGGCATAACTCTCGCCGCTCAAATAGGCGCCCCGGACGGCCGCCGCCCGGTCTTTCTCCAGTTCGTCGAGGCAATGGTGGATGCGTTCGGCCTCGCCGCCCGCCACTGCCATGGCCTCGGGTCCCGGCGTCGGGTCGGCGACGTCGAGGGCTACATCGATATTGGCGGAAGGACTGCGCCGCGCCCTGATGCGATCGATCGCATGGTTGCGCGCAACGGCCACCAGCCAGGAAATCGGGCTCAGATCGGAAACCGCGAAACGATCGGCCTTCGTCCAGATCTTGACGAAGACCTCCTGCAGCGCCTCTTCCGCATCTCCCCTGTCCCTCAATACACGAAGGCAGACGCCGAAAAGTTTCCCGCTGGTCTGCCTGTAGAGCAGATCGAACGCGGCCCGGTCCTTCATCGAAGTCCGAACGATCAGCTTGCTGATATCCTGCGGGCCCATATGCGCAAATTAGAAGATTGCGATCGATTTGCAAACGGCGCAGGCGCACTTGTCCATTGAAGGCTGCCGGCCGGCGTCGCGGTCCGCTTGCGCGCTCTTTCATTGCCGCTCGTCCCGTTGTCATTGCCAAGCGTGCCGGTCACCGATAGCCTTTTTCGAAAGAGGGCGGCGATGATGTCGGTTGAACGCGTGCTTTGGGAACAGGATGCGACCGGGCTTGCGGGCTTCGTGCACGCGGGAGAAGTTTCGCCGACCGAACTGGTCGAGGCGGCGATCGCGCGCGCCGAGGCGACACGGCCCGACATCAATGCCATCGCCACGCCGCTTTACGACGCCGCGCGGGCACGGGCGAAGACCGTCGACCGCACGCTGCCGCTGGCCGGCGTGCCGTTCGCGCTGAAGGATCTCGGCATCGGCCTCAAGGGTGTGCCGATCCATGGCGGCAGCCGCATCCCGCCCTTCACCGCCGATTTCGACTCGGTGATGGTCGAGCGCTATCTGGCCGCCGGCCTGATCCCGATCGCCACCAGCACTTCGCCCGAGCATGGGCTCAGGCTGATGACGGAGTCGGCCCGCTTCGGCATCACGCGCAACCCGTGGAACACCGGCCACACGACCGGCGGCTCGTCCGGCGGCGCCGCCGCGCTGGTGGCTGCGGGCGTGGTGCCGGCGGCGCACGCCTCCGACGGCGGCGGCTCGATCCGCGTGCCTTCGGCCTGCAGCGGGCTGGTGGGTTTGAAGACCTCGAGGGGCCGCGTGCCCCTGACGCCGCTGGTCAGCGAAAGCTGGTACGGCATGGTCGTCGACCATGCCGTCAGCCGCTCGGTGCGCGACACGGCGCTGCTGCTCGACCTCACCCATGGCGCCGATCCGCTTTCGCCTTACGCGGCGCGCGCGCCGAAGGGTTCGTTTGCCGCCGCGGCCGCGCGCGAGCCCGGCAAGCTCAGCCTGGCTGTCTACCGTAGGTCGCCGCTCGGCCTGCCGATCTCGGCCGAGACGCTCCAGGCGCTCGACACCGCGGTGGCGCTGGCGCGCGAAGGCGGCCATGCCGTGGAAGAGATCGACCTGCCTTTCATCGGCCGCGACTTCATCGCCGATTTCTGCAAGAGCGTCGCCGCGGCGGTCGCCGGCACGATGCGGGGCGAGGCGCAGCGCGTCGGCCGCCCGGTGACCGGAGACGTCGAACGCGCGACGCGAGTGCTGACCCGGCTGGGTGAAATGCTGTCCGCCGGCGAGGTCTATGAGGGCGTGCAACGGCTCAACGCCACGGCGCGGCAACTGATCGAGGAGACCGCGCGCTACGACGCCGTGCTGATGCCGATCATCGCGCACCCGCCTCTAGCCTGCGGTGCGATGGACCCCAAGGGCGCCGATGAGCTCCTCGAGAACCTGCTCGACAAATTGCGTCTTACCCGCCTGCTCAAGGTCAAGGCGTTCTTCGGCCAGCTGATGGACAAGAGCCTGTGGTTCACCCACTGGCCGGCGATCCAGAATGTCAGCGGCCAGCCGTCGATCGCTCTGCCGGTGCATGTTACCGAAGCCGGCCTGCCGCTCGGCATACAGGCTGCCGGGCGTCCGGGCGACGAGGAGACGCTGTTGTCCTTCGCCGCCCAGATGGAGAAGCTTTCCGGATGGCTGAAGCGGCGCGCGCCGCTCAAGGCGCCCGCCTAGACGCCCGGCACACGATTTCGTCATTGTGAGCGCAAAGCCGTTTGCGGCCCGCGGCAATTCCCGCTAAGACGCCGCCAATCCTTGCCAATTCGGGAACCCGACCGATGACGGACATCACCGCCACCGCCGAAATGCAGGCCGCGCTGCTCTCCAGGGCGCTGCCCTATATGCAGCGTTACGAGAACAAGACGGTGGTGGTGAAATATGGCGGCCATGCCATGGGCGACACCGAGCTCGGCAAGGCGTTCGCCCGCGACATCGCGCTGCTGAAGCAGTCCGGCGTCAACCCGATCGTGGTGCATGGCGGCGGGCCGCAGATCGGCGCGATGCTCACCAAGATGGGCATCGAATCCAAATTCGAGGGCGGCCTGCGCGTGACCGACCAGAAGACGGTCGAGATCGTCGAGATGGTGCTGGCCGGCTCGATCAACAAGGAGATCGTGGCGCTGATCAACGCCGAGGGCGA
>RXJA01000454.1 GCA_003963455.1 Hyphomicrobiales bacterium
AGCCATTGTCGGACATCGCGCCGTACATCGTCGCGTAGTCGCCGAGCGGCGGCTCGACAGGGGCCTGAGGCGGTGGCGTCTGGATGGGCGCCGGGCCTTGATCGCTGGTCGTGGTGCAGGCGGATACGGCGGCCGAAGCAGCGCCAAGGGCTGTGAAATTGAGGAAGCCGCGGCGGCTGATGCGGAAGGAAGCGTCTGACATGGTTGCCTTTTCTAGGTCTCAATTCGCAAGAAAACATGAATGCGCGGGCACGGCGGCGGTGGCATCCATAACAGTCGGCCGCGATAGGCGGTTCCAATTCTGGCCTGAGGGTGGACAGAAAAAGGCGAAGCTGTGACCGCGCCACAGCTGTTGCGCTGCAGCAACAGCAGGCTTAGACCTCCGCCAACAGCCCTTCGAGCGAAGGCAGGATCAGCCCCGGCGGAAAGTCGCGGTATTCGTCCGGCTGGCTGGCCCGGTTGATCCAGACCGTGCGGAAACCGAACTTGGCGGCCCCCGCTATGTCCCAGCGGTTTGACGACTGGAACGACACCGCGCCTGGATAGAGCCGCCAGCCGGTGACCACCATGTCGTACACCGACGGATCGGTCTTGAAGCGTTTGACCTGATCGACCGAAAACACGTCGTCGAGGATCTGGTCGAGCGCCGCGGATTTGACCGCCGCGTCGAGCATTTCGGGCGACCCGTTGGAGAGGATGGCAAGCTTCGCGCCCGATGCCTTGAGCGCCTTCAGGACGGCGGGCACTTCCGGATAGCAGTCGAGCCGCCAGTAAGCCTCCAGCAGTTTCGTCCGCAGCGCCGGGTCGGCCGAGGGCACCTTGCGCAGCGCGAAATCGAGCGCCTGCTCCGTCAACTGCCAGAAGTCGGCGTATGAGCCCATCAGTGTCCTGACCCAGGAATATTCGAGCTGCTTGGCGCGCCAGATTTCGGAGAGCAACTGGCCGTCCGGGCCGATCTCGCCGGCATGGCGGCGCACGGCGGCATGCACGTCGAACAACGTGCCATAGGCGTCGAAGACATAGGCCGCATGGTGCATGGCGGGAGTTTTGCGGCGTACCGGCGCGCCGCGCAAGCGCTGATTGCAGTCAAGTGCCGCTGGCCTCAATGATTTTCGGCCATGTCGGTTGACGCCGGCCGCCAAAGCATCGTCCTATGACGACCTGAAATCATCGATCTGGACGGCGAACATGACACTGGCGGAAGCGGCGCAAACCGCGACTTGGACCTATGTGGACGGCGATTGGTACGAGGGCAATGTCGCGATACTGGGACCGCGCAGCCATGCCATGTGGCTGGGCACCAGCGTCTTCGACGGCGGCCGCTGGTTCGAGGGCGTGGCGCCCGACCTCGATCTTCATTGCGCCCGCGTCAACGCCTCGGCGGCGGCACTTGGCCTGAAACCCTCGATGACGGCCGAGGAGATCGTTGGGCTGACCTGGGACGGCCTGAAGAAATTCGACGGCAAGACGGCCGTCTATATCAGACCGATGTATTGGGCCGAGCATGGCGGCTACATGGGCGTGCCGGCCGATCCGGATTCGACCCGCTTCTGCCTGTGCCTTTATGAATCGCCGATGATCTCGCCGGCCGGCTTCTCGGTCACCGTCTCGCCGTTCCGGCGACCGACGATCGAGACCATGCCGACCAACGCCAAGGCCGGCTGCCTCTATCCCAACAACGGCCGCGCCATCCTCGAGGCCAAGAGCCGCGGTTTCGACAACGCGCTGGTGCTCGACATGCTGGGCAATGTCGCCGAGACCGGCACGTCCAACATCTTCCTGGTCAAGGACGGCCATGTGATGACGCCGGCCCCGAACGGCACGTTTCTCTCCGGCATCACTCGCTCGCGCGCCATCAGCCTGCTCGGCGACTACGGCTTCAAGACCACCGAGAAGACGCTGACGATTCGCGATTTCCTCGACGCGGACGAGATATTCTCGACCGGCAACCATTCCAAGGTCGTGCCGATCACGCGCATCGAGAACCGCGACCTGCAGCCCGGACCCGTGGCCAAGAAGGCGCGCGAACTCTATTGGGACTGGGCGCATTCGACGTCCGCCGCCTGAGCCGCTGGAGCGGTATATCGCTTCGCGGAAACGGCGAACCGCTCCTGCTCTTTGATTTTTGCGCAATTCCGAACGGAAACCGTTTCACACTTTTCCAGGAATTGCTCTAAAAGTCGCTCGGCGCTCCATTCCGGAGTTGCCCCGACCCATTCCAGACCTATCTTAACCCGGTAGTATCACCGGACTTTTTCCTCGAGGGAGTATCATCCATGGCTTTTGAGTTGCCCGCTTTGCCTTATGACTACGAGGCGCTGCAGCCTTACATGTCGAAGGAGACGCTGGAGTATCACCACGACAAGCATCACAAGGCCTATGTCGACAACGGCAACAAACTGGCCGCCGAGGCCGGAATGGGCGACCTGTCGGTCGAAGAGGTCGTGAAGCAGTCCTTCGGCAAGAATGCCGGGCTCTTCAACAACGCGGCCCAGCACTACAACCACATCCATTTCTGGAAGTGGATGAAGAAGGGCGGCGGCGGCAACAAGCTACCGGGCGCGCTGCAGAAGGCCGTCGACAGCGACCTCGGCGGCTATGACAAGTTCAAGGCGGATTTCATCGCCGCCGGCACCACCCAGTTCGGCTCCGGCTGGGCCTGGGTTTCGGTCAAGAACGGCAAGCTCGAGATTTCCAAGACGCCGAACGGCGAGAACCCGCTGGTGCATGGCGGCTCACCGATCCTCGGCGTCGACGTGTGGGAGCATTCCTACTACATCGACTACCGCAACGCGCGGCCGAAATATCTCGAAGCCTTCGTCGACAGCCTGATCAACTGGGACCATGTCCTGGAACTCTACGAGAAGGCCAAAGGCTGAGCGATTTTGACGAAAAGCCCCGCACGCCGGGGCTTTTCTTTATCTGCCAACACAGGAGATTGATCGCGATCGGGAAATCGTGACGGCACCAGGGGAATATTCCTGCCGTCAGGTCCGTTAACGTCGGGGCAATTCCAGGAAAAGCGTGGAACGGTTTTCCGTCCGGAATTGCGCCAGCAAGGAAATAGGGCATTTCACGGCGAGACGATGAAATGCCTTGGTCGCGCACCTCTTCACCATGGAGCCAATTGAATGAGAAAGCTTGTCCTCGCCATCTCTATGCTCGCTCTTGCCGGTTCGGCTGCCCTTGCCGACCCGATCCAGGATCGCCAGGCTCTGATGAAGGAGCGCGGCAAGCTCGCCGGTCAGTTGTCCAAGGTGGTCAAGGGCGAGGAGGATTTCGACGCCGCCGCCGTGCTGACGACGCTCAAGGCGTTGCAGGCCAATGCAGAGAAGTTCGACGTCGAAAAGCTCTTCCCGGCCGGCAGCGAGAACGGCGACACCACCGCCGCGCCGAAGATCTGGGAAGACATGGCCGGCTTCAAGGCTGCCGAGGACAAGTTCCTGGCCAACGCCAAGGAAGCGGTCGCCTCGCCGCCGGGCGATGTCGACGGTTTGAAGGCGCAGCTCAACACCCTGGGCGGCGATTGCGGCGCCTGCCACCAAAGCTACAGAATCAAGAAAGGCTGATCGTCGGCCATGTCCCGGCTGAAGAAGCTGGTCGGCACCGTCATCGTGCTGGGCGTCGCCGGCGCGGTCGCCGGCTGGGCCTTGTCGGCGCCGGTCAGGCTTGACGCCCAGGCCGTCGCGCGGCTCGGCCCCGGTGACGCCGCCAGGGGCAAGCGCATCTTCTATGCCGGCGGCTGCACCTCCTGCCATTCCAGGCCTGGCGCCGAGGGCGACGCCCGGCTGCAACTGGCCGGAGGGCTGGAACTCAAGACGCCGTTCGGCACCTTCGTGCCTCCCAACATCTCGCAGGATCAGAAGGACGGCATCGGCGCCTGGAGCGAGCAGGACTTCGCCAACGCCATGCTGAAGGGCGTTTCGCCCTCCGGCGAGCATTTCTATCCGGCCTTTCCCTATGCATCCTACGCGCGCATGAAGCCGGCCGACATCGCCGACCTCTATGCTTTCATGAAGACGCTGCCGGCGGTTGCCGGCAAGGCGCCGGATCACAGGCTTTCCTTTCCTTTCAGCATCCGCCGCGGCATCGGCCTGTGGAAACTGCTCTATCTCAGTCCCGAACCGGTGATAGCTTTGCCGGACGGCGCGCCGGACAAGGTTCTGGCCGGCCGTTACCTTGTCGAGGGTCCCGGCCATTGCGGCGAATGCCACACGCCGCGCGATTTCGCCGGCGGTATCGAGAAGGGCGAGTGGCTGGCGGGGGCAGTCGCTGCCGAAGGCTCGGGCGTCGTGCCCAACATCACTCCCGACGGGAAGAGCATCAAGGACTGGTCCGAGGCCGATATCGCCAATTATCTCGAGACCGGCTTCACGCCCGATTTCGATTCAGTCGGCGGTTCCATGGTCGAAGTGCAGCGAAACATGGCGCAACTGACCCCCGACGACCGCGCGGCAATCGCCGCCTATCTCAAGGCTGTCCCGCCGCGCCCCAACGGCTATCCGGCGCGCAAGCCGGGGAGCTGACCTCGCTTGCGCCGGCCGCCATCCGGCTACAGGTGGCGATCGCCCAGGAAGTCGAAGCCGTCTTCGAAGAAGTGGTTGTAGTTGCAGGTCAGTTCTTCGCCTGGCGCGATGTCGCGCAACGCGTAGGTCTCCTCTGGCGAGGAGACATCGCAGTTCGGGTCGTCGTCATGGTTCATGTAACGCGCGTCGTCAGCCTCGAAGACGATGAAGCTCGGATCGTGCCGGTCGGGGTAGGAATAGCGGTCTAGATAGGATTTCACCGGGCCGATCTGGGCTTCGTAGGTATCGACCGGGATCCGGCGGTCGAACCGCGGGTCGAGCCTCCAGACCAGCGTGCCCTTTGCGATGTGGTTCCTGGCGAAGACACCGATGCCCTGGATGGCGGATTTGTCGAGATACGTGTCGACGAGCAGCATGAGGATCCTTGCGGGTAAATGATCGCGGCCGGGAAAAGCCATGTCGAAAAATGGGCGGCATTGGGTAACGCGCGCCCTTGCCGATTGCGAGCGGAAAATCAGGTCTTGCCGGTCACTTTCAGGGCATAGGCGTAAATGTAGGCGATCTCCTCCAGCCGCGAGAAGCGGCCCGACGCGCCGGCATGGCCGGAATCCATGTTGA
>RXJA01000567.1 GCA_003963455.1 Hyphomicrobiales bacterium
GGCCCAGTCGGTGACATAGACCTCGTGGTCGGCCAGCAGCGTCTCCACCGTGCCGCGCAGCAGCGTCGAGAAATGCCCCGACAGGGGCGCGACCACCATGACCTTCGGCTGGGGCGTGTCGATATCCTTGGCAAAACGCAGCAGCTTGCCGAACGGCAGCGCGCGTACCGTTTCGACGGTGACCGGCACGTCGCGATTGCCGACCCTGACGGTCGCGATGCCGAAATCCGGCCGTGTGTGGGTGAGCCGGAAACGCGCGATCATCTCCAGCCCGGCCGCGATGCGCCGCTTGGCGGCGTCGCCGAGGATCATGCCGCCGGTCACGGAAGCCATCAGTTCGGAAAGCATGCGTGTCGGCGCGATGAGGTCGTCCTGGAGCTGGTAGGCCTGGTAGAGCATTGCGCCTCGTTCCCGAAACAGCCATCGTGCAGTGCAAAAAAGCTAGTGCAATTTATTTTGCATTGCGAGAGGATTGTTGCCGGCGAAAGGCTTGGAGGTCCGCGGCATGGCCAAGGCGGGGAAGGCGAAGGCGGTTACGGCGAAGCCGCAAGGCGCCACGAAGGCGACGTTGACGATCTCGTCGAAGAACTATTCGTCCTGGTCGCTGCGCGGCTGGCTGCTGTGCCGCATGGCCGGTCTGGAGTTCGAGGAGAAGCGCGTCGACATCGATGATCCGGAGCAGCGCCAGGAATTGCTGCTCCTGTCGCCGTCGGTGCTGGTGCCGCGGCTGACGCATGAAGGGGTCACCGTATGGGACACGCTCGCCATCGCCGAATATCTGGCCGAGACGATCCCGGGCGCCGGGCTGTTGCCGGTCGAGCGCGTGGCGCGCGCCCATTGCCGCGCGGTGTCGGGTGAAATGCATTCGGGTTTCCACAATCTGCGCTCGGCGCTGCCGATGAACCTCAAGGCGAGGCACAGGAGCTTCAAGATCTTTTCCGGCGCGCGGCCGGACGTGGAGCGGATCAAGGCGATCTGGTCGGAATGCCTGGCGACCTATGGTGGACCGTGGCTGTTCGGTGCATCGCCGACCATGGCCGATGCCATGTACGCTCCGGTCTGCACCCGCTTCCGCACCTATGCGGTTGAGCTCGAGGCCCCGCTTGCCGCCTATTGCGACACGGTCTTTGCCTGGCCGCTGATGCGGGAATGGACCGAAGGCGCGCTCGCCGAGCCCGAGGAGATCGTCGAACTCGACGTGGAATTCTGACGGCGGATCGCCGGCGCTGCTTGCCGGTTTGGCGGCTTAACCCTTCAGCAGCTCCGCCACGGTCGGCGCGAAATAGGTCAGCACGCCGTCGCAGCCGGCGCGCTTCAGCGAAAGCAGCGATTCCAGCATCGCCTTCTCGCCGTCGATCCAGCCATTGGCCGCCGCCGCCTTGATCATCGAATATTCGCCCGAAACCTGATAGGCGAAGGTCGGCATCTGGAATTCGTCCTTCAGCCTGCGGATGATGTCGAGATAGGGCAGCCCCGGCTTCACCATCAGCATGTCGGCGCCTTCCGCCAGATCCTGCTCGGCCTCGCGCACCGCTTCGTCCGAATTGGCGTGGTCGATGTAATAGGTCTTCTTGTCGCCCTTGAGCAGGCCGGCGGTGCCCACCGCCTCGCGGTAGGGGCCATAGAAGGCGGAAGCGAATTTCGTCGCATAGGACATGATCGCCACGTCCTGGAAACCATTGGCGTCAAGCGCGTCGCGGATGGCGCCGATACGGCCGTCCATCATGTCGGACGGCGCGATGATGTCGGCGCCGGCGGCGGCCTGGATGACGGCCGCGGCAGCCACCTGCTCGACCGTCTCGTCATTGACGATGATGCCGTCGCGCAGGATGCCGTCATGGCCGTGGCTGGTGAAGGGGTCGAGCGCGGCGTCGGTGATGATGCCGATCTCCGGCACCGCTTCCTTGATCGCGCGCGTCGCGCGGTTGATGACGTTGTCGGGGTCGAGGATATGCGAGCCGGTCTGGTCACGCAGCGCAAGCTCGACATTGGGGAAGGTTGCGATCGCCGGAATGCCGAGTTTCGCCGCGCGCTCCGCTTCCTTGACCGCGAGGTCGACGGAGAGGCGATAGACATCCGGCATGGCGGCGATCGGCTCGCGCGTGTTCTTGCCGTCGACGACGAAGATCGGCCAGATCAGATCGTTCACCGAAAGCTGGTTCTCCTGCACCAGGCGGCGAGACCAATCGGCCTTGCGCATGCGCCGCAGCCGCCGGCTGCCGGTGATCTCGTCGACGCTGCGCGCGCCTGCGGGCTTTGCAGGGGTGAATTTGTTCATGGCCGGGACTCTCTTTCGGGCTGGCTTTTAGCACGCGTCCGCGCCGCTGACCAATGCGACACGATTGTGCCAGGCACGCACCAAGGTAGGGTAGGTTGAGATTCAGGTCAGGCAGAGTCGGAGTCGAAGACGGGCGCGAAGCGACCAAACTGGGTGGCTGCCGAGAACCGGAACGGAGCGTACATTCGGCTACGCGAGTAGCGGAAGCGCAGGAAGCCGCCGTTTGCAGGCCGGCATCACCTGAATATCGACCTGCCCTAAGGCTGCCCGTGCCCCGACAAGATTTGCGCCGCGCCCCTGATCGCAGCCCTGAACGCCTCGTCGAAGCTGACGCCGCGCGCCTGCCAGCGATAGGTCTTGCCGTGGTCGGCCAGGCGCCAGTCGGCGATCCAGCCGAGCTCCTTGTCGCTCCACACGATGCTGCCGGCGAGCGCCCGGGCCGCTCCCGCTTTCTTCGCGAGCTTGTCGAGCCTTGCCATCTCGGCTCCGGAAAGCGCCTTCCCGTCGAGGCCGCCAAACTGCCCGGCCTTTGGAAAGGTGACACGCATCAGCAGCGGCCCGGCGGCATTGGCGAAGGATTCCCGCATCGTCTTGCCCTGGTCCTCGTCCTCCGTCAGCAGGAAATGCCGCGCGCCTTGCTCGGCGCTCATGAAGACGGCGATCGGCGGCCGCTCGCCGAGCCAGGGCCGGCTGCCGAGCTGCGCCAGGAGCCTGTCGACGACGGCCGGCTTGTAGAGGCAGGTCAGATCGTGCGGGCGGTCATGCGTGCCTTGCTCGTCATGGATCGGGATGCCCTCGAGCCGGTCATGGTAGCGGAAGGACTGGACGAAGTGGGCGGCCTTGTCGCGCAGCGCCAGCATCTCGGCCTTCTGCGTCAGGCGCTGGTCGCCGGAGACCTTGACCAGCACCTTGTCGAGGCAGTCCCTGAAACCGATCTGGCGGTTCACGTCTCCGGTGCCGGTGACGATCGTTTGCGCCTGGTAGAGATCGGCCATTGTCGTGGCACGGGCCGGAACGCCCAGGCACAGGAGACCGGCCAATCCAACCACCAAGCGAGAAATTCCAGGCATGTCGCTGCTCGAAAGCTGTCAGGGCGCGGGCATAGTTCTTTGCCGGTTACCTAACATCTGGCGCGGTCGCCCGCCAGCGCAAGGAGCGCCGCCATTGACGTGCCCCGATGCCCCCTTTAGCACTTCTCCCCCGCGGGCGAAGAGAGGGATTCCTGGCGATGGATTTTGGCGGAGGCGACGAGATCCGCTTCGAGCGGCTGGGCAAAGCGGGCGTTGTCACGCTGACCCGACCGAAGGCGCTCAATGCCGTCACCCACAACATGGTCAGGGCGCTCGCCAAGGCGCTCGATGCCTGGGAGCAGGACCAGGGCATCGGCGTCGTCGTGGTCAAGGCCGAGGGCAGGGCATTTTCGGCCGGCGGCGATATCCTGCACATCTACGAGGCCGGCCGCGCCGGCAAGCCGCCCGTCGACTTCTTCGCCGACGAGTATCGGCTCAATGCCCGCATCGCCCGCTTCAGGAAACCCTATGTCGCGCTGATCGACGGCATCGTGATGGGCGGCGGCGTCGGCGTCTCCTTCCACGGCTCGCACCGGGTGCTGACCGAAAACGCGCAGTTCGCCATGCCGGAGGTCGGCATCGGCTTCTTTCCTGATGTCGGCGCCAGCCACCTGCTGCCGGATCTGGGCGGCTCCTTCGGCATGTATCTCGGGCTGACGGGCAACCGCATCCGCCATGGCGATGCGCTGTGGTCGGGGCTCGCCACCCACACCATCAAGGCCGAGGACCAGGCGGGCCTGCTCGACGAACTGGCGACGAGCGGCGACGCCAATGCGGAGCTGCGCGATTTCTTCGTGCCCGCCAAGCGCGAGACCGAGCGACACGACCTGGAAGCGATCGCGCGCCATTTTTCGCAGGGCTCGCTCGCCGGCATCATCGACAGTCTTGAGCGGGCAGGGGCGGAAGATGCGTTTGCCGCAAAGACGCTGGCGACGCTGAAAACCCGCTCGCCGACCAGCCTCAACGTCGCCTGGCGCCAGATCAGCGCGGGATCGACGCTGTCGATGGACGAATGCATGAAGATGGAATTCCGCATCCTCAACCGCATGCTTGCCGGCCACGATTTCTATGAAGGCATCCGCGCCGCCATCATCGACAAGGGCTCCAAGCCCGTGTGGCGGCCGGCGGTGCTGGATGACGTCGTCGCGGCCGACATCGACGCCTATTTCGCGTCGCTGGGCGATAAGGAACTCGTACTGTGAGCGAGGTCACCTCCAGGCGGGTGGTGCTGCAGCCCTCGACCACCGAGGTCATCTTCGCCTGGTTCCAACGCGTCATCGCCGGCTACTGCCTCTTGTTCGGCATCCTCTACTGGATCCGGCTGATCGGCATTTATCCGGGCGAGTTGTGGCGCTTCGACCTCATGCCGGTGCACTGGCAGGTGGCGGCGGCCATGCTCGCCGTGTTTTTTCCGTTCGCCGCGGCCGGCCTATGGATGCTGGCGTCCTGGGGGCCCGTGATCTGGTTCATCTGCGCGGTGACCGAGACGGTGATGTATGCCGGCTTCCCCAACCTCTTTGGTCACCGGATCCTGATCGTCGTCTCGCATGTCTGCGTGGCCTTGCTCTACATCGTCTTTCGCGTCACCATCTGGCTGCAGAAGCGCCAGCTCCGCCAATAGGCCCAGGGCTGGTTTTCGGGCGACATCATGCACTACATCCAAGGCCGATTTCGCGGCCCGTTTTCTCCCAAAATCCATTGGCTAAATCTTTAGGTTAATTGTTCTTGCTCGGGTGACCGATCGTTAAGCGTCTTCCGAAACCTCTTACCGGTAAGCTCTTGTTAGC
>RXJA01000203.1 GCA_003963455.1 Hyphomicrobiales bacterium
AGCCGGGACCTACAGCGCTGCCCCGGCCTAACGGCGATATGGGTTTGAGGATTTTTGTCGTCAAGGGTTGTCCGCGAAAGCGTCTTTCCATGGTCTCGCTGGAACCAGACCTGTCGGCAATCCGCTAGGTCGCCTTGTCGACCAGCGGCGTTTTCCGCCTGGGTGGCATAGCGTCACCAACCTCCGCACGGGCCCCAGGCCTGACTTTTTCTGGGATGGTCAAAGACCAGGCGTTGAACCGGTCTATGATTACGACGGGGGTGCGCGGGTGGCGGACATCATCTCGATCGGAACAGGCACTGAGCCTGCCAGATGGCTGTCGGCGGGACGCCTGCGGCTTCTCGCATTCATCGCGATCGCCGGCTTCATGATCGCCGGTCCGGTCGCGGAGCAGGTCTTCGGGGTGCGAACGGCCTTGCTGCGTTCCTGGACCATGTTCAGCGCGATCGGGCTGGGCGTGATCGACGTTTCCTTTCAAATCCGCCGGCCCGACGGCGCGCTGGTTCCGCTCGACCGGTTCGAGATGCTCGGCGCTTCCCGCGACGGCGGGCTGAAGTGGATCCAAAACCGCGAGGAACTGGCTTCCGTCATCAAGCGCCTTTGTGCGGCCGCCGGGCAGGGCGCCGACATCCGCGTCCGTGCGCGCCAAGCCACGCGCGGTGGCTGGGAGGTCATCCATACCGATGCCGAAAATGCCTGCGCCGACTGACGCCATGGCCGACTGGCCGAACTGGCGCCTAGTGCACGCCATTGCCACGCACCTCGCCGGCTGGGCGGTCGACACGGAAGGCTCGTCGCGTTCGTCCGCGTTGATCCGCATCGGCCTTGCGATGCTGTTCTGGTCGCGCTGGGCGGGCGAACTGCTGCTCTATATGGACCAGTCGCCTGCCGGCCTGTTCCTGGCCGCCAACTTCTTCGTCGCCACCGCGCTGCTCTTCGTCGGCTATCACAGCCGCGCCGCCGCCTTATGGACCGGCTCCGTCGGGCTGGCGATGTACTATCATTTCGGCTTCCAGCTCGGGCGTGAGCCCTGGACCCACCATCATACCTATCTGCTTGCCGTCGCCGCACTGCTGATCGCGCTCACCCCTTGCGGCCGCTCCTATTCGCTGGACCGGTACCTTGCGGTCACGCGCGCCGAGCGCGAGGGCGTATCGCCGCCGCCGGAGCGCGGCAATCTGTGGGGGCTGCGGCTGATCGTGGTGCAGCTCTCGGTGCTCTATTTCTTCGCCGCCTTCGACAAGTCGAACCATGCTTTCCTGAGCGGCGCGCGCATCGAGGCGATATTCCTCTGGTATTATGCGGGTTCGGACTATCCGGCCGGCCTTACCTGGCCTGCCACGATCGTGTCCTTCGGCGTCGTCGCGCTCGAATATTGCCTTGCCTTCGGCATGCCGTTTCGTGCGACGAGGCGCTATCTGGTGCTGCCGGGGCTGGCCTTTCACGCCATCATCTATCTGACGCTGCCGGTCTACACGTTCAGCGCCACCATGGCATTGCTCTATCTCGCCTATTTCGATGCCGATGCCGTCGACAAGGTCATCGCGCGGCTCCAGGGTACCGGATCGGCGGGGACAGCCGGAGAGGAAGTTTCGTGAAGCGTGGTTTGTTGTTCTCGGGCGCCGTCGTCGCGGCGGCCATCGGTCTGGCCATGGTCCGCGGCACGGCCCGTGCCGGCGCTGCCGAGGATTATTATCCCAAGCGCGCATGGGGCGCCTTCGAGGGCGGCCAGATGAACACGTCGCTGCTCGTGTTCCGCGATCTCAACAGGAACGGCGTCTACGACCTGGGCGACCGGCCGATGTCGCGCGTGGCCGTCGAGCTCGACAAGCCGGACGGCGGCACCATCATGCGATTGACCAATGTCAGCGGCTTCGCCAATTTCCGCATGTCGGCCGTCCAGCGCGATCTCGAGGTCGTCGATCCCGGACATTACGCCTTCCGCGTCGTGCCTCCGCCAGGTTTTTCGGTCACCACCGGCAACGCATCGCAGCAAAGCGACTATGTCGTTTCGCCCGGATCGCCGGGCGACATGATTGCGCTCAGCACGACGCATCCGGTCGGGCTCGCGGCGGATCTGACGATCAGCGGCGCGGCCGCCGCGGGCGCGCGCGTTTCCGTCACGGGGCCGGACGGCGTGACCGCCGCAGCCAGTGTCGACCCCAATGGGCGCTTCAGCCTGCCCGCGGCGCCCGGAGAATGGCTGGTCGATGTCTCGGCCGGCGCGACGACCGAGCGGCGGCGCGTGGTGGTCGCCGGCACCGCGCCGGTGGTGCTCTCCGCGTTTTCAGGCAAAGGCGGACCTGCCGAGGCCCCGCTGCCCGTGGAGCATGTCGTCGGCTTCGACGACCTGATGACCACGCCCGGCGTGTTCGAAGTCCCGTCCGGCTATGGCGGGCTCGACTGGTACAATCTCGTTGCCATGCACCAGCGCTTCACCGCCGGCCCGGGCTATATCAACACCACCATGTCGGGCGAATTCATCGCCTACAACAGCTCGGGCCATCCCGCGCAGGTGTTCAGCGACAAGCCGTTCGATTTCACCGGCGCCTATTTCGGCGTGGGCTGGGACGATGCGGAGGGCGAGACGCTCATTCTCAAGGCCTGGCGGGGCGACGAGCCGGTTTATGAGGATCAGTTCGCGCTGTCGGCCAACGGACAGGTCTACTTCGCGGCCGACTACAGGCGCATCACGCGGCTCGAGATCCGCACACAGCATTACTGGCAGGCCGCGATCGACGATTTCGCCTACCGCACCGGCCGGTAGGGCAAACGAGCTTCAAGCCCAGGCCGCGTCAGCAGGACGATCTCGGGGAGGTTCCGCAGAGACGGTTGCCGCCGTCCGAATGGCCGGAACCGGCATTGTGATGGCCGCCGCCATGGCCGCCGGAGCTGCCGTTCCCGCCGGAACCGCCGTTCCCGCTGGAACCACCATTCCCGCCGCTGCCATTTCCAGCGGAGCCGCCGTTGCCAGCGCCGCCGCCGCCGTTTCCAGCGGAACCGCCGTTGCCGCCGGAACCACCGCTCCCGCCGCCATTTCCGGCACCACCGTCGCCGCCATTTCCAGCCGAACCGCCATTGCCGCCATTACCACCCGCGGAACCGCCGTTGCCACCGTTGCCGCCATTGCCACCGTTGCCGCCCGCGGAACCGCCATTGCCACCGTTGCCGCCATTGCCACCGTTGCCGCCCGCGGAACCGCCATTGCCACCGTTGCCACCATTACCGCCGTTGCCGCCAGCGGAACCGCCATTCCCGCCATTTCCGCCGTTACCGCCCAGGCTTTGCGCCAGAAGAAGGCGCTTGGCCTCCTGCAATTGTGCCTTCCGATCGATCGGCCGATGGAATCCGTCTTGTGGCTCCGGCGCGACCGGCGCCGCGCGGGCTGCTATCGGCGGCAGCATGGTCGATGCGAGCAGTACCGCCGCCAGGATGGGCAAGGATCGGCGCGCGAAAACGGCATTCGCCATGAAGGCGAAACCTAAGCGCCTTGCCGGCAATCGCCCGGCCGGCTCCGAACCTGATCTGATCGACATGATATCCGTCACCCGCGTATCCCGGGCGCGACTATAAAGCGCTTGGACGTCGGTTCTCGACCGTCCCAGAAAAAGTCAGGGCTCGCCGCCGCCTCGGCGCGGTCGGCTTCGGGTCGCCCCGTGCGGCGCGCGCCTTATCCTCGCAGCGCGCGCCCCGCCGCCTCGGCGAACGAGATGTCGCCCTTGATCTCGCGCATCGCCATCGAGGTCACGGTGCGGCGCACGCCGGGCAGCCGGCTGAGTTCCTCGCGCAGCATCCGGTCGAGCGCCATCATGTCGACGGTGACGATCTGCAGGAGATAGTCGGCCTCGCCGGTGGTGGCATAGCAGCGGCGGATCAGCGGATGTTTCTTCACCGCCGCCTCGAAGGCATCCGACACCTCGAAGTCGATCGACACCTGGATGAAGGCCTCGATGCCGAAGCCGATCCTGGCCGGATCGATGCGGGTCGAATATCCACGGATGACGCCGACCTCCTCCAGCGCCTTCACCCGCTTCCAGCACGGCGTCTTGCTCAGGCCGACTTCCTCGGCGAGTTCGCCGAAGGAGATGCGAGCATCGCGCTCAAGCGCGGCGACTATTCTGCGGTCGAGGGCATCCAGCACGTTGCGTTCTCCAATGTGGCAGGAAGGACCAGAAATCGTCCTTCATTTCACGCTATTTGGATAACAGAAAGGAACAATGTTCAAGCCGAAAGCGCTATCCTTGCCGCACGGTCGAAAACCCCGCCCGCGAGGAGGCTGAGCCATGGACAAGAAGGACTATCACGCCCGCATCGAAACGCCGGAGATGCGCGACTACGGCGTCTACCTCCAGTGCGACAAGCTGCTGACCTGCCAGAAGCCGCTCTCCGATATGGTCAATGCCGATGAGCTGCAGTTCCAGATCGTGCACCAGGTCGAGGAGCTGTGGATGAAGCTCATCGCCTACACGCTGGTCGACGTGCTCGATTACCTGGCGAAACAGGACACGCACCGCATCGTCACACTGATGGGCCGCGTGCACCGGCTGATGCGCATGATGACGTCGCAGCTCGATCTCCTGGAGACCATGTCACCCAAGGAATACCAGCAGATCCGCCTGCAGCTCGGCAATGGCAGCGGCCAGGAATCGCCGGGCTTCAAAATCCTGCTGCGCTTGCCGCCGGATCTTTGGCGGGCCTTCAGCCATGCCTATCTCGACGGTCGCGGGCTGACCGTGGCGGACATCTATGACGATCATTACGACCACGGCGACGCCTATGTGGTCGCCGAGGCGCTGATCGAGTTCGACGAACTGTTCCAGAAATTCCGCGCCAACCACCTTTATCTCATCCACCGCTCGATCGGCCTCGGCTCGAAGTCGCTGAAAGGCCGGCCGGTGGAGATGCTGGAAGGCGGCGCCCGCCACCGCTTCTTCCCCGAGCTGTGGGACATACGCTGCGACATGACCGACCGCTGGGGCGCCGAATACGGCACCGTGCGGGACTCGATCAGTCATCCGCCGCAGGCGAAGGCGGGGTAGGTGTCCAGCCGATAGAT
>RXJA01000492.1 GCA_003963455.1 Hyphomicrobiales bacterium
CTATTTCCAAGGAAAACCGAATCGCTGGGAGCACTGCCTGCTTCGTCTCATCCGGTTGAGCCGGACCCTAACTGCATTCCCCGGTATTGCCAAGCGGTTTTTTCGCACTGCATCAGGGCTTTCGCCGCTCGAACACCAGAACCCTATCATTACCGGCGAGGTCGCAATGTGCGGCGCTTAACGTATAGCCGGCCGCCGCGAAAATCCCGCTGACCTCGTTTTTCTGCGTGTGGCCGATCTCGACCGCTACCTTAGCTTGCGCTTCCAGAAATGTTGCCGCTTCGGCGGCGATGACCCTATAGGAGTCCAAACCATCCACACCGCCATCAAGGGCTCGGTGCGGGTCGAAATCGCGGACTTCGTCCTGCAGATTTCCAATCTCTCGATACGGTATATAGGGAGGGTTCGAGGCAATTACATGGTAGCGGCCCGAAACTTTTTCGAACCAGTTGGAATGCAAGGCTTTGAAACGCCCGCCGAGCCCCAGATCCTCGGCGTTGCGCAGGGCGGTTGCCAGCGCGCCGGGGGCGATATCGACCCCGGTCGCGGTCGCCGCCGGAACGGCGCTGAGCAGCGCCAGCGCGACGGCGCCGGTTCCCGTGCCGAGATCGAGGACACGGCATTCGCCGAGCCTCTCGGCCGTTGCCCTGGCGAAGGGCAGGACTGCGTCGACCAGCGTCTCGGTATCCGGGCGCGGCTCCAGCGTGTCGGGCGACAGCGACAGGCGCAGCCCATAGAATTCGCGATAACCAAGGATGCGGTGCACCGGCTCGCCTGCGACGCGACGTCTCAGGGCCGTTTCGATGGCCGAAAGCGCCTCGGACCCCACCTGCTGCGCCGGTTCGGCAATGGCCTGGGCTCGGGTCGTGCCGGAGAAATGTTCGACGATCAGCCGCGAATCGAGCGCCGGATCGGCGATGCCGGCGGCGGCCAGGCGCGTGCGCGCCGCCCTGAGCAGCGCCCCGAGCGCGGCGGGCAGTCGGTCAGCCATCGAGGCTCATATCGGCAAGCAGCTTCGACTGGTGGTCTGCGATCAGCGCGTCGATCACCTCGTCGAGTTCGCCCATCATCACCCGGTCGAGCTTGTAGAGCGTGAGGTTGATGCGGTGGTCGGTAACGCGCCCTTGCGGGAAGTTGTAGGTGCGGATGCGCTCCGACCTGTCGCCCGACCCGACTTGCGATTTGCGCGACTCCGAGCGCTCTTCGTCGGCACGGCTCCGCTCCAGGTCGTAGAGCCGCGCGCGCAGGATCTGCATGGCGCGCGCCCGGTTCTGGTGCTGCGACTTCTCCGCCTGCACCACCATGATGCCGGTCGGCAGGTGCGTGATCCGAACCGCCGAGTCGGTGGTGTTGACGTGCTGGCCGCCGGAGCCCGAGGCGCGCATCGTGTCGATGCGGATGTCCTCCGGCCGGATCTCGATATCGACCTCCTCGGCCTCGGGCAGCACGGCGACCGTTGCCGCCGAGGTATGGATGCGTCCGCCGGCTTCGGTTTCCGGCACGCGCTGGACGCGATGCACACCGGATTCGAACTTCAGATGCGCGAACACGCCCTTGCCCGACACCGAGGCGATGATTTCCTTGTAGCCGCCGACCTCGCCCTCGCTGGCCGAAACGACCTCGAAACGCCAGCCGCGCGAGGCAGCATAGCGCTCATACATGCGGAACAGGTCGCCGGCGAACAATGCCGCCTCGTCGCCGCCGGTGCCGGCGCGGATTTCCAGGATGGCGTTCCTCTCGTCGGCCGCGTCCTTGGGCAGGAGCAGGATCTGGATGTCCTTCTGCAGCGCCTCGATACGCTGCTTCACGTCGGGCAGCTCGGCTTCCGCCAGATCCCGCATCTCGGCGTCGGTGCCCTTGTCGGCGAGCATCGCCTCGAGATCGGCTTGTTCCTGCTCGGCGGCGCGCAACGCCCGGACCTTGCCCACCAGCTCCTGGATGTCGGCATATTCCGAGGCCATCTTGACATATTGATCGGCGGACGGCCCGGCCGACATCTGCGCTTCGAGCATGTCGAAACGCTTGACGACTTGATCCATACGGTCGCGGGGCAGGTTGATCATGATCTTCGAACTTCGATGGAATTCACGTCAGGGCGAGTCGAAAATGGCGAGTTTCGAGAACCGGAGCGGAATGTACATTTAGGTACATGAGCACCGGCCTACGCCGGCCATAGCCTTAATTTAGCTGCCACGCCACTCATGAATGCTTCGGCCGGCAAAGGCCGGAAGCGCAGAAAATCGCCATTTGCAGACCGCCCTCACGTGAATCTAGAGCGGAATCGAACGATCGTCGGCAAACGCCTGCAGCAGCGCCCGCATCGGCGTCCCCTGGACCGGCGCCATCAGATTGTCCCTGAAGAAGGCCTGCAGTTCCTGCAGCGGCAGCTCAGTCAGCATCGCCTTGACCGGGCCGATCGAGGCCGGCGACATCGAGATCGAACGGAAGCCGAGGCCGATCAGCGCCATCGCCGAGATAGGCTTGCCGGCCAACTCGCCGCAAAGCGTCACCGGCGTGTGATTGCGGGCGCCGGCATCGGCAATCGTCTTCAGCACCCGCAGGAACGGCGCCGAAAGCGTGTCGAAGCGGTCGGCAAGCTGCGTGTTGCCGCGGTCGACCGCCATGATGAACTGGAAGAGGTCGTTGGAGCCGACCGAAACGAAATCCACCGCCTTCATCAGCTCGTCGAGCTGGAACAAGAGCGACGGCACTTCCAGCATCGCGCCGAGCTTGAGGCTGGTGGGCAGGTGGTGCGCAAAGCGCGACAGGTGCCGGACCTCGCGGTCGATGATATCGCGCGCCTGCGCGATCTCCGACAGCTCGGTCACCATCGGCAGCATCAGCTTCAGCTCGCGGCCACCGCTGGCCTTCAGCAGCGCCCGGATCTGCGTTCTGAGCAGGCCGGGACGGTCGAGCGTCAGCCGGATCGCCCGCCAGCCGAGCGCCGGGTTTTCCTCCTGGATCGCTCCCTTGAAGTAAGGCAGCACCTTGTCGCCGCCGATATCGATGGTGCGGAAGGTGACCGGCTTGCCGCGCGCGGCGTCGAGCACGTCGCGGTAAAGCCGCTCCTGCGCCTCGGCACGTGGAAAGGTCAAGGCAACCATGAACTGCAGCTCGGTGCGGAACAGGCCGATGCCGGCGGCGCCAGATTCGCTCAACTGCGGCAGGTCGACGGCAAGGCCCGCATTCATCAGGAGATCGACCGGAACCCCGTCCTTGGTCAGTGATGGCTTCTTGCGCAGCTCACGGTAGACCTCCTGGCGCCGGGCCCGGAAGCGGACCTTTTCGGCATAGGCGGCTTCGAGGTCGGATTGCGGCCGCAGGTGGATGGTGCCTTCCTCGCCGTCAACGATGATGGCGTCGCCGTTTTCCGCCATGGAAACGGCGCCCTTCATCTGGCCGGCGACGGGAATGCCCATGGCGCGGGCGACGATGACGACATGGCTGGTCGCGGCCCCGTCCTCCAGCACCAGGCCGCGCAGCTTGTCGCGCGGATAGTCGAGCAGTTCGGCCGCGCCCATCGATCGGGCGACGATGATGGCGTCCTTGGGCAACGCGGCCGCGACGTCCTCGGGGCCGCGCCCCATCAACTGGCGCAGCAGCCGGTTGGCGAGGTCGTCGAAATCGCTCATCCGCTCGCGCAGATAGGGATCGGTCATGTGCAGCATGCGGGCGCGCATGTCGCTCTGCACCTTCTCGACGGCGGCCTCCGCTGTCAGGCCGTTGCGGATCGCCTCTTCCAGCCGGCGCACCCAGCCACTGTCATTGGCGAACATGCGGTACGCCTCGAGCACCTCGCGGTGCTCGCCCTCGAAGGCGACCTCGCGCCGCTCCAGCATGTCGTCGATGGAGAGCCTGAGCGAGCCGAGCGAGGACTGCAGCCGGCGGACCTCTTCCTCGCTGTCTTCATTGAAAAGGTTGGTGACGACGATGCGCGGCTCGTGCAGCACGACATGGCCGAGCCCGACGCCGTCATTGAAGGAAAGGCCGGTGAAGCTCACCGGGCGGCGCAGGTCGAGTTCCAGCCCCGGCCGGGTGAGGCGCGCGAGATCGCCGGTAGCGATCATCTCGGCGATCACCATCGCCGTCGTTTCGAGCGCCTCGACCTCGTCGTCGCGATAGTGGCGCATGGTCTTGTTCTGCACGACCAGGACACCCAGCGTGCGCCCTGCCCGCAGCACCGGCACGCCAAGGAAGGAATTGTAGATCTCTTCGCCCGTCTCCGGCAGGTAGGCGAAAGCCGGATGCTCCTGCGCGTTGGAGAGGTTGAGCGGCCGAGCGCTGGCGGCGATCGTGCCGACCAGACCCTGCCCGAGCCTCAGTTGCGCCAGGTGGACGGCGTTCGGGTTCAGACCCTCGGTGGCGTAGAGCTCGAGCACCGAGTCGGCGCGCAGCACATAGAGCGAGCAGACTTCGGCGACCATGTTGGAGGCGATGTCGCGCACGATGCGGTCGAGCCGCTCCTGCGGCTCGAGCGGCTCCTGCATGAGCTCGCGAAGCCGTTTGAGCAGAACGCGCGGGCCACTGGCCGTATCACGCATCGCGGCTTGTTCTCCAATGGGCATTTCGCCCGCCGCAGTTTCTCCCGCGGCCGGCGCTCACGCAACAACTGACTCAGTTCTTGCTACTGCTTATCCAGACCGTAGACGGAATGCAAAGTGCGAACCGCCAGTTCAGTATAGGGACCGTCGATCAGTATCGAGATTTTGATCTCGGAGGTGGTTATGGCGCGGATATTGATCGCCTTGTCGGCCAGCGCCTTGAAGGCGGTGGCGGCGACGCCGGCATGGCTCCTCATGCCGATGCCAATGACCGAGACCTTCGACATGCCGGTTTCCGACTGCACGACGTCGTAGCCGACCTCTGGCTTCAGCTTCTCCAGCACGGCCAGCGCCTTGTCGACGTCGCCGGAAGGCACGGTGAAGGTCATGTCGGTGAACTTGCCGTCTTCGGAGATGTTCTGGACGATCATGTCGACATTGATGTTGGCCTCGGCCAGCGGGCCGAAGATGCCGGCGGCCACGCCTGGGCGGTCGCCGACGCGGCGCAGCGAAATCTGCGCTTCGTCCTTGGCGTAGGCAATTCCGGTGACGACCTGCTGTTCCACGATCTCT
>RXJA01000623.1 GCA_003963455.1 Hyphomicrobiales bacterium
ATGAGCGGCAAGAACAAGATTGCCGAGGCCGTCAAGATCATGAAGTAGCGGTTGGCCCCGGCATTGCAGGCTCAGGCGGCACGAAAGGCGGAGCACCGGTGCTCCGCCTTTCGGTTTAGTGCCTTTGCCGCGCCGACCGCCCTCGGCCACTCTTCATGCAACCGAAAACGGCCGCATGTGTTATTGATATCCATCCGGACAATCCCGAGAAACCGCGCAACGGCTTCCAACGGGATTGCAAGAACAAACGACTGGAGCGGCCGGGCTGGTCGGCTCCGGAGCGAGGAAAGGGAAATCCCCATGAAGGAATTTCAATGCGGATCGCTGGTTCCCGGCTGTGAATGGCACACGCGCGCCGAGGAAGAAGCGGAGGTCATGCGCCGCGCCGTCGAGCATATGCGCCAAACGCACGGCGAAACCGTCATCCGCGAGACGATGATCGAGGCGATCCGCTCGCGCATCCAGAAGGTCCGCGACGCCGCCTGAGCGAGCCAGATCGCGGACTTCGAAGCGCCGCGGGCCGACCGGCAAGAGGCGGGACGTCGCTTCCGGCGCGTACAGCTCTTGGTCGCTGATCCCTTGATCATCGGCCGAGGCCTTACTTATGCATAATTCAAGAGAATTCTTATATTCGTAACAGCGTGGATAACCTCGCGGTAACGGTCTGCGTGCGATTCTCCCGCGCGTGATCCGGCCAGAGGCGGCTGCCCCGAGAAGCCCTTCGCCATCAAGGCGCTGTCCGGAATGGTGGGGCGAGGTGCTTCGCGCATGCGCGAGCGGTCCAACATCCGAGGCGCTCTTTGCACGGCGGTGCTCCTGTTGTGCGCGCTCCTCTTTGCGTCCGCGGCAACCGCTCAGGAATGGACCACCTCGCTCGTCGATATCCATCAGGGTTCTCCGCTCAGCGACAAGGCCAGGGGCCTCGGCAACGGCGGCTATGAACTGCAGAGTGGAAGCTGGGTGTCGTTCAACCAATGGTACCACGCGAACTGGGTCGACATGCATGTCGACCTGCTCACCCAGATCACACCCGACACCGGCATTCTCTGGGGATTTGGCACCGGGGAACAAGCCGAGAAATACAGCATCGCGCCCAGTCTCAAGCTTGGTTTTCTCACCCAGACCCATCCGAACCCGAACAGCACCCTATCCCTGTCGGTCACCTCGATCATCGGCGGCAACCTGACTGAAAAGCCCTGCCTGGCCGACTATGGCGACCTGGGGAGCTACAGCGTCAATTGCCGGCTGGCGGCGGGCGAGACGGCGCCCGAGGAAACACTGAAATATCTGGTTAACGCGACACCCGAGAGGCTGCATCTGTGGCTCAACTATCGCCTTACGTTCTGATCGCCGAAGATCGTGATGAGAAGTCTTGCTGCTCCTGCATTCGCGATTCATCCGCCCTCCTATTTGACCCGGAGTAAAACCATGTCTCGTAATTTCTGGAAGTTCGGCATTGCCGCGGCTCTGCTTCTGCTGCCGGCGTCCATGGCATCGGCGCAGGAAGTCGTCGATGCGGACGAGATGGCTGCGCTCTGCCATGGCGGCGGGTCTATCTGCGTGAGCGCCAAGATCCCGGTCGCAAGCACGACGCAGGCCGTGCAGAACTGGATGAGCCCCGATGTCGGCGCCGCCTGGGCAGCCGGCTACAAAGGCAGGGGCGTCACCATCACCATGGTCGACGACTTCAGCAGTTCAGATCGCTTTTCCGGCAATTTCGGCATTGGCGTGCAGACCCAGCGGCACGGGGAATGGACGCGCGAGGAGGCAAGCATGATCGCGCCTTCGGCGACCATCCGCACCAAGGATTTCTCGACCGGCTCGGCCGTCTCGCTGGCCGGCGGTCGCAATGTGCTCAACCTCAGCTACGGCATGTACACCACCGCGGGCTACGGCGTGAATCAGATCTGGTGGGCTCCGGAAGAGGCCTCGATCATCTCATATGCGACCAAGGGATCAGCCATCATATCGAAGGCGGCGGGCAACGACGCGGTCGCCGTCGGTGGGGTCACGGGCGGCCAGCAGGACTATCTCGACCTGGCCTTGATCGGCAAATCGACGGCGATCTTCGTCGGCGCGTTGTCGACGAACGGCACGACGGCCAACAAGGCCCAGCTCGCCTGGTATTCCGACTACGCCGGCTCCAACCCGCTGGTGCAGAGCCACTTCCTGGTGGTCGGCGTCGAAGGCGACAAGACCGGTCTCTACGGAACCTCGTTCGCCGCGCCGATCATCTCGGGCTACGCCGCCATCATTGGCAGCAAGTTCACGAAAGCGACGCCGGTTCAGATCACCAATGACCTGCTCAACACGGCTCGCACCGATACGCTGGTGAACTACGACCCGTCCATCTACGGCAAGGGCGAGGCAAGCCTATCGCGGGCGCTGGCTCCCGTTGCGATACATTGACGGGCGTCGACCGCCCCGGCGGACTAATGCATGTCGCCCAGAAGTGTGCAGCGGTTCTGGGGCAACGACATGCATAAAAACAAAGACTTTAGGGCTCCAGGGCCTGCGCGGCGCGTTTCATGAGCGCGCCGCGTTCCAGCGTGAAACCCGACCCGACCCACTCCCTTTCGAGGTTCTTCAGCGTCGCGCCCAGCTTCGGTCCCGGTGACGCGCCAAGTCCGGTCAGGTCGGCGCCCTTGATCGGAAACACCGGCCTTTCCCATTTCAGCGTGAAATTGAGCAGGCGCGAAAAACCGCCGGCCTCCATCATCGCCTGGTTGTCCTCGACGGCGCGCGTCCGCGCGGCGGCAAGCGCCAGCCGAATACGATCGAGATAGCCATTGCGGTCGCCGTAATAGAGTTTCTTGGCCAGTTCGGTCTCGGTCATCTTCGCATCCGGTGCGATGGTCAGCGCCCAGTGCCGCAGGCGACCGGCCTCGTCGTTCGAAAGCCGCAGCCGCTCGCCAAGCGTCTTCATGCGCACGGCATCGGGCGGGACAATTGCCTCGAGCCGCAGCACCGGATCGGCGATCCAGCCGAGATCCTTTCCGGTCCTGGCCAGGCCGTGGATGGCATCGATGCCCCATTTCTCGCTTTCCGGGAGCACGGCGGACAGCACGCCGGCCTGGCGCATCCAGAGCAGGGCGCGTGAGGGGTCGGGCGCCGACAGCAGCTTCTTCAGTTCGGACCAGACGCGCTCGGCCGAAAGCTGGGCAAGTCCTTCCTTCAGCCTGGCGCAGGCCTTCAGGCCTTCGGCATCGGGCCGGCCGTCGCCATACCAGGCGAAGAAGCGGAAAAAGCGCAGGATGCGCAGATAATCCTCGCGGATGCGCGCTTCCGCGTCGCCGATGAAACGCAATCGCCGCGCCTCGATATCGGCGATGCCGCCGACAAGGTCGACGATCGTGCCGTCGGCTTCGGCATAGAGCGCGTTGATGGTGAAGTCGCGACGTTCGGCGTCAAGCTTCCAGTCGCGCCCGAAGGTCACTTTCGCGCGCCGGCCATCGGTCTCGATGTCGGCGCGCAGCGTGGTGACTTCATAGGGCTTGCCGCCCGCAATCACGGTGATGGTGCCGTGTTCGATCCCTGTCGGCGCCGTCTTGAAGCCGGCCGCCTCGGCGCGTCGGATGGTCTCTTCGGGCAAGGTCGTCGCGGCGATGTCGACGTCGGCCACAGGTTGGCCAAGCAGCGCGTTGCGCACCGCGCCGCCTGCCACGCGCGCTTCCTCGCCGCCTTGCTTCAGCGCGGCCAGCAATTGCTGCAGGGGCTTGTCGCTCAGCCAATCGGCCCGGCCCGAGAGGGACACCTCAACGCTCACGCATAAAGCCTTTCATACAGCGTGCGGATGATGCCGGCGGTGACGCCCCAGATCCGCTGGCCGCCATAGGGCATATCGTAGAAGAACCATTCGAGATCGTTCCACATGCGGCTGTCGCGCGTATGGTTGGCCGGATCCATCAGGAAACTCAGGGGGACCTCGAAGGCGGCGTCGACTTCGTCGGCATTGAGCGTCAGCGAAAACCCGGGCCGCACCACCGAAAGCACCGGCACGATGCGGTAGCCGCTGCCCGACACATAATCCGGCATGCGGCCGATGACCTCGATATGGTCGCGGTCGAGGCCGATCTCCTCGAAAGTCTCCCGCAGCGCGGTTGCCTCGGGGCTCGGATCTGTCGGATCGATGGTGCCGCCTGGAAAAGCCACCTGGCCGGAATGACTGCGCAGCCTCTCCGCGCGCTTGGTGAGCAGCACCATGGCGCCGTCGGCATGGTCGACGACCGGGATGAGCACGGCCGCGTCACGCAGCGGCTTGACGTGCTGGAGCCTGGGGTGATCGGGATTGAAACGATGATCGCCGAAATCCTCGCCGGGGGTGATCGCGGTCTGCGCGGCGGCGCGCGCCCGGAAATCCGCGATCGAGAACGGCGCCCGCGTCACCTGGTCCATCACGCGCTCAGCCGCTTCAGTTTCTCGGCCGGCATGATCGGATAGGCCTCGCCGCCCGAGCGGACGGCGAACATCGCCTTGCCGTCGATGTCGATCTCCTCGCCATGCCCGACCAACTCATACATCACCGGCCGCGCTACCAGCGCCTCCAGCCGCCCGCGCACCAGCACATAGGGTTTCAACCCGCCGGTTTCGTCCTCGTCGACGAAGCGCAGCGGATGGCCGGGTCCGGCTGCCACCACGTCGCCGACATTGGTGCGGAAGGTGATGACTTGGTCGTCGCCGCTCCCCGACACATTCATTTCGACGGCGATGAAAGGCGCGTCGACCACGCGTATTCCGACCCGCTCGACCGGAGTCACAAGATATGTCTTTCCGTCGGCATCCTTGCGCAGCACGCTGGAAAAAAGCTGCACCAGCGGCATGCGCCCGATTGGCGTGCCGAGATAGAACCAGGTGCCGTCGGCCTTGATCTCCATGTCGAGATCGCCGCAGAAATCCGGGTTCCAGCGCTCGACCGGCGCGGGCCCCTTGCCCGCGCGGGCGGCACGCGAAACCAGCGCCTCAAGTCCGAGCGCCTCGGTAGCACTGGTCAAGCTCTGCTCACTCGGGCTTTGTTCACGATGTTCGCTGCGTTCGGCCATGGTCACGAAATAGTCACTGTTGTCCCGATTGTCAGCCTTGTCCGCCCAAGTCTGTGATTTAAGTTCGAATGCAGGCGCCAGG
>RXJA01000086.1 GCA_003963455.1 Hyphomicrobiales bacterium
CGGCATGATCTCCTTCCATCCCTTCTACATGCTGCCGCTCTGCAACACCGCGCGCTGGGACACGCATTGCGGCGCCGCCTATTCGATGATCTACCGCTTTGTGTGCGACGAACCCGAAAACTGGGTTCGCGCCAGCGACGCGGCACCCATCCCGCAGGCGCACTCGGCGGTGCGCGCGCCGGGCGCCAACGACGCGCTGATGATGATGTACATGGCCTCCAAGGCGCTGCGCGATTCCATGCTGACGCATCAGGGCGGCTGGTCGATCAGCGAGGCGATCCTTACCGCTGGGCAGGCGACCGCCGACAATCTGCCGGCCGGTCTCGCCGAGATCCAGTACATGATCCGGGTGCCGACCATCGCCATGGCTGAGCAGGTGACCGCCGTGCTCGACCGCAACGCGGAGGCGGCCGCCAGGATGAGCGGCTGCCGCCATGAGCGCCACTGGGTTTCGAAGTCGCGTCCGGGCTTGGCCAACCACGCCATGGCCGACATCACCTATCAGTCGCTCTCGACCGTCGGCGCGCCGCGCTGGGACGAGGCGGCGAGGGCCATCGCCCGCGAGGTCCAGGTCAATGCCGGCGGCGAGGCGACGGAAAACCCGTTCATCGACGAACTGGAGCGGCTGATTGCGCCACAGGAGGCCGAGGCGATCCTGCGCCGCGACCTGCCGCCGTCGCAGGTGAACTCCACCTCGGACGACTACACCGACATGAGCTGGCACGCGCCGACGTCGCGCTTCTATGTCGCCCGCCCGGCACTGCGCGCGGCCAAGGGCCATGTCTATCCGTCCTGGGCGATGAACGCGCTGGGCGGGATTTCCGCCACCATCGATCCGATGGTCATCTGCGCTTCCAAGACGGTCGCGCTGACGGCGCTGCGCCTGCTCGAAGACAAGGCCGCGCGCGATGCTGCGATGGACGAGTTCGTCAGGCGAACCGGCGGCGGCGTCGGGGGCTCGAACTGGATCGCGCCGCTTTGCGATTACGAGGCGCCGATCAACTTCCGCTGGCCGGAATATGTCACCACGCCGCGCGGGCGCGACTGGTGGATCCCGGCTGCTTCCACCGCATGACCGATCAACAGAAACTTCAGAGGAGAACTCCATGACCGTCCATGACCGCATCGTCGCCGAGCCGTTCTCGCTGCAGCGCCGCAATCCCAACGGCGGCACCAAGCCGCTGACCGCCTGGGGCTTCGCCAACGAGACCGATGTGCTGACAGACGTGCTGCTCGGCTCGCCGAACTTCCTGCGCCACCTGTCGACCAGCTCGCTGTCGAGGAAACATCTGCGCGAGGCGCCCTGCAACGTCCAGATCGCGCAGGCGCAGCACAAGGATTTGGTCGCCGCCTACGAGCATTTCGGCGTCGCCATCCACTGGCACGAGCCGACGCCGGAACTGCCGATGCAGGTCTATTCGCGCGACTCCAGCGTCATGACGCCTTACGGCGCCTTCATCACCGCCATGGCCAATTGGTGGCGGCGCGGCGAGAACTATGCCGCCATCCGCACTTATGAAAAGCTCGGCATCCCGATCTACGACATGGTGACCGCCGGCACCTTCGAGGGCGGCGACTTCAACGTCATCGAGGAGGGCGTGGTGCTGATCGGCTGCGGCGGCGCCCGCACGCAGGAAGAGGGCGCGCGCCAGGTGAAGGAATGGTTCGACAAGGAAGGCTGGGAAACGCGCCTCGCTTTCATCGACGAGTACTATGTCCATATCGACCTGATGGTGGTGCCGATCGCCGAAAAGCTCACCGCCGTCTGCCTCGCCTGCACCGAGCCCGGCATCGTCGACTGGCTGAAGGGCAAGGGCCATGAGATCATCGACGTGCCTTTCCAGGACACGATGGCGCTCGGCTGCAACTTCATGTCGCTCGGCAAGGACAGGGTGATCGCGCCGACGTCCAGCAAGAGCCTGATCGGCCAGTTGAAGGCGCGCGGTTTCGAGGTCGCCGCCGTCGACATGAGCGAAATCTCCAAGACCGGCGGCGGCATCCACTGCATGGCGCAGGCGCTGAAGCGCGTGCCGGCGTAACGGTTTCGAAGCTCGCAATCGTCCACGATCACAGCCAATTCCCCCGGCCGACAGGCCGGGGGAATTGGTTTGTTCGCTGCCTCGGCCTGTCAGCAGACTTCGCTGGATCCGTTCCGATCATCGTGGCCTTGCGTTAGGCTTCCGCCAGTCGAAACAGGATTGCCGCAAGGATGATCGTCCAGGCCTGCATCAATGGCGCCCGACCCGCCGATTTCCACCCCGCATTGCCGCTCGATCCCGAGGCCATGGCGCGCGATGCGGCCGCGTCGATCGCTGCGGGCGCGGCCGAGCTGCATGTGCATGCGCGCGGCGCCGACGGCCGAGAGAGCCTCGCGCCGGAGGGGATGGACAGGACGGTCGCGGCACTGCGCCGCGCCTGTCCGGGCACGCTGATCGGCGTCTCCACCGGCGCCTGGATCGAGAGCGACGAGCTGCGCACGCTGGTTGCAATCTCCGGCTGGCGCGAGCTGCCCGACTATGCCTCGGTCAATTTGAGCGAGACGGCGGCGCCTGTCGTCATGGAAAGCCTGCGCCAGCGCGGGATCGGCATCGAGGCAGGGCTTGCTTCCATTGCCGACGCCGAACGGCTGGTCGGCCTCGACCATGGCGGCCGGGTGCTGCGCGTGCTGATCGAGATTTCAGAGCAGGCGATCGATCAGGCCTTTGCCGTGGCGGACGGCATCGAGAAGGTTCTGGAGCGCGCCGGCATTTGTCGCTCCATCCTGCTGCATGGCGAGAACGCCACGGTGTGGCCCTTTGTGCAAAGGGCGGCTGCCAGGAAGTTGTCGACGCGGGTCGGTCTTGAGGACGGCAAGGAATTGCCGGACGGCAGCGTCGCGGACGGCAACGCCGCGCTGGTAGAGGCCGCGGTCAGGATTTATCGCGGAGTTTAGTTCCTCTCCTCCACATTCGAGGGGGCGAGTAAATGGCTACCGCGTTTCCGCGTTGGCTCGCAACTCCGCCCGCTTCTCGTTCGACGCATGGCGAGGTCCAGCACTTTCTGCGGCACCGCCGCGTGGTGGAAGGCCGGTCCGGTCCACGCACCGCTTTCTTGCTGCCGCGACGAAGCGCGGGCGGCGGGGGCGTAGCCCGTTAAAACTTGCGCGGCGATTAATATAAGGACAAACTAAAATACTGCGAAAAAGATGGGGGGCTCATCAACAGGATCGGGAGGAAAGCATGAACGCCATAAGCTTCACCACCCTTGAAGGTGGCAAGACGACCGTCGATGCCGCGAGCCTAGAGACATTTGCAGCACGTATACGCGGCACGGTTCTGCGGAAAGGCGACGACGCCTACGATGGCGTCCGCGGCATCTGGAACAGCATGATCGACCGGCGGCCCGCGTTGATTGTTTGCTGCGTCGGGGCCTCCGATGTCGTCGCCGCCGTGAATTTCGCGCGTGAAAACGAACTCCTCGTCTCCGTGCGTGGCGGCGGCCACAACATCGCCGGCAGTGCCGTCTGCGATGGCGGCCTGATGATCGATCTGTCCCTGTTGAAGTCGGTACGGGTCGATGTCGCGTCGAGGCGGGCCTGGGTTGGACCGGGCGCCACGCTCGCCGATGTCGACAGGGAAACACAGGCCTTCGGTCTGGCGTTGCCGACCGGCATCAATTCGACCACTGGTATCGCCGGCCTCACGCTGGGGGGCGGCTTCGGCTGGATCACCCGCAAATTCGGGCTGACCATCGACAATCTGGTCTCAGCCGACGTGGTCACCGCCGACGGCAAGCTGCTGCGCGCCAGCCAGAGCGAGAACCCCGATCTGTTCTGGGCGCTGCGCGGCGGCGGCGGCAATTTCGGCATCGTCACGGCTTTCGAGTTCCAACTTCACCAGTTCGGGCCGCAAGTGCTGTCGGGCCTCGTCGTCCACCCCTTCGCCGATGCGCCGAAAGTGCTGCGGGAATATCGCGCGGCGCTCGAAACCGCGCCCGACGAACTGACCTGCTGGGTGGTCATGCGGCAGGCGCCGCCGCTGCCCTTCCTGCCGGCCGAATGGCACGGCAAGGAAGTGCTGGTGCTGGCCATGTGCTATTGCGGCGACATCGAGGCCGGCGAAAAGGCGACGCGGAAGCTTCGCTCCATCGGCACGCCGATCGTCGATGTCGTCGGGCTCAATCCTTTCACAGGCTGGCAGCAGGCCTTCGACCCGCTGCTTACGCCCGGCGCCCGCAACTACTGGAAGAGCCATGACTTCACCGAGCTTTCCGATAGCGTGGCCGAGGTCGCCACGGCGGCGATCGCCAGGCTTCCAGGCCCGGAATGTGAAATATTCTTCGGCCATGTCGGCGGGGCGGCGGGCCGGGTCAAGGCGGACGCCACGGCGTTTCCGCAGCGCAGTTCGCATTTCGTCATGAACGTCCATGCCCGCTGGCGCGAGCCGGCAATGGACAAGGCCTGTATCGACTGGGCTCGCGGCATCTATGAGGCGGCAAAGCCCTATGCCGCCGGCACGGCCTATGTGAACTTCATGCCGGAGGACGAGATCGACCGGGTCGAAGCTGCCTATGGCGGCAACTATAGCCGCCTGCTGGAGATCAAGAAGCGCTATGATCCGCTAAACCTGTTCCGCATGAACCAGAACCTGCGTCCGAAGGAAGGTCGGCGGGCGGCCTGAAGCCAGGCATCCCGCTGCGCCCGTCGTCGCCGGTCACCGGCGGTGAAGAAGGTGCGCGGCGAAGACGCGACAGTCGACAGGGCGGCGACGTGCCCCGGCCGGGGCACGTCCCTTTCTCCTTGCGGCTGGATTTGTCGCGGGCCGTGACTTTATCCTCGCTTCCACTTTGTCGGACGAGGAAAGGCGCTACTGCGTATCCGCGTTCGCCCTCAATTCCGCGCGTTTCTCATCCGACACCACGGCGAGGTCCAGCACCTTCTGCAGGCCCGCCGCGTGGCGGAAGGTCGGCTCGGTCTGCACGCCGCTCTTCACCGCCTCGACGAAGCGCTGGTAGTTGGTCGGCACGGAGCCTGCGTCCAACTCCTCCCATTTGGCGTTCTCAACATTGCCGCCGACACAGGCCTTCAGAGCCGAGCCGTCGAGATTATGCACCACCTCGACGGCGCCCTTGTCG
>RXJA01000247.1 GCA_003963455.1 Hyphomicrobiales bacterium
CAATGGCTCGGTGGCGACCATCTTCCAGGCGCAGATCGAGGCCGGCGGGCCGGTCACCATCACCGACCGGCGCATGACCCGCTATTTCATGACCGTGGCCGAGGCGGTCGATCTCGTGATCATGTCGGCCGCCGATGCCGAGCAGCGCCGGGGCAGGGACGACTATGCCATCTACATGCTCGACATGGGCAAGCCCGTGCCGATCCTCGAAGTCGCCGAGACCATGATCCGCATGGCCGGCAAGAGCCCCTACACCGACATTCCGATCCGCTTCACCGGCATCAGGCCCGGCGAGAAGCTGCACGAGATGCTGCATGGCGAGAACGAAGAGGTCGTCAAGCTCGACATCGCCAAGATCTTCGGCCTCAGAAGCGACGTCGTGGAATGGCGAAGGATCGAGGCCGCGCTGCCTGTGCTGGTGGCCGCGATGCTTGATCGCGACAAGGCGGCAGCACTTGCCATCCTGGCCGGACTCAACCTGGCGGAGGAACACGCCGGCGCACCCGCGCAGGCGGTGCCGAAGACGGCCGGACAGATCGGTTAGGCATGTCTCCCGAAAGTGCAAACCGGTTTCGGGGTAAAGACCTGCGTAAAATCAAAAATCTAAAGCGCACTATGCGCTCTAGATTCGTGCCGCCCGTCCGCAACTGGCCGTTGGTGCCTGTCCGAATGCTCCGCGGGTTCTGAGACCGTGACCGGAAAAGATCAGCGCGTGGCCGTTCTCATGGGCACCAAGGATGGCGCGGCATTCATCGGCGAGCAACTGGAATCCCTGCTCGCGCAGTCCTGGCCTGCCGTCGATCTCTGGGTTTCCGACGACGGCTCGACGGACGCCACGGCCGCAATGGTCGAGGCGTGGCGATCCCGCTGGAACAAGGGGTCCCTTACGCTGGTGGAAGGACCGCAAAAGGGTTTCGCCGCCAATTTCCGCTCGATGATCATCGATCCCCGCATCGATGCCGATTATTATGCCTTTTGCGACCAGGACGACGTCTGGGAACCGGACCGGCTGGAGAGCGCCATCCGTTGGATGGAGAAAGAGGATATGGAAGCGCCGCTCCTGTTCTGCTCGCGCACGGCGAACATTTCGGAGACAGGTGACCCGGCCGGCCATTCGCCGCTGTTCCGCCGCCCGCCGTCCTTCCGCAACGCGCTGGTGCAAAGCATCGCCGGCGGCAACACCATGCTTTTCAACCGCAAGGCGCGCGACCTCCTGGCGAAAGCATCGGCAAGAACCGAATTCGTCAGCCATGACTGGTGGGCCTATCTCATCGTCACCGCCGCCGGCGGCAAGGTCCGCTACGAGCCGCGGCCGCTGGTCAGATACCGGCAGCATGCGGCAAACCTCGTCGGCGCCAATGTCTCGTGGAAGGCGAGGCTTTCGAGGCTCGGACGGCTGTTCCAGGGCCAGTTCGCCACCTGGACCGACAGCAATCTCAGGGGCCTTGCCGTCAACCGCGACCTCATCACACGCGATGCGGCGCTCTGTCTGCGCCTGTTCATCAGGGCGCGCAAGGGCAATGCCTTCAGGCGCTTCAGCCTGCTCGGCAAAAGCGGCGTCTACCGGCAGACCCTCATGGGCACGCTCGGCCTCTACCTCGCCTTCCTCTGGCGCCGGATCTGAGCCGTGACGGCAAAGCGGGCCTTTGATCTGGCTGTTGCGGCGGTGATGCTGGCGGTGACGTCGCCGGTCGTGCTGGTCGCGATGCTGACGATCCGGGCGACGTCGCCCGGCGCCGCCGTCTTCTCGCAAATCCGTGTCGGGCGGGATGGCGCGCTCTTTTCCTGCCGCAAGCTGCGCACGATGCGTCGGGACACGCCGTCCTTGCCCACGCACGAGGCGCCGGCCGGTTCGGTCACCGCGGTCGGCAAGGTGCTGCGCGCAACCAAGATCGACGAATTGCCGCAGCTCTGGAACGTGCTCAAGGGCGAGATGAGCCTTGTGGGCCCGCGTCCATGCCTGCCCACGCAGACGGAACTGATCGAAAGGCGCAAGGAGTTGGGCGTGCTCACGGCACTTCCTGGCATCACCGGGCTGGCGCAGATCAAGGGCATCGACATGTCGGACCCCAGACTCTGCGCCGAGACCGACGCGGCCTACGTCAAGGCTGCCTCCATGGGCCTGGACCTCAGGATATTGCTGGGTACGTTCTACCGGGCTTGAGCCGCCTGCCTTGCCAGCGCCTCGAGCCGGCCGAGCGTGTCGGGTTCCGGCGTCCAGCCCTCCGAGGCCAGCAGCGACGGGTCGCAGATCTGCGTCGCCAACAAGGCCTGCCACGATGCCTGTCTGCCGGCCAGGGTGGCCAGCAGCCGGAACGGCCAGGCCGGCATGGCGACAAGCCTGGCCGGCCGGCCGTATCCGCGCCGGAATGCGGCGATGATCTCGGACATCGCGACCGGCGCGGCATCGCCCGGGACGTAGGCGGGGCGCGGCGGCATGGGACGGGTCAGGAGATGCGTCACGGCGGCGGCCACCGCGTCATTCGAGATGAGCGAACGAACCGCCGTCAAGGCGGACGTGGGCAGCGGCAAGCCGGTGGCGGCGAGCCGCATCAGCCCGCGCAGGTTTCCTTTCATACCTTCGCCATGGACCGCCGGCAGCCGCAGCGCCGTCGCGCCCTCGCGTCCGGCCGCCGCGAAAGCCTCCAGCATCGCGATCTCGCCCTCGCGCTTGGAGCGCCCATAGCCGCATTGCGGGGCAGGGGGCGTGGCCTCGTCGATGGTGCCGCTGAAACCTGGCCCCACGACGGCTCGGATCGAGGAGAGATAGATGAAGCGCCCTTCGGCGCGCGCGGCGGCTGCCTGGGCGAGCCGTCCGGTCAGCGTCGCATTGACGGCCCGCAAGTCGGCCTCGCCGGCGCCGCGATCATTGTTGAGCGCCGCGCAGTGGACGACATGCGTCACATCGCGCATCAGCGCCAGAAAGGCTTCCTCCGGCGCATCGGCGCCTGGCAAAGCGACGGCGTCATCCGCGCCCGCCAGTCGTTGCGGCAGGCGCGAGGCGATCCGCAAGTCGAACCCGGCCTTGCGCAAACGGCCGATGATCCGGCCTCCGACGAAACCTGTCGCGCCGGTGACCAGGACCTTCATGGCCGCGGGCTGGCGCCCGGCGCCATGGCTGGCGCGCTTTTCCCGGTCGGCGACACCGTTTGCCCGGACGCAAGATAGGTTCCCGAAACCAGGAACACCATCAGCGTGGCGTCGAGGATGTCGTGACCGATGAGGATGCCGGTCAGTCCGGCGATGAGATAGGTAATGACCGCGACAAGGATCATCGTCGCGCCGAATCGCTCCACCGGATCGGCGCTGAGACGCAGCGTCCTTGCCGCGTTCCACGCGGCAACGACGAAGATCGACGCAAGGGCCAGAGCCCCCAGCAGGCCGGCCTCGACCAGCGCCGTCAGGAAGCCATTGTGGAAATGGCTGAGGGTCTGCTGCACGCCGAACTGGTCATGAAGCTCTTGCTTCATCAGCGCCCGGCTGGCCGAGATGCCATGGCCGAAAATCGGCATGTCGCGAAATGCCTTGACGCCGATCTCCCACATTGCCACGCGCAGGCCCAGCGCCGTCGAATGGTCGCCATTGGTGTTCAGCGCATCCCAGTCGCTGACCAGGAAGTCGGTTCGATCCAGGATGACGCGGGAGCCGACGGCGCCAATCACGAGAGCGACCGCGACGCCGACGACCGCCAAACGCGCCACGCTGATGCTGGCGAACCGGCGGCGGTTGACGAGAAGCACGGCGATGCCGGCAATCGGCATGGCCACCCAGATCATGCGCGATCCCGAATAGACGATCGCCATGGCTCCGGCGATCATCGCCGGGACCAGCAGCTTCCAGCGGTTCTCGATGCCCGACAGCGCGCCGGCGAGGCATGTCATGACGGCAAGGCACGTCACGGTGGCGAAAACGATCGGATTGCCCGCGCCGCCCTCCGCCCTCACGCCGAGCCGATGATACTGGACGATGGCGAGCGCCAGCGCGCCGAAGCAGGCCGCGGCGCTTGCCAGGATGGCGATGCGCGCCAGCATGGTCTTCCCGGTGATGCTCCAGGTCGAATAGGAGATGGGGAAGAGCAGGAAGGTGATCAGCGGCAGGAACAAGCGCAGATCGGCCGCCAGCCTGCCGTTGACGATCGAAGCGACAAACAAGGCCGCGCAATAGGCATAGATCGCCACCGTCAGGGCGAGCATCGGTCGGTCGATGTTGAAGCGCCGCCGTTTCGCGGCGAGCAGCATCACGGACCACACGCCGCCGGCGTTGAAGGCGATGCTGACCAGCGACCCGAGCACCGGTGGCGAGAAAAAGCAGATGATCGAGAAATAGATGTTGATCTGTGCGGGCGAGAGGTGGCGTCGGAGCGTTGTAAACGGGTTCAAATGCTTACTTCGTTTCCAGGTTGCGCCCGGATCCGTGATGTCAGCCGATGGCTGTCCCGATGGACTCCGTTTGCCGCGCCTTGCCCGCCCCCGGGTCGGTATAGCCGCTGGCGCCGTTCCGCGATAGGGCGGCTGACGATGTTCCGACAGAAATCCTTGGTCCGGGGAGAACCCTGGACCCCGCGGAGGTCGCGGCTTTCCCTCGCCTCCGTGTTTCGAACGCCCGGGCAGGATTTTCCGCTTTCCCGGTCTCTCTTGGAAAATTCGTTCGCTAATCACCTCAGGCCGGGCGCGTCCTGCATTGTTATGGACGGCGCCGATCTGTTAGAACGCCCGCACGAAACAGTTGGTCCACAGTGAAATCTGCGCGGGGCGGGATGGAATTGCGCCTGCGATGCCAGATCTCCGCTCGACGGCACGAGAGAACGCTCGACAGTCCATGAATATCGCGCTCACGCATCTGCAGCGGCTCGAGGCCGAATCCATCCACATCTTCCGCGAGGTCGCGGCGTCCTTCTCCAAGCCGGTGATGCTCTATTCCGTCGGCAAGGATTCCTCGGTGCTGATGCATCTGGCTATGAAGGCCTTCTATCCGGCCAAGCCGCCTTTTCCGTTCCTGCATGTCGACACCACCTGGAAGTTCCGCGAGATGATCGCCTTTCGCGACCAGATGGCGCAGAAGCTCGGCTTCGACCTGCTCGTCC
>RXJA01000621.1 GCA_003963455.1 Hyphomicrobiales bacterium
CCAGACGAGCTTCCAGTTGCCCTTTTCGACGATCGTCGATTCGAACGCGACCTTCGCCTCTCTCAACCGGTGCGGCAGGAGATAGGGTTCGATCATGGCGCGCATCGGCGCGAAATCGGCCGGGTCGTTTGCCAGGCAGATGAAGATGTAGCCGCCGACGCTCTCGCAGGCCACCGGCTTCAGGCCGAACTGGCTCTTGTCGAAGCCGTCCGCCATCTGACGGGCGAACAGCAGCCGCCCGTCGAGCTCGTAGGTCCATTGGTGGTAGGGACAGACGAGTTTGGCCGCCATGCCTTTCTCGGCATTGCAGACGCGGCTGCCGCGATGACGGCAGGAGTTGTGGAAGGCGTTGATGGTTCCCTTCTGGTCGCGGACCAGCACCACCGGATAGTCGCCGACCTGAACGGTGATGTAGCTGCCCGGTTTCGGCAGTTCGCAGTCATGGCCGATGAACAGCCAGTCGCGATACCAGATCAGCTCCATGTCGAGTTTGAAATAGTCGGGATCGGTGTAGAAGGGCTGCTCCAGCGAATAGCCCGGCTTGCGGCTCTGCAGGAGCCTCAGCATGTCGTTGCGCGCATCCATGTCCTGTCCTCTCGGTCAAGGACTGAACTGGTGGTGATGGAGAAGAACGACCGCCACCGGCAGGGCCGGGCGCGCCGTCCGCCTCTTGACCGCCCACCGCGATCAGTCGAGTTCAAATGCCTCGGGCTGGTTTCCGGGCTCTGGAGCGTCCCTGCGGACTCTTCGCAACACCTTCCCAGGCCTGGGCCCAGTGGTCTCCCGTTGCGATTTCACTCCACCACCGTTGCGGGGGCAGCGCCGGATTTCGACCGGCTTCCCAATTCTCCGCTCCGTCGCGACGAAGCGGCACCTGAGATGGCCTGATCTAACCACGGCAGCCGGTTTCCCGTCGGCATGAAAACGACATCGCATCCATGCGGCGCGACACGGGCCATGATGTCGTTTTGACCCATGTGACGTGCGCCTATTCCCATCGGCCGGACAAGCGGATCCGCGCTCGCGCAAGGACTTCGAATCGATGGGTAACCGGCTCTCGAATGGTTAACGGTATCGAAAAGTGACTATTAGCAGGCACTAAAATCGAACCGAACGGTTCGTTTCTGTTGACGATGCGTACAAGACGCGGTGAACATTGGCGCCGCGACACACTTGGTGACCCAAGGGGTATTTTCACTTAACTAATTGAAATAAATACAAAAAAATTTGATGCTGGGCATGCTCATGAAAATTTCAAGGCCTGGATTCATGGTCCAGCCGGAAAAACTTCGTGATTGGAATCCGGCAGTCGGCTCACCCAAATCAGCGCTGTCCGAACGACGCGATTTCATTCCCAAGACACGCCGCTAGACGGACGGAATAAAGATACTGGAGTAGCAAAAATGAAAAAGATTGTTCTTACTGCCGCCGCCCTTCTGGCAATTTCCGGCAGCGCCTTCGCTGGTAGCGACAACTATGGTTCGAACGGTGCCAATCAGCCGGCCGTGACGGTCGACCAGTCCTACACCGCGTCGATCCGCAAGTCCGAGCCGGCGGCTCAGAAGCCTGTCACCCAGGGCGCCGACCACAACCTTTTCGGCAACAATTAACAGCCGGCCTCGAACCCAGCGGCGGGCTTGCCCGCCGCCTCGGTCGGATCATGAAATTCAGGAGCACTAAAATGAACAAGATCATTCTCGCCGCCGTCGCCCTTCTGGCCGTTTCCGGCAGCGCTTTCGCCAGTAGCGACAATTACGGTTCGCAGGCTGCCAATCAGCCGGCTGCCACGGTCGATTCGTCCTACACGGCCTCGGTCCGCAAGGCGGAGCCGGCGGCCCAGAGCCCGGTCAAGACGGGCGCTGACCACAACCTCTTCGGCAACAACTAACCGCCGATCTCGGTCCGGCGGCGGGCTCGCCCGCCGTCGCGGTCCGACAAAAATTTCAGGAGTACCTAAAATGAAGAAGATCGTTCTTGCCACCGCGGCCCTGATGGCCATCTCCACCGCTGCTTTTGCCGGTAGCGACAATTACGGCAACGGCGGCGTCAACCAGCCGGCTCCCGCCGTCGACACCACGCGCACCTCGTCGATCGGCGCCGAATCGCCGGTCTACAAGCTGCTGAATTCGTCGAACGGCGAACACAAGTCGCCGGCTCCTCAGGGCGCCGACCGCGACCACTTCGGCAATCATTAACCGCCAACCGCGATTTAACGACAGAGCGGCGGGCCATCGGCCCGCCGCCTTTTTCTTTGCCGTGGCGGCTCTGCGCCCTCAGGCCGCCTTCGCCTCCTCGCGATGCAGCGTGAAGGAGTGGCCGTCGGCGTCGAAGATGTGCAGATCGCCGGCGCTGGCGTTGAGCCGCAGCGTCTCGCCGCGCTTGACCTCGACATTGCCAGGCAGCTTGGCCACCAGCGGCAGATCGGCGCGGCCGGTATCGATGTAGACGAGCTGAACCTCGCCGAGCTGCTCGATATAGTCGACCTTGCCTTCGAACAGGTAGTCCGTACCCGTCGCTATCGCGAGATCCTCCGGGCGCACGCCGAAACTGACCGCGGCGCCATTCGCGGAGACCGGCGTGGCGATCGGCACCGTCGCCTTGCGACCGCCGACATGGCTGACCACGGTCGGATTGCCGGCCTTCTCGATCTTAGCCGGCAATATGTTCATCGCCGGCGAGCCGATGAACTGGGCCACGAACAAATTGCCGGGACGCTTGTAGAGCTCCATCGGCGTGCCGACCTGCTCGACGCGGCCATCCTTCAGCACCACGATGCGGTCCGCCAGCGTCATCGCCTCGACCTGGTCGTGCGTGACGTAGATCATGGTGGTGTTCGGCATCGATTCCTTGAGCTTGGCGATCTCGATGCGGGTGGCGACGCGAAGTGCTGCGTCGAGGTTCGACAGCGGCTCGTCGAACAGGAACACTTTCGGGTTGCGCACGATGGCGCGGCCGATGGCGACGCGCTGGCGCTGGCCGCCCGACATGGCCTTGGGCAACCGGTCGAGATATTTGGTCAGCTGCAGGATCTCGGCTGCCTGCCGCACCCGCTTGTCGATCTCGGCCTTGCTTTCCTTGCCGATCTTCATCGAGAAGGCCATGTTGTCGTAGACCGTCATATGCGGATAGAGCGCGTAGGACTGGAACACCATGGCGATACCCCGCTTGGATGGCGGCACGTCGTTCACCACCTCGCCGTCGATCTTCAGCTCGCCCGATGTGATCTCCTCGAGACCGGCGATCGACCTGAGCAAGGTCGACTTGCCGCAGCCCGACGGCCCGACGAAGACTATGAACTCGCCCGATTTGATGTCGAGGTCGATGCCGTGGAGAATGTTGAGGTTGCCGTATGATTTCTTCACCTGGTTGAGCGTGACATCGGCCATGGTTCTCTCCTTCGGTTAATCCCTGTTCGCAAGTTCAGTCGATGCGTCCGAACCAGGCGCCGTATCCGCCGAGGCGGATCGGCCCGCCAGTCTGTCCCGAAAACCCGTGTCCGGGCAAGGGCTGCGGCGAGCCCGGGCCGAGATCGACCTCGGCGGGCCTGCTGCCGAGGTTGAAAGCGCAGACGATGCGCTCATTGCCTTCCCGGCGCGTGAAGGCGACGGTGTCGCCGCCGCTCTCCATGAAGTCGATGTCGCCCTTGGCCAGTGCCGGATGCTGGCGCCGGAAAGCGAGGAAGCGGCGATAATGCTCGAGCAGCGAGCTTGCGTCACCCTGTTGCACGTTGACGGCCTGCGACAGGTGCCTGCCCGGCACCGGCAGCCAGGGCTTGGCGCTCGAGAAGCCGCCATTCTTTGCGGCGGCGTCCCACACCATCGGCGTCCGGCAGCCGTCACGGCCCTTGAACTCCGGCCAGAACCGGATGCCGTAGGGATCCTGCAGGTCCTCGAATTTCAGCTCCGCCTCGCCGAGCCCGAGCTCTTCGCCCTGATAGATGCAGACCGAGCCGCGCAACGACATCAAGAGCGCCGAGATCACCTTGAGATAGGCGACCGGATCGGCCTCGCTGGCCGCCCAGCGTGTGGCCGGACGCATCACGTCGTGATTGGAGAAGGCCCAGCACGACCAGCCGTCGCTGGCGACCCGGCCGAAGGCTTCCAGCACCGAACGCACCTTGGCGGCGCTGATCTTCTCGGGTGCCAGGAAGTCGAAGGAGTAGCACATATGAACGCGCTTTGCGCCGGCCGTGTAGGCCGCCACCACGTCCAGCCCACGCTGCGAATCGCCGACTTCGCCGACGGCGGCCTGCGCCGGATATTCGTCGAGCAGCGCGCGGAAACGTTCGAGGAACGCAAGGTTCTCCGGCCGGCTCTTGTCGTAGATATGGTCCTGGTAGTTGTAGGGATTGACCGCGGGCGCCGTCTGGTCGTTGCGCTCTTCCGGCGGCAGCGGCGGATTGTCCTCCAGCCCCTGGCTGTGGAAATAGAAATTGATCGTGTCGAGGCGGAAGCCGTCGACGCCGCGCTCCAGCCAGAACCGGGTGACGTCCAGCAGCGCGTCCTGGACTTGCGCGTTATGGAAATTGAGATCCGGTTGCTCGGCCAGGAAATTGTGCAGGTAGTATTGCTGGCGGCTGGTGTCCCACTGCCAGGCCGAGCCGCCGAAGATCGACAGCCAGTTGTTGGGCGGCGTGCCGTCGGGCTTGGCGTCGGCCCACACATACCAGTCCGCCTTGGGATTGTTGCGGCTGGAGCGGCTTTCCTTGAACCAGGGGTGGATGTCGGCGGTGTGCGACAGCACCTCGTCGATCATCACCTTGAGGCCCAGCCGGTGCGCTTCCGCGACCAGCGCGTCGAAATCGGCCAGCGTGCCGAACATCGGGTCGACGTCGCAATAATCCGACACGTCGTAGCCGAAATCCTTCATCGGCGATTTGAAGAAGGGCGAGATCCAGATGGCGTCGACGCCGAGCGAAGCGATATAGGGCAGCCGCCGCACGATGCCTTTCAGGTCGCCGATGCCGTCGTCGTTCGAGTCCTGGTAGGAGCGCGGATAGATCTGGTAGATCACCGCGCCCCGCCACCAGTCGCGGTCGACGGCGGGGTCTGGTCTCGAAGTCGCCTTCAAAGC
>RXJA01000508.1 GCA_003963455.1 Hyphomicrobiales bacterium
CGGCGTCACGCTGACGCCGGCCGGCCGGCAGTTCCTGCCGCATGCCTCGACCATCACCCGCACCTGGGAGCAATCGCGCCAGGACATCGCCGTTCCCGATGGCTACGAGACGCTGCTAAGGCTCACCGCGCCCGCCTATCTGTGGGACAGCATCACCTCGCCCTGGATCGAGTGGATGCGGGCGAAGCGGCCGAACGTGGCGCTCAGGCTGGAAGGCAGTTTCCCCGATCTGGCGATCGACCAGATGGCCGAGGGCCTGCTCGACATCTGCATCCTCTATTTGCCCAGGCCGCATCCCGGCATCGTCTACGAGACCTTGGCCGTCGATCGGATCGTGCTCGTCCAGCACACGGCGCAGGTCGGGCCGTGGACGGACAACTACATCCTGATGGATTGGGGGCTGGAGTTCCGCGTCGAGCACGACCGCGCCTTTGCCGGCCTGGTGAAGCCGGCGATCTCGGCCGGGCTGGTGTTCATCGGCTTGCAGCACGTCCTGTCTCAGAAGGCCGCTGCCTATCTGCCGCTGAGCGCGGTCAGCGCTGATATCGAGCGCGGCGAGCTGAAGCGCGTCGAGGACACGCCGGTGTTCCAGCGGCCGATCTATCTTGCCTATCCGGAGAACCCTGCCTCTTCCGACGCGCTCGACGTCGCGCTCACGGGCCTGCGCACACTCGCCGGGAACCTGTCCTCCGATCAGGCTTTCGCGGAGAGCGACCGCGCCTTCAGCATGGCAGGCGCCGCGGCGTTCTGAATCACGCGGGTTCCACGACCTTCGGCTTCTGCAGCCTGGCCAGTTCCGCGAAGGGAATATGGCAGCGGATGGTGTGTCCTGGTTGGGCCTCGGTGAGTTCCGGCTCCTGCGTCTCGCAGATCGCGCCGATCTTGCGCGGGCAGCGCGTGTGGAATACGCAGCCCGTCGGCGGGTTGGCCGCGCTCGGGATTTCGCCGTCGAGACGGATGCGCGAGCTCTCGGTCCGGTCGAGCTTCGGCACGGCCGACAGCAGCGCCTCGGTATAGGGATGGTGCGGGCCTGAGAACACCGCCTCCGACGGCCCGAACTCCATGATGCGGCCGAGATAGAGCACGGCGATCTTGTCGGAGAGATAGCGGACGACGCCGAGGTCGTGCGAGATGAAGATGTAGCTGACGTCCTGTTTCGACTGCAGGTCGGCCAGGAGGTTCAGGATCGCCGCCTGCACCGAGACGTCGAGCGCCGAGGTCGGCTCGTCGCAGACCACGATACGCGGATCGCCGGCGAAGGCGCGCGCGATCGCCACGCGCTGCTTCAGCCCGCCCGAGAGCTGGCGCGGCTTTACCGCCAGATGCCGGTCGGTGAGCCGCACCGAGCGGACGAGCTCTTCGAGGCGTGCGTCCAGCTTCTTGCCGCTGAGCCCGCCCAGACGCTTCAGCGCGCGGCTCAGGATATGGCGGATCGAATGCGACCGGTTGAGCGCGGAGTCCGGGTTCTGGAACACGATCTGCACCGCCTTGACCTGGTCCTCCGAGCGGCTGGCAAGCTGTGGCGCGAGTTTCTTGCCCTCGAGCTCGATCGAGCCGCCTTCGTCCGGCGCGACGAGGCCGAGCAGGAGCCTTGCGAAGGTCGTCTTGCCGCTGCCGGATTCGCCGACCAGCCCGAGCGTCTCGCCCGGGCTCAGGCTGACCGAGACGTCCTTGACCGCCCGCAACGGACGGCCGTGGCTGGCATAGGTCTTGTTCAGCCCCTCGACCTGCAGCACCGGCGGCGCCTGCTTGGGTGCTGCGGCAGCGATCTCGGCGGGCGTGGCGCGCGGCAGCGACTGCGCCTTGTCGTGATAGTGGCAGCGCGACAGGCGGCCGTCGCCCAGATCGTAGAGCGGCGGCGGCTCCGCGCGGCAGCGCTCGGTCGCCAGGGCGCAGCGGTCGGCGAAGGCGCAGCCGACGATATTCGCGCCGATGCCGGGCAGGAAGCCGGGGATGGTGTCGAGCCGGCCCTGGTCCTTGCGCTGGCCGCCGCGCGGCAGGCAGCGCAGCAGCGCCACCGTGTAGGGATGGCGCGGATCGTTGAAGACGTCCCTGGTCGAGCCTTCCTCGACCAGCATGCCGGCATAGAGCACGCCGACGCGGTCGCACATGTTGGCGACGACGGCGAGGTTGTGGCTGATGAACAGGATCGAGGCCGAGAGCTCGCGCCGCAACTGCCCGATCAGGTCGAGCACCTCGGCTTCGACCGTGGCGTCGAGGCCGGTCGTCGGCTCGTCGAGGATCAGCATCGAGGGGTCGTTGGCCAGCGCCATGGCGATCGCCACGCGCTGCTGCATGCCGCCGGAAAGCTGGTGCGGATAGCGCTGCATGACGCTCGCCGGATCGGAGATGCGCACGCGGTTCAGCATGGCGAGCGCCTTGTCTTGCGCCGCTTGTCCGCTGATGCCGGCAAGCTCGAAGATCTCGGTCAGCTGGCGGCCGATGCGCAGCGAAGGGTTCAGGGCCTTGCCGGGGTCCTGGTAGACCATCGACACGCTGTCGGCCCGCGCCCGCCTGAGAGCTTCGGCGTCGAGCTTCATCACATCCTTGCCGTCGAGGGCGATCGAGCCGCCTGTGATCGACCCGTTGCGCGGCAGGTAGCGCACCACCGAAAGCGCCACGGTGGATTTGCCGCAGCCGGATTCGCCCACCAGCCCATAGGCCTCGCCGGCCCTGATGGTCAGGTTGACGTTGCGCAGCACCGCGCGGTCGCGGCGGCCGACGCGATAGGCGACCGAGAGGTCCTTCAGTTCGAGCGCGTTCTTCTCAGTCATTGAACGCCCCATGCACACCGTCCGCCACCAGGTTGACGCCAATCACCAGCGAGGCGATGGCCAGGGCGTCGAACAGCACCGTCCACCAGAAGCCGCCGCCGATCATGCCGTAATTGGAGGAGATCGAGAGCCCCCAGTCGGGGGAGGGCGGCTGGATGCCGAAACCCATGAAGGAGAGTGTGGCGACGGCGAAGATGGCATAGCCCAGCCGCACCGTCGTCTCGACCAGGATCGGCGGGATGACGTTGGGCAGGATCTCGACGAACATCGTGTGCAGCGCGCCCTCGTGGCGCAGCTTCGCTGCGGCCACATAGTCGAGCTCGCGCTCAGCCAGCACCGCCGAGCGCACCGTGCGCGCGATGATCGGCGCGAAGCTGAGCCCGATGACGACGATGACTGTCGCCTTCGACGTTCCGAGCGCGACGATGGCGAGCAGCGCGATGATCACCACCGGGATCGCCATGAAGGCTTCCAGCACGCGGCTGACGATGTCGTCGACGATGCCGCGGAAGTAGCCGATGACGAGGCCGAGCGCGGTGCCGGCGATGGTCGCCAGGATGGTGGCTAGAGGCGCCACCGTGAGGATGTCGCGCGAGCCGACGATGACGCGCGAGAACACGTCGCGGCCGAGCTGGTCGGTGCCGAACCAGTGTTCGGCCGACGGCGGCGCAAGCGTGTTGATGATGTCGGCGTCGAGAGGGTCATAGGGCACGAAATGTTCGCCGAACAGCGCGCACACGACCCAGAACAAGAGGATAGCAAGCCCGGTCAGGAAAGTGCCGGACCTGAGCAGCGAATGCAGGACTTCGCCCCAGGGGCTGCGCTGTGCCGTGTCGGGCGCCGGCAGGACGGCGGGGGTATCGGTCGCGCTCATTGCTCTGCTCCCAGCCTGATGCGCGGATTGAGCACGGAATAGAGGAAGTCGGCGACGAGGGTTGCCACGGCATAGACGATGCCGATGGTGAGGATGCCGGCTTCCAGCATCGGAAAATCCTTGCCGCGCGCGGCGGTGAAGATCAGCGAGCCGATGCCCTGGTAGCGGAACAGCGTCTCGATCACCACCAGGCCGCCGATCAGGTAGCCGGTCTGGGTGGCGATCACCGTGATGGTCGGCAGCAATGCGTTGCGCAGCACATGGCGCCAGATCACCGTGCGCCACGGCAGGCCCTTGAGCACGGCGGTGCGCGTATAGTCGGAATCGAGCGCCTCGATCATGCCGGAGCGCGCCATGCGCGCGATGTAGCCGAACAGCACCAGGAACAGCGGCAGCGAGGGCAGGATAAGGTAATAGATCTGGGTGAAGAAGCCGGCGCCTTTCGGCCAGGCGGCGGAGATCGGCAGCCAGCGCAGCCACACCCCGAAGATCAGGATCAGGATGATGCCGGTGACGAATTCCGGCAGCACCGTCACCGACAGGCCGCCCAGGCTGATGATACGGTCGAGCGGCCGGTTGAGATTGAGCGCGGCGATGACGCCGCCGAGGATGCCGATCGGCACCACCAGCACGAAGGCGATCAATGCCAGCTTCATCGAATTGCCCAAAGCGTCGATGACGAAGGGCGCGACCGGCGCGCGGAAGATGTAGGAGGTCCCCATGTCGCCATGGAGGAAGTTCCAGATCCAGGTGCCGTACTGGACGAGCAGTGGGCGGTCGACGCCGAGCGAATGGTTGAGCGCGTCGACGGCGCGCTGGTCGGCGAACGGCCCCAATATGGCGCGGCCGACATTGCCCGGCAGCACCTGGCCGCCAAGGAACACCATGACGCTGAGCAGGAACAGCGTGACGAGCGACAAAGCGAGGCGCCGGACGAGAAAGACGAGGATGGCGAATTCTCCTATTGGAGCCGGCTCTCCGTGGAGAGCCGGCTGTCAGGGATAAGCTTGTTCGCTTACGTCAGGCCTTCGAGGCTTTATCGAGGAACAACTGCGACATGGCGGTGGGCTGCACGCCCGTCACGCCCTTCGCCGTCGCCGTCAGATAGTCGTAGAAATAGCCGAAGACCACCGGTGTTTCCTCGAGCAGCAGCTTCTGGATCTTGCCGGCGTCGGCCTTCTGCGCCTCGAGGTCGAGGGCGCCAATATAGCTCGCCGCGAGCTGGTCGTAGTCCTTGTTCTTGAAGTGGGCGGCATTCCAGGTGCCGTCGCTCTTCAAGGGTGCGGCGAGATAGACGTTGGGCACGCCGCGGTGGCCGTAATCGGTGATGCCCATCGCCGAATCCAGCCAGTTCGACTTGCCGAACACGGCATCGCCGTAATAGGCGCCCTGGTCGAGGATGTTGAGCTCGAGCTC
>RXJA01000272.1 GCA_003963455.1 Hyphomicrobiales bacterium
GTCGGCGACCTGAACATCGCGCCGCAGGAGCATGACGTCTGGTCGCACAAGCAATTGCTCAACGTCGTCAGCCATACGCCGGTCGAGACGACGAATTTCGAGGCGATGCGCGAGGCCGGCGGCTGGGTCGACCTGATGCGGCTCAACGTGCCGGCCGAGCAGAAGCTCTACACTTGGTGGAGCTACCGCGCCAAGGACTGGGAAGCCTCCAACCGCGGCCGCCGCCTCGACCATGTCTGGTCGTCCGCCAATCTGGTGCCGGATTTCAAGGGCTACGAGATCCTGCAGGCCGCGCGCGGCTGGGAGAAGCCGTCGGACCATGTGCCGGTCATCGCGCGTTTCGACCTGGATTAGGGCGGGCCTTCCGGCGGCGCCTACCCCGTAAAGCGCGGCGCCAGCTCCTCGATGCGGGCGATCATCTGCTGGAATTCCTCCAGGATGCGTTCGTGCAGCTGTACCGCCAGCTCCGGATATTCCTCCAGGATGCGGCGGAACATCTTGCGGCTGAGCCGGATGACTTCCGAATCGGCCGCCGCCGAAGCGCTGGTCAAACGTCTGGTGTCGGCGATCAGGGCGAGCTCGCTGAGCATGGCGCCCGGTCCGGCCGTGCCGATCGGAATGCGCTCGCCGCCCTGCTCGCGGTAGAGCGCGATCAGGCCGCTGACCACGACATAGGCCGAGTCGGCCTCGTCATCCTCGAGATAGAGCTTGCGTTCCGCCTGCAGGAAGGTGTTTTCCGCGCCGAAGGCGAGCAGGCGCAGCTGTTCCTGCGAGAAGCCCTGGAAAAGCTTCACGCTGGACAGGATGCGGATGTCGTCATCCAGCGCCATCCTAGCTGTGTCCCCGAGCGGTCAGTCCAGTCCCTCCTTTGGAGCGGTGCGTTCAAAGGACGCGCAGCTCCAACACTAGCAGCCCGCACACCCGTGCAAGGCATCCATCGGGCCGATCCATCACCCTCCAGCACCAGGATCGCACCCGAAGCGGTCCCGCCCCGACCGCTCTATCTCTTTGGCGCAATTCCGGACGGAAGGCTACGGCGAAGCCGATGAGCCTAACCGTTTCACACTTTTCCTGAAATTGCTCTAGATCATGAAATGTTTAAGGAACCAGCTTGTAGCCGCCGCTTTCTGTCACAAGAATTTCGGCATTGGAAGGATCACGCTCGATCTTCTGGCGCAACCGGTAGACATGGGTCTCCAGCGTGTGCGTGGTGACGCCTGAATTGTAGCCCCACACCTCTTCCAGAAGCACGTCGCGCGTCACCACTTTCTGGTCGGCGCGATAGAGATATTTGATGATCGAGGCTTCCTTCTCGGTCAGCCGCACCTTGGCGCCGCGTGGATCGATCAAGAGCTTCTGGCTGGGCTTGAACGTGTAGGGCCCGACCGAGAAGGTGGCGTCCTCGCTCTGCTCATGCTGGCGAAGCTGGGCGCGTATGCGCGCGAGCAGCACGGCGAAGCGGAAAGGCTTGGTCACATAGTCGTTGGCGCCGGCCTCGAGGCCCAGAATCGTGTCGGAATCGGTATCGTGGCCGGTCAGCATGATGATCGGCGCCTTATAGCCGCCCTTGCGCAGGATCTTCACCGCCTCGCGGCCGTCCATGTCGGGCAGGCCGACATCCATGATGAGCAGATCGACGACCCCGCCGCGCGCCGCGGCGACGCCTTTTGCGGCGGTCGATTCCTGCTGAACGTCGAATTCCTCGTAAAGCGCCAGCTGCTCGACCAGGGTGGCGCGCAGGTCATCGTCGTCATCGACGATCAGGATGGTGCGTGATGTCATGAATCAATCCGTTGTTTTAAAAAGAATATTCAGTTGACCTCCCCCCATTTATGCGGAAGCTGACCGGCGCAACAGCCAATCACAGTGATTTGTTCCGTGACCCGATCATACAAGAAAAAACGCGCGCGCAATGAGGCGGGTGCATTTTTACCGAAAGGCTTGCGTGTTTTGGTCGTGCGCGCACGGCCCGGCAACCCGGCGCAGGGGTTCCTGCAAGCCGGCAAAACGGTGTTTCCCTGCGCGCTGGGGCGCGGCGGCATCTCCGCCAATAAGCATGAAGGGGACGGCGCGACCCCGCTGGCGTCGATGCGCATCCTGTCGGGCTATTTCCGCAACGACCATTTTCCGGGCGGGCGCAGGACGCGGTTGGCGATGGCCCCGATCGGCCCGGATCTCGGCTGGTGCGAGGTGCCGGACGACCGCAACTACAATCGGCCGGTGAAGATCCCCTATGGCGCGAGCCATGAGCGCATGAAGCGCGACGACCGGCTCTACGATGTCTGCCTGGTGCTCGACTGGAACATCGCGCCGCGCCGGCGCGGGCGCGGCAGCGCCATCTTCTTCCATCTGGCCCGGCCGGGCTTCACGCCGACGCAGGGATGTGTGGCGGTGACGGCGCGTACCATGGCCAGGCTGCTTCCGTTGCTGTCGGACAGGACTGTGGTGCGGGTTGTTAGATAAGGCAGTGGGGCAGCAGGCCTACTGCCCTACTGCCCTACTGCCTTATTCCCTTACTGCCCTAACGCCGCTGCCAGCCCGTGCCGAGCAGACCGATTTCGCGAAGCTCCCGGTCCATCGTCTTCGAGATGTCCCGGCGCCCGGCGCCGATGTCACGCAACTGGCGGTCGGAAAGATCCTCGACCGATTCGAGCGGGAGCCGGGCGGCGATCCTGGCTTGGCGCAGCCAGTCGCGTGCCGAACGCAGCCAAAGGATGAGGCCGGAAGGGGATTCCAGGGTGGTGCAGGGCTTCAGAACGATCTCAGACATGGCTCTATCCCGTGTTCTCCGGATATCAAATCTGGTTTGATGGTATCTCGATGCAGTCACCATGCCGGATTGAAAAACAAACGGGAAACGAGTAGTTCTTTTCCGATCGTCAAGTTTTATTTGGAGATCATATGGCCAAGCTGCTGCCCGGAACGCGCGCGCTGCGGACGTTCGAGGCGGCCGCCAGGCACCTCAACTTCACCCGCGCCGCCGACGAGCTCGGCCTGACGCCGGCGGCGGTCAGCCACCAGATCAAGGAAATCGAGGAGCAGCTCGATCTGGTGCTGTTCACGCGCACCAGCCGCACCATCCGGCTGACGGAAGCGGGCAACGTGCTGCTCGACGCCTCGGTGGATGCGCTCGACCTGCTCAACCGCGCCGTCAGCCGCGCCCGCAAGATGACGCGCGGCACGGCGCTGCTCAAAGTGACGCTGGACGCGCAGTTCGCGACGAAATGGCTGATGCGGCGGGTCGACGATTTCCGCACGCAGAAGCCAGGCATCGAACTGCGTTTCGACATCACCTATGATGTGCGGGATTTCGACCTCGATGACGTCGATGTCGGCATTCGCTTCGGCACGGGCAAATATCCGGGGCTCATCACGCACCGGCTGTTCGAAAACATCATCATCCCGGTCTGCAGCCCGGCATTGCTTGCCTCGGGGCCGCCGCTGCAGGAGCCGCGCGATCTCTTCAACCATACGCTGGCGCATATCGAATGGTCGCGGCAAGGCGTGACATGGCCCAACTGGCGCATGTGGATGCAGGCGGCCGGCGTCGACGATTTCGACGACAGCCGCACGCTGGTGTTCGGATCCTCGACGGATGCCACGCAGGCCGCGCTGGACGGCAATGCCGTGGCATTGGCCGACTTTGCCATGGTGGCCAACGATCTCTCTCAGGGGCGTCTGGTGCGGCCTTTCGAGCTCGGCATCAAGGTCGCGCCGGAATTCGCCTACTTCCTGGTCTATCCCGAGACGGCAAAAGACGACGCGCGGGTCATCGCCTTTCGCGAATGGCTGTTGGACGAGGTAGCGAAAACCCCGACATAAGACCCTTCGTCAGCCCGTCGGCGTGGCAGGCGCGCCGAACCAGCCGATCACGGCGCCGATAATCAGCATCACGCCCAGCCAGTGGCCGGCGTCGATCACTGTCAGGGCCCAGCCGAAGCCTTCGTAGCGGTGGTTGACGGCAAGCGTGGTGGCGATGAAGCCCAGCCAAAGCACGAAGCCGAACAGCAAGCCCGCGATCGGGTTCGGCTCGCCGCCGGTTATCGCGCCCACGACCAGCGTCAGGACAAGTGCCATGACCAGCTCGGCGATAAAGCTGACGACGAATGGAACGGCCGAGCGCTTCATGGTGGCCGGATCGAGTTTGGCTGCCTTCAGCCAGGGCTTGCTCAGGCCCATATACCAGGCGGCGCCGAACAACCACGCGACGATGGCGGCGACGACCACCGCCAGCCAGTTCACGACCGAAAAATCCATGCTTTTCCCCTCCGGATCGAGATGCGATGGAACGCTTGTTCGCTCATCGCGTCAAGCGAGGCGCCAGACCGTCGTGCGCTTGACCTCGGCGTCCTCCAGCACGCGCGTCACCGGAACCTGGTAGGCGGCAAGCGGTTCCAGCCCGGTCCTGGGGAGATAGGCGCGGCCCGGATCGCCGACGAGGATCACGGCGCCGCGCGCCCGCAAGCGGGCGAACCAGGGCAACAAGCTGTCGGCGAAAGCCTTGTCGTAGAAGACGTCGCCGGCAAGCACGACGTCCCAGCCATCGTCGGCGCCAACGCAATCCGTGCCGAGGAACTGTGCTTCAACGGCATTGGCCTCGAGGTTGAGCGCGATCGCCGTCTCGCAGAACGGGTCGATGTCGGCGGCGATCACCTCGGCCGCGCCGGCTTTCGTCGCCGCGATGGCGACGAGGCCGGAGCCGGAGGCGAAATCGAGCACGCGCCTGCCGCGCACCGTTTCGGGATGGTCGAGCACATAGCGGGCGAGACCCTGGCCGCCGGCCCAGGCAAAGGCCCAGAAAGGCGGCGGCAAGCCGATCGCGGCCAGCTCTTCCTCGGTGCGCAGCCATAGGTCATGCGCCTCGTCGGCAAGATGCAAGAGCACTTCCGGCACATGCGGCGGCGCCATCAGCGCGGTGTTGTCGAGGATGAACTTCTTCGCGCTCTTGGGCGTAAGCCTGGTCACGGCGCCGGGTTGAGCTCGGCCATGCGGCAGACCTCTTTCCATTCGGCCGGCGTCACCGGCTGCACGGAAAGCCGGCCGAGC
>RXJA01000276.1 GCA_003963455.1 Hyphomicrobiales bacterium
AAGAGTTGCGAGGGAAACAGGCGCGAGCGCGGCTTCAGCGCATCGACGCGGAAGAACAGCGCGAGGCCGGCCAGACCGAGCAGTATGAACAGCGACGAGCGCAGCAAGGCAATGTCGACGCCCGCCGCTGCGATCAGCACGACGCTGATGGCAAGGCAGCCGAGCGCCGGGAAGGGAAAGGACGACGTCGGGCCGGCGCTGGCCTGCGGCCGCTTCGCCTGCGGCGTGCCGAGCACGGCGAAACTCGCGAGCGCCATTGCGGCACCGCCAAACGTGAAGACGCCGAAGGCCCAGCGCCAGGACAAGAAGTCGACCATGATTGCGCCGAGCATCGGGCCGCTGAAGGCGGCGACACCCCAGATCGCCGAGATGATGCCGAAAAGCTGTGGCCAGATGTTGCGCGGGAACAGGCGCTCGACCGAGACGAAGGCAAGCGAGACGAGCGCACCGCCGCCCAGGCCTTCGACCAGCCGCCCGGTAAGGAAGACCGGCATCGATGGCGCGGTGGCGCAGACCAGCGCGCCAGCAGCATAAAGAAGGGCCGCAGCCATCATGTTGGTACGCAGCGCCACGATGCTGACCAGCCGGCCGGCGGCGGCACCCGCGACGATGGCGCCGAGTTCGTATACGGCCAGTGACCAGCCGACGAACTGCACGCCGGCAATATCGCCGACCATCGCCGGCATGACCGTTGCGATCATCGTTTCATTGGTGGCGTGGAGCAGGATGCCGAGGCTGATGAAGCAGAAGCGCGCCAGGTCGCCGCTTGCCCACAGCGCCCGCCAGTCTATCTTATCGCCGCCTGCCTTGTTGCCGCTTGCCGCCGTCACGTCGATCTCCCGCTTACGATTCGCACCCTCATCCGCATCGCGAATGGGCGCCAGGTCCAGTTCGGCAAGGCTTGTAGAACCTCAATGGCGGTTGAGCTCAAGAGGCTTTTTTCGCGAATGTTGGCGGCAGAACGCGATGCTGAAAGCGGCCCGATCGATCCTGGCCGGAAAATTCAGTTTGCCGTGCTGCGCAGCTGGAACTGGCTCACGCCGATGGCGATGTTGAGGCCGGTCTGGGTCTGGACGCTGAGCGGCTGCAGGGTGAAGGCGTTGCCGGTGCCGCCGACCAGAAGGTTCGCGCCGGCGCCGACCGCCGCGGTCACCTCGGCGCTGGCGCCGACATAGTCGCCGGCGAGCGCGCCCGGAGCATAGATGTTCTTCATGGGCGTCAGCACCAGCCAGCGCATCACGCTCTGGCTGGTGGTGCCGATGTCGAGGCCGTATTTGTTGACGGCGCCGAAATAGGCTTCCGGCGCGAAGGTCTTGTCGGCCGGCGTGAAGGTGCAGCTCAGATCCTTGCTGGAGCCGAAGACGAAACCAGTGCCGCCGCCAATGGCGCAATCCAGCACGCCGAGCTCGACGCCGCCGGTCTGCGCGTGCGAGGACGTTGCAGCAGCCAAGACAATGGCTACTAGGATCGTTCTGTACATCGTGAGAATCTCCCCCATCGCGGCCGCGATGACCGCGTGACGAACACTACTACCAGATCACATCGGATCTTTCGCCTCGGGAAGATGCCGGGAAATCAGTGCACAGGGTCCGGCCGAGGTTCACGCCGGCAGCCGTCGATGACAGGGTGTATGGTCCACTGGTTCTCCGGATCCTGTTGGGCTGCTACGGTGAGCGGCGAGCCAGCCGAATCCACGGCCTCGCACCAGCGGGAAGAGCTGCCGTCCGAAACCGGGGATTCGTCCCAACTGCCGTTCCATGTGCCGATCTTCTGACAATGCTTGATCGGGTGGATCTCATTCCAGCCTTCGTGGGCGGAATCATAGACCCACGTCCCCTTGACGAACAGGATGTCGGCGCCTCGCCTAGTCGGATCATTGACGTGAAGGTCGCCGAGATTCTCGTCGATATCGGTTGGATTGGCTGTGTCGAGAATGCCAACGATGCCCCCGACTACGACAATTGCCGCCGCGATGACCGTCAGGATCGCGCATGCGATCCAGCCGAAGAAGGGAATGGCGCAAGCCACCGTCGCGGCGGTGGCCACAGGGATCGCGGCAAGGCATGCGATCATGAGATCGTAGACGCCGGCTCCCTCGAATTCGCAGTGAAGCACCGCGGTAGGGTCGTCGTTGGCCCACTGACGTGCCTCCAGCCCCTGCCAATCGAGGCCCGCGTTCTTGATCGCTGGCGTGTTGGCGATGAGGCGGCCGAACGGCGCGATCTTTTCTGCCTCGGCCTGCGCGGTGAATTCGAAAACGTTTCCCGGAACCAGATTGAGACTGTAATCGGTATCGAAGCGATCCAGACCGGACTTCTCTTGGGGCGGATCGATCTTGAGCAGCCAGCCGACCGCGCATTCGTCGCCGCCAAGGCAGATCAGCCGGTCGTAAAGCCACCAGCGGCAGTACGCAAGGATGGCCGCCAGCGCGACCAGTAGGACCGCCGGTCCGGCAAAGACGCCGGCCAGGATCAGCGGCAATGCAACCACGGCGGCGGCAATGATCACCTGCGCATATTGCTTGCCGAGATGATTTCCGACCGAGATGCATTTTGTGTAGTGCCGGTAAGCCATGGCGGTTCCTACCGTTCGACATAAAGCGTGACGCCGCCGGCAAGCCCGCGCGCCGAGAAGGCATGAACGTTGATCGCTTGGCGGCCGCTAAAGCCGGCAGGCGGCTCGATATTGACGGAGACGGAAATCTCTTCACCGGGACCGAGGGCGGCTTGCGCCGGATCGAAGGTGACAAGCCAGCCGGCGGGAATGGGATGTGCCTGGCGCGTATGGCCGGCAGGCACCGCCGCGATGGTGCCAGGAAAGGTGCGCAGCGGCCGGCGGGATGGTTTCGGGCGGGGCCGCTCGCCGCAGACCGGCAATTCAGGCAAAGCATAGGTGTCGGCTTCAAGCCGAAACTCGGCCCTTTCCCGTTCGCCGTTGCGCAGACGGAATTCGAACTTGGCCGGGGAATGGGCGATGCCGACGGTCGTGTTGTCCTGCCCGAGATTGTTGTTTGGGTTCACATCGTCGAGCCAATCGAGCAGAACCTGGATGCAGTAATGACCTGGTTCGGCCGGCGTGCGCCATTTGACGGAAGCGAAGGCCGGGTGATTTGCGCCGCCTTTGACGCCGAGATCGGTCTTTGTCTCGTCTATCCAGGTCGAGGTGGTCCCGATGCCGAAGCTCAGATAGGAGAACTTCACCGGCAGGTCGACGACCGGCGCCTCGGTCGAGTTGTTCCAGATGCGCGCGACGACCTCGTATTCGGTGTCCGGCTCCAGCATGTGCGGCGGGACGGTGACACCACCGCGCTTGATCTCGATATCCGGATTGTCCCAGGTGACGGCGAGGCCCTGGCCCATCAAATAATACTGGGCGTAGATCAAAGGGTCCGGCCGCTTGTAGGCGGGGTCGCTGATCTTGACACAGCGCTGTGGCCCGCTCCGGTCGAGCCGGCTGGGAAGCCTGGCTCTTTCGCAAAGCAACCTGACGATCGCGCAAATCTGCCTGGCTATCCGGCGCAAATTGTCGGGCCAATGCGCGAAGGCGTCGACGATCGCCTTCAGGAACTCCAGTATCTTTGGGCCTGGGCTCACGGCCGGTCTCGGATCGTCAGCGTCGTTGCCGGCGCATGTAGAACCAAACCGCAGCGACCAAAAACGGCGCAAGGATCAGAAGAAGTTCAAAAGATCCCGAACCGCCATCAGGCGAAAATCCGAATAACTGCTCGATGAAATCCATCACAGCCTCTCCGGCCTGCAACAAGAATTGCAGTCAACGATGTCTTTGCATCTGTTGGGAGGCTGCCCCTCTGCCGGCGATCGCCACCAACACCTCGGCTTGATAACACAAGATAAGCAAAGCCGCCACACGCAATTGATATTCTCGCGGGCGCTTGTGTTTCCAACTGTGTTCGGGGGGCTGCATAGATGCGAAGGCCGCGCCCTTCGTAGAAGGCGCGGCCTTGCGGAGTGTCGTGGTTCTGTGGCGGCTATTTGTAGGAGTGGACGAGATCCAGCGAGGCCACCGCGACGGCCAGGTTGACGCCGGTCTGCGCCTGGACGCTGAGGGGCTCCAGCATGAAGGCGCCATCGAGGCCGCCGACCAGGAGATTGGCGCCGCCGCCGGTCACGACGGAAGCCTCGGCGTTGACGCCGTAATAGCTGCCGGCGAGGTCGCCCGCCTCATGATGGCGCGTGGCGGCAAGCACAGCCCAGACGAGCTGGCCCTGATGCGTCTGGCCGAGATCGACGCCGAGCTTGGAGATCATGCCGGTGTACTGCTCGGCCGGTCCGTGATGATACGGGCGGAAGGTGCAGGAGACGCCTTTGTTCGACGTGATGACATAGCCGACGCCGCCGTCGATCGTGCAATCGAGCGTGCCCAGCCGGAGCGTGCCGGCGCTGACTGGGGAAACGAGGACCGTGGCGGCAAGCGCGGCAGCGGCACAGGCAAGTGTCTTGATCATTGGAAAGGTCCTTTCGCGAAAATCTTGGCCCCGGTTTAAACGATCGAGGTGCGCTGAGCGTTCCGCCGAAAACTTGGCGCGAACATGGCAAAGGTTAACGCATCGCCATGGGCGGTTAACGGATCGCTATCGGCGTCTCCGCGGCGCAACTCCACGATCGTCGGCGGCCACCGAGCGTCATGCGACATACCCTTCCGGCGCAGTCGGCTTGCGATCAGCTGGCGCTGCCGCCGACACGCGACAGGCCGTCCCTGGCCGGCTGATAGGTGGGGTCGAGACGGATGGCTTCGCGATAGGACTTGGAGGCCTTGGCCTTGTCGCCGCGCTTTTCGTAGATCAGCGCCTGGTTGGCCCAGGCCTCGGCATTCTTGCCGTCGAGCTTGATGGCCATGTTGAAATCGGAGAAGGCGTTGTCCTCGTCGCCTGTCGCCAGATAGGAGAGGCCGCGGCCGTTGTAGGGTTCGGCGGCGTCCGGCGCCAGCGAGATCGCGGTCGAGAAATCCTCGATGGCGAATTTGTGCTGGCCCTGGCTCTGATAGATCAGGCCGCGATTGTGGTAGGCGCG
>RXJA01000230.1 GCA_003963455.1 Hyphomicrobiales bacterium
CATGACCAGCCATGACGAGGAACGGCTCTACCAGCTGATCTCGAACCATGTGCATTTCACCGGTTCGGTGCGCGGCCGCGAGATCCTCGACGACTGGCAGAATTTCCGGCCGAAATTCCGCAAGATCATGCCGGTGGAATACCGCCGCGCGCTGATCGAGATGGAACGCATGCGCATGAGCGTTGCGGCGGAATAGGTTTCGAGCACGGCCGGGAAGATGGCTTTCCGGCCGGCATCCTCACCAACAATCCTGACCTTGAGAGCATGACCCCGAAAAGTGGTGAACGGTTTTCGGCGAAGGTCATGTTCCAATAAGGTGCGGTTGCCACGGCAGCCTTAAGGGGTTAACGGGTGCGCCGACAAAAGCGTGCCTTCGGACAGCAGGGACTGGACTATGGGCAAGGTAACAGGCTTTCTCGAGATCGACCGGCAGGTGCACAAGTACCAGCCGGCTTCGGACCGCATCCGGCATTTCCGCGAATTCACGCTGCCGATGTCCGACAAGGAGGTCGAGAAACAGGCCGCGCGCTGCATGGATTGCGGCATCCCGTTCTGCCATGGGCCGACCGGCTGCCCGATCCACAACCAGATCCCGGACTGGAACGACCTCGTCTACAATGGCGATTGGGACAGCGCGATCCGCAACCTGCATTCGACCAACAATTTTCCGGAGTTCACCGGCCGCATCTGTCCCGCGCCTTGCGAGGAAGCCTGCACGCTGAACCTCGAGGACATTCCGGTCGCCATCAAGACGGTCGAGCAGGCGATCGCCGACAAGGCCTATGAGACCGGCCATATCCGGCCCTATCCGCCGGAGAGGAAGACGGGCAAGCGGGTTGCCGTCATCGGCTCCGGGCCCGCCGGCATGGCGGCGGCGCAGCAGCTCGGCCGCGCCGGCCACGATGTGCATGTCTATGAGCGTGAGAGCCGCCCCGGCGGCCTGATGCGCTACGGCATTCCGGACTTCAAGATCGAGAAGCACTATATCGACCGGCGCATCGAGCAGATGCAGGGCGAGGGCGTCACCTTCCATTGCGGCGTCAATGTCGGTGTAGATGTGAAGGTCGCCGATCTCATCGAGGAATTCGACGCCGTGCTCTATTGCGGCGGCTCCGAAACGCCGCGTCCGGCCGGCATTCCCGGCAGCGACCTCAGCGGCGTCTACGACGCCATGCCCTATCTGGTGCAGCAGAACCGCCGCGTCGGCGGCGAGCCGATCCAGTCGGTGGCGTGGCCCTCGCATCCGATCATCGCCGGTGGCCAGCATGTCGTGGTGGTCGGCGGCGGCGACACCGCCTCCGACTGCATCGGCACGGCCTTCCGCCAGGGCGCCGTGCGCGTCACCCAGCTCGACATCCGCCCGCAGCCGCCGGAGAAGGAGGACAAGCTCTCGGTATGGCCCTACTGGGCGACCAAGATGCGCACGTCCTCCTCGCAGGCCGAGGGCGCCGAGCGCGAATTCCAGGTGGCGACGCTGGAATTCATCGGCGAAGACGGCCAGCTGACCGGCGTGCGCTGTTGCGAGGTGGACGAGAAGCGCAAGCCGATCGCCGGCAGCGAATTCGTCATCCGCGCCGACCTCGCTTTCATCGCGATCGGCTTCGCCGGGCCAGCGGGCGACAGCCTGATGAAGGAACTGGACGGCAAGATCAAGGTGGTCACCGACAGCCGCCGCTCGAACAACGTCGAGGCGAATGATCGCGACTACAGGACCAGCGTCGACAAGCTCTATGCGGCGGGCGACGTCCGCCGCGGCCAGTCGCTGGTGGTCTGGGCCATCCGCGAGGGCCGCCAGGCGGCGCGCTCGATCGACGAGGCGCTGATGGGATCGACGGTGCTACCGCGCTGAAGCTGCGATTTGCGGCTAACGAACCGCGACCTTGGCGACTCGCTGTTTCCATGAAACGGTGAGACGCCCTAGCTGGCCAGCAGCTTTATCGCCCAATAGAGGCCAATGGCCATCTGGACCGCGAACGCCGAAAATCGAGCTTTTACCGCGGTCGGACTTGTCGACGTCAAATGAATGGCCGACTGCACCAGACGCGCGCCGAGAAGCCAATATGCGAGCGGATCGGTGATCGAAGCGCGCGAACTCATCATGGCAAGGGCCATCAGACCTCCGAATATGGGAAGGCCTTCGATGCAATTGGCGTGGGCGCGCGCCAGCCGCTGCAAGAACGGCGAAAGACCGGCGTTGTCCGGTGCGAAGCCATTCGCGGGGACGCGGCCGCTCACCACAAGATTGGTACGCAGGATTTCCATCCATATAAGCAATAAGAGGGTCCAAGTTACGAACCCGAGCAAGGAATAAGCTGTCGCCGACATATATCCGCCCCCCGACTTTGACTTCGGCCAAAATCCAATAATGCCATTGTTCGGCTGGGCGCGAAATTGCCGCTATGCAGGAACGCGGGTCAAGGAGTTGCCGGCATCGGGTCGGACTCCACAGCCGCCGTCGCCGGCTGGCTCTTCGGCGGCCAGGAAAAATCGTCGGCGCGGCCGGGCGAGGCCGCGGGGGCCTTGCCTTCCAGGATCAGCTTTTCGCCGGGCAGGTTCGGATCGGCCCTGGCCGGCTGCGTGGCGCCGAGCAGTTCGGTGCCGCCGTCGAGCGCGGGGTCGCCTAGCAGCATCGGCGCGGTGCGGTCGACGATGATGGGCGCCGCGGCCGGCTTCGGAGCCTCGACCGGAGCGCCGGTGGGCGCGGACACGGTAGTGATGCTCCCCGGCGCCGCCAGGCCGAGGATCTTTGCCAACGGCTTTTCCGTGTAGAAGGCGAGCTTGCGCTTGCCGGCCTTGGTGACGTTGATGCCGTCATCGGAACGCAGGCGGACCGGCTGGCCGTTGATGTCCGGGCCTGAGGTGACGAAAGCGCCGTTCTCGTCGACGAAGCCGTCCCAGACATCGACGAACTCGCCGCCATGGCTTTGGGCGACCGAGTGATAGATGTCGTTGAAGGCGAGCATATCGGAGTTCATCTTCGACAGGCCGAAAGCCGGCATGCCGACCCACAGGAACGGCACCTTGGTGTCCTGTATGGCCTTGCCGAGCGCATCGGTGCGGCGCTCATACTCCTTGGTCCAGTTCTCCGAGCGCGGCTGCTCGCGCACGTCGCCGACCTTCATCTGCTGACGGTCGTTGGAGCCCAGCATGACGATCACCGCCGCCGGTTTTTCCGTTTCGATCAGCGTTTTTATCTGAGCCGGCCAATTGTAGACATCGTCACGAACGAATCCGGACGAACCGTTGGAGCGGGCCACTATCCTGACGGCGGGATTGTCGGCAAAAGCCGTGTCTAGGCCCTCCGCCAGCCCGCTCGCCAGAAAATCGCCGACCACCAGCACGACGCGGGCGTCGTTCGTCTTCTCGACGATCGGCGTCTCGGGCTGCGCCGGCGGGCGCGGCTTGGGCTTCTTCTTGGGTTTTGGCCTTGGCTGGACTTCGACGGGCGGCTCGATGCGTTCGCTGCGGCGCGGAAATAGAAGGTCGCGCAGCGACCAGCCACGGCTTTCCTCCTGTGCGAAGGCTGGGGTGTGGAAAGCGCCGGCGGCGGTGACGACAAGCACGGCAAGGGCAAAAATCAGGACGGGCGCCCGGCGAATGCCATGCCTGATACGCGCAACCCACACCAAACAACTCTCCATCCCTTGGCGCATGACCGGGCAGACGCGGGAAAGTCATGCGCAAGCCGAAGCGCTACAGCATCCTTGCCGTCTTTGAAAGGATGCCTGGAGATTCCTCGGGCTCTACTTCTTGCGGAGCCATTTGAGCACTTCCAGGCTCGGATAGCCATCCTGAGTCAGGCCGACCTTGGCCTGGTAGGCCATGATGGCGGCCTTCGAGCCGTCGCCGATCTTGCCATCGAACTTGCCGTCATAATAGCCGTGCTCGGAAAGCCGCTTTTGCAGCTCCTGCCGCTCCTCGAAGCTGAGCTTGGTGAAAGGCCGCTGCCAGTCCTGCACCAGTCCGGTGCCGCCGGCGATCTCGTCGGCCAGAAGGCCGACGGCCAAGGCGTATTTGTCGGCATTGTTGTAGGCCTTGATGACCGAGAAATTCCTGATCATCAGGAAGGCGGGACCGCCTCTGCCATCCGGCACTTTCAGCGTGGCCTTGTCCGTCAGGTTCCTGAATGGCTTGCCATTGGCCCTGACCACGCCGAGCGCCTGCCATTGGGCGAGCGTTTTTGCTCCGCCGGGCAGCTTGCCGGCTGGTATGGTCACCTCATAGCCCCAGGTCTTGCCGGCCTGCCAGCCGTTCTTCTTAAGCAGATTGGCGGAGGTCGCCAGCGCGTCGGGGATCGAGTTCCAGATGTCGCGCCTGCCATTGCCGTCCATGTCGACCGCATAGCGTTGATAGCTGGTCGGGATGAACTGCGTCTGGCCCATCGCGCCGGCCCAGGAGCCCATCAGATGGCTCTCGTCTATGTCGCCGGTCTGCAGGATCTTCAACGCCGCGATCAGCTGGGTGCGGGCATATTTCGATCGCTTCGGATCGCCGTAGGCGAGCGTTGCCAGCGAACGGATGACGTTGCGCATGATGTCGTCGCGCTTGAGGATCTCGCCATAGTTCGATTCCATCGACCAGATCGCCAGAAGGATGTTGCGGTCGACGCCGAACCGCGCCTCGATGCGATCGAGCCACGGCTTCCACTTGCGCGCCATCGCCTGGCCGTTGGCCACCGACTGGTCGTGCACGCGGTTGTCGAAATAGTCCCAGGCGGGCGCGGTGAATTCCGGCTGGGTGCGGGCCTTTTCCAGCACGACCGGGTCGGGCTCGATGCCTCTCATGGACTGATCGTAGACAGCACCCGACACGCCGCCCGCGACCGCGGTGGCGCGGAAGCCGGCGACCCACTGGCGGAATCCTGCATCCGCGAAAGCGGGTCCGGCGGGCATCAGCAGGGCGAGCGTGAGGCCGGCGGCGGTCGCCAGCGCGGTCAGGCGCCTCGCGGTGTTGCGAACGGACATCATTTCCTCCTTCGTCAAATCAGGAAGGATCATTCAACGCCGAACCGGGTTAGTATTTAGTTTACCATAGGTGCCGCCGGGAACGAAAAAAGGTGTCACAGCTTTTAACCTTCACGTTCACTGCTCGCTCGTTAATCCAACATTTCGGCGTGAAAATGATTGCGTCATGAAAATGTATGGGGGGATTGCGGAGCGTGCCTGCAAGCGGATAATTGACCTAAAATCAGGGGTGTCAGCATGAAGCGCGTTCGCAAGGCAGTTTTCCCGGTCGCAGGTCTCGGCACCCGGTTTCTCCCGGCCACCAAGGCCATCCCGAAGGAAATGTTGACGGTCGTGGACCGGCCGGTCATCCAGTATGTGGTCGACGAGGCGCGCGAGGCCGGCATCGAGCACTTCATCTTCGTGACCGGGCGCAACAAGGCGGTGATCGAGGACCATTTCGACGTCCAGTTCGAGCTCTATGACACGCTCGCCCAGCGCGGCAAGGACGACCAGCTCGCCCGCCTGCAGCAACTGCAGCCGGCGCCCGGGCAGACCAGCTTCACCCGCCAGCAGGTGCCGATGGGCCTCGGCCACGCCGTATGGTGCGCCCGCGAGCTGGTCGGCGACGAGCCGTTCGCGCTGCTTCTGCCGGACATGATCATGCAGTCGGAAAAGAGCTGCATGAAGGGCATGGTCGAGCTCTATGCCGAGACCGGCAACAACATCATCGCCGTGCAGGAATGCGACCCGGCGGAGGCGCATAAATACGGCATTGTCGGCCGCGGCGAGGACACCCATAACGGCTTCCGCATCACCAGCATGGTGGAGAAGCCGAAGCAGGGCACCGCGCCGTCCAACCTCTTCATCAACGGCCGCTATATCCTGCAGCCGGAAATCTTCGGCATACTGGAGAGCCAGGAACGCGGCGCCGGCAACGAGATCCAACTGACCGACGCGATGCTGAGGCTGCAGAAAGAGCAGCCCTTCTACGGCTATCACTACAAGGGGCGCACCTTCGACTGCGGCTCGCCGGAAGGCTTCGTCGAGGCCAATGTCGCCTTCGCGCTGTGGCGCAGCGACATGAATGGAAGCATGGCCGGCGTCATCCGCACGCTGCTGGATGAGGTGCGGCCGCTGGAGCGTCGCGGCGCGGCTTCGT
>RXJA01000376.1 GCA_003963455.1 Hyphomicrobiales bacterium
GCACGTCCCACACTTCCTGGGGTGTGCCTTCAGGGATGTCCCAGCTTTCGTCGAAGCGGAAGACATTGCTCGCCATGTGTCGCGCCCCCAGCCAGTGGAGCCTCTATATTAGCTTCGGCTTGTTTTTCTGGCCAGAAGTACCGGATTGTGTTCAGGCGGCGATTGGTTTTGCCCAATAGCGCACCGACTTCTTGCCGCCATGGATCAGCGCCTCGCCGACCTCGGCGAAACCGAGCGCCGCGTGGAAGGCATCGGAAGCAGGGTTGGGCGGATCGGCATTGACCTCGCAGGTGACGATCGTGTGGCTGGCGCGCCGGGCATGGCCGAACAGATCCTCGTAAAGCCGTCGGGCATGGCCGCGGCCACGCGCCTCAGCCGCGACCACCACGCGGTCGACATAGACGAAGCGCGGATAGCGTTGGCGAAACCAGAGGAAGTTCGGGCTGTCATAGCTTGCGTCCTGGTCGAAACATAGGATGAAAGCTTCGAGCGCGCCGATGCGGCGCGTGTAGAAAGCTTCGCCGAGCAGGAATGAAAGCCGTCCCGGCTCGAGCCAGGACAGTTCCGCCGCGTGCTCGTTGTTGAGCGCCAGGATGACGGCCTCGTCGGCGGGCGAGACCTGTTCGATCGGGGGCAATTCCCTGGGTGTCATCCCGGCCATCAGGCTCTCGCGGCCGCGATCGTCGCCGCCACTTGGGCTTCGTCGGTCACCGTGTTGCGGTATTCGCGGTCGAGGTCCGTGCCGCCCATGCCGACATTGGGGTTGCGGTAGCGCATGGCGCTCGGCACATCCGCAAGTGCCGCAAAATGCATCTCAGTCAGCCCGGTTCGCCTGCGCACCTCCCCGATCGTGTCGGGGGCGAGCGCGCCGCAGCCGAGGATGATGATGCGCCCTTCCGCCTGGCGCACGAGCTCGGCCAGAAGCTCGATGCCTTCGAGCGCCGTGTCTCGCTGGCCGCTGGTCAGCACGCGGCCGACCTTGCAGCGGATCAGGGCCTCGAGCGCCTCCATCGGATCGCGCGTCATGTCGAAGGCGCGGTGGCAGGTGACGTTGAGCGGGCCGGCGGCCCCGACCAACGCGCTCATGCGCGCCTCGTCGATGGCGCCGTCGGCGGTCAGGCAGCCGACGACGACGCCGGCGACGCCGAGCTCGCGAAGCGCTTCGACATCGGCGAGCATCGAGCCGTATTCGGCCTCGCTGTAGAGGAAATCGCCGCCGCGCGGCCGCACGATGACATGGAAGGGAATGGTCGCGCTTTCGAGCGCGGCGCGCACCGTGCCCAGGCTCGGCGTGATGCCACCCTCGACCAGGCTGGCGCAGAGCTCGACCCGGTCGGCGCCGGCGGCCTGCGCGGCGAGCAGCCCGTCAATGCCTTCGACGCAGATTTCGATCAGGGGTCTTTGCGTGTCCGCCACCGGTTTCCGTCCATGCATTTTCGAGGAGAGGCAGCCCTATCACCGGGGGGCTCGCCGCGAAAGCCGCAACGATCGGTCCAGCCATCGAAGTGGCCTGATAGCTGGGAGCCGGGGAGGGTGAGCCCGAGAGAAGCCTGCCGGCTACTGCTTGAGGATCGTGTTCTTGGCGCCCTGTTCGACCTGGTCGATAACCAGAAGTTTGACCGGGTCGGCGCCGATATTGGTGGCTTGATGCCACTGGCCGATCATTTCGACGATGAAGTCACCGCTTTTGTAAGTGTTGCTGGCGCCGGTCTCTACATTCGTGACCTTGAGCGTTCCGGCCTGGACATACGCGTAACGTGGAAACGGATGCTTGTGCACCGGCAACGTTGCTCCGGACGCGATCTCATAGGCCGAAACCTGGACCTCGACATTCTTCTGCGGCAGCGCGATCGGCTGGCCGGAGGCAGTCGTGGTCTTTGACCCCAGAGGTGTGACCACGACCGGCGTGCCGCTGCTGTCGAGGGCGAGCGCGGCTGTTGAGGTGAAGGCGACTGCAAACAACGCTGACGTCAGGATTCTAGGCATCGGTCCCTCCCAATGCCGCCAGCATCGCCCGGCACCCCCCTCTCGCGCAAGCACGGTCTTGGCTAACGCCGTTTGCGATCGTGGCCTCCGGCCGGTTGCGTCGATGTACGGCGATGCCACGGACGTCCAGCCTACTGCTGCCGGCATCGCCCTGATGCCACCAGCGGCCGGCCGGCGCGTCGGGCGCGCTCCGCCTGCAAGATCTGCAGTGCAGGCATGCATGAGGCGCCGAAAATATGCCGAAATCGCCGCGGGGCTGAGTATAGACATATAGTACGTCGCGCCTGGAGCCTTGGCGGCATTGACGCGCGGGGCAGACAAACTCCCGCGCACATATGCGACGACATTGACGCTGACGAAAAAGAGAGCAGATGAGCCGGTCAGGTAATCCATTCCCTTTCTTGCGTTTAACGTATTCCTCCGTTACTTTTCGATTCTAACTTCAAAATGAGGGGGTATCATGAAGAAGAATTATGAATCACCGACGTGGGTGAAAAGGGCGATTTTGCCGAAGGTGACGGCTTCCCCGATTTCCAATCCCGTTTCGCCTTCGCCGTCACCTTCGCCTTCACCGCCGGCTTAATATCCCGTCTAGTCCGCGTGGCTGGTTGTCAAACAGTGACCTGCGGCCAGTGGGTGGCCGGGGTCGGTTCCTCGTGTCTTGGCAAAAAGATGTGAGGCCTGTTCCATCGGAGTGCGAGAGCAGAGCTTGAATGGGCCTTCGTGCTTGGTTGGGATTGAAGAGGCGGCGAGGACCAACTCGTCTGCCCAAAACGCGAATTTTCTTCCTTCACATGCCCAAGACCGGGGGGACATCGCTTAGCGCTGCCCTGACCCAAGCGTACCCATTCTGGGCGATCATGCCAGACGTAGCGATAATGGGGCGCAACGAGGGGAAATATCCTCCCCTCGACGTCGTCATCAGCGCCATGAAGTTCCGACCCGAGCGCGTCCACTATATTCGCGGCCACTATCATGTCAGTTGCGCAAGTTTGCTCGGGCCGGAAGCAAAATCCCTGACCGTCCTGCGCGATCCCGTCGAACGGATGATCTCTTATTATCGCCACTGGTGCGACCAGCTAGGCCTGACGCCGCAGACTTTCGAGGAAAGGTTTCGGACGACCGGTTTCAATTTGAAATACGATAACGAAATGTGCCGTAGGCTCGTCGGCGCGTTGGACTGCAACACCGCCGAAGGGGCCAACGATCGGCTTGTCGCAATGCTGCGGTCCGAAATCTCCGACCCGGTCAAGTTCCTGGATGAAGCGAGACGCGCACTCGACAGATTCCACTTCGTCGGAACATTGGACACGTTACCAAATCTCGCTCGGAAGCTTTCCGAGGAACTCCAGCACGACCTGAAACTTGGACATCTCAACAAGTCGGTCGCTTATAGTGGGATAGACGAAATCGTCCTCGAAACCGTACAGAGGGACAACAAACTGGACATGGCGCTCTATGAGCACGCCAAAGCCCTCGCGTCTGGATAGTACCCCAAGGCATCGCCATGGACCTGATCTGCTACCTCAAAGATGATGAATGCGGCGTTGAGATAAGGCCTGGGCCTGGGCGCCGGGACTGGATGGACAACGCGCATGACCGCGCCCCTTACAGATGTACCCCCCTGGTAGTGGCAAACGGTTTTGGATGGGAGATTCTGTCGCCAGTCGGCTTCTCGGCCATATGGAACGGGGGCCAGGACAAAGAGGGCCTCATGGTCCTTGAAGATGTTGGCACCACTCCCGCCGCGCACAGTCATTTCGGAGAAGGGATACTGACATTCACCATGCCGATGGTGTTCAGGACCGATCCCGGCACCGACCTGATCGTTCAGGGTCCGATGAACCGCCCGAAGGACGCAATTGCCCCATTGTCCGGCGTCGTGGAAAGCGATTGGGGACCGTTCAGTTTCACAATGAACTGGAAGTTCACTCGTGCCAACACAGCAATCCGATTTGATAAGGGCGAGCCGTTCTGCAACATCATCCCCATTCGGCGCGGAACGCTTGAAGAGATCAAGCCGAAATTGATTCCGATATCAAAGGAACCAAGTCTCCAAGCCAGCCACGCCAAATGGCTCGCGGCGAGAGTGCGGTTCAATGAAGACCTGACGAAGGAGGGCTCCGAGGCGAGGGCGAGCAAGTGGCAGAAGCACTACCAGCGCGGAACAGACCCCAACGACATTTCGCCGGCGCCTGACTCCCACAGAACGAAATCGACACTCCGCCCCTTCCGGAGGTTCGATCCTGAGCAAAGCGAAGAGACTAAAGTATCATAGGGCGGACGAGCCTATCATTTCGTCGGGTCTCCGCCCCCGCCAAGCGGCTTGGCACCTTTCGGTCCGCGGTACTTCTTCTAGGCAATCCGAGCGGTAGCGGGGAAGTCTCAGCGCCGATGTCGTGATGTCGCGTATGATATCCTCCAGATTTGCCGAACCATCACCCGGCGCAAATTGACGCGCAAGCATCCTCTTGCGCGTGTCGGATTTCGGTGCGGCGGCCAAGGGCTCGGCGGGAACACCTGTTCGTTATCGGGACAATGGCCTTGAAGCCCCCGCGGGGCGGACGCGACAATCGAATTGTCGCGGTTCCGCCCAATGTCGTCGTTTGTTCATGCCGCTGGCCTACAAAGCGGCATCAACGATGGAGGGTACCATGCAAGCCGACACGCCCAATCTCGACCAGCTCCAGAGCGCATACAAGGCAGCGGTCGAAGAGTGGATAGGGGCGATCCGCGAGGAAGAGGACCTCGCCTCCGTGAATCACACACTGGCCGAGATCGATAAGTGGGAAGCGGCGCATTTCAAGGAAGACGAGATCCGCGGCAAGGTGCTGGAAGCGAAGAGAAAATACGAAGACGCTTTGCGCCAGGAGCAATTCGGCTTCTAAGCGACCCTGTCAGACGGGTAGGGGCTGTCCTGTCGTTTTGATGATCCGGGCTTCATCGGCTTTTCTTGCCACGGCAGGAGACTTCCCCGGCGCGCCTTGTCTGGCGTCAGCCTGCCATCCAGCCGCCGTCGACCATCAGGTTGATGCCGGTGACGTAGCTTGCCATGTCGCTGGCGAGAAACAGTGCCGCCCCCGCCACGTCGTTCGGATGCCCGAGCCGCGGCCAGGGCGTGCGGCGGCGCGAATAATCGAGCGCTTCAGGATCGTTGGCGACGCCCGGCTTGCCGGTGATGATCTTGCCCGGCGCGATGGCGTTGCAGACGATCAGGTCGTCGGCGTGGTCGACGGCGATCTGGCGCGTCATCTGCACGATGCCGCCCTTGCTCACCGAATAGGGAAGGTCGCCAGGGCAGGCGACCATGCCGTGCTGCGAGGAGATGTTGATGATGCGGCCGCGTACCTCGTTGACCGGCGGCTGGGTCAGCATCTGCGTGACGGCGCGTTTGTTGCAGTAGAAGAAGCCCGTCAAATTGACGCCGATGACGCGGTTCCACTGTTCCGGCGTGGTCTCGATCAGATTGGTGCTGGTGTAGATCGCCGCATTGTTGACCATGACGTCCAGCCGACCGAATTGCGCGACCGCCGCGCCGACAAGCGCGTCGACAGCACTCCAGTCTGAGATATCGGTTCGGACGTAGATGGCGGTGCCCCCAGCCGCGCGGATCATGTCGACGGTGCTCTCTCCGCCTTCGATCGGTCGCTCCACCGTATCGGCGATGACGACGCTTGCGCCCTCGGCCGCGAATTTCAGCGCGATCGCACGGCCGATGCCGGAGCTTGCGCCGGTGACGATGGCCGTTTTGTTGGCGAGCAGAGGCATGGTCTTCAGCTCTCCCTGGTGACGATGGTTCCAAGTGCTGTGCCGATCAGCTTGCCCTCGCTCACTATCTCGCGGCCGCGCAGGAGGACGTTTGTCAGTCGTGCCTCGACGGTCCAGCCATCGAAAGGCGTGTAGCCCGCGCGCGACACCTGATCGGCATTGGCGATGGTGCTGGATAGGCGTGGATCGAGGATGAGCAAATCGGCGTCGTATCCGGCGGCAACGCGGCCTTTGCGCCGGCCGAGGCCGAAACGCTTGGCCGGATTGCTGGCGCACATGCGCGCTAGGTCGGGCAGGACGATGAGCCCTTCGTCGACCAGTTTCAACATGGCTGGAAGCAGCGTCTGCAAGCCCGGCATCCCGCCCGGGATGTCGGCGAAGGCCGCATAAGCCGCCGCCTTCTCGGCCGGCGCGTGCGGGGCGTGATCGGTGGCGACGACGTCGATCAGCCCCTCGCTGAGCGCCGCGCGCAGCGCGTCGACATCCTGCCGCGATCGCAGGGGCGGCGAGGCTTTAAGGTTGGCGCCTTGCGTTTCGTAATCTTGCGCCGTGAAGAACAGGTTCTGCGGCGTCGTCTCCACGCTGGCGTCCGCGATGCCGCGCAGCCGGCTCCAGGTCTCGACGCCCAGTTCGGAATTGATCTGCCGGACGTGAACCCTCGCCCCGGCCGAGGCGGCGGCGACGAGCGCGCGGGCAATGCCGCCGGCTTCCGCCAGCGGCGGCCGGCTGTCCAGGAAGGCGGCGATGGTGCCGGAGCGGTCACGCGCGGTGCTGCCGGCCAGGATCGATTGGTCCCCAGGCGAGATGCCGATCAGCGTATCGGCGTCGGCGAAGGCCTTCAGCGCTTCGGCGACGGCGTCGAGCGTTGCGAAGAGGAAGGCGTCCGGCACGTCGGCGGTGAACAACTCGAACGAAACCGGCGCGAGGTCGATCAGGCCGGGGATAAGCGAAAGATCGCGGCTGACCACGGCCTGCAGGCCGACATCGACGTGGATGCGACCCTCGGCGAGCGCCATCTTGTCCGCGAGTTGCCCTGGCGTGGCCGTCCACGGTTCGTCGGTGGGCATATCGAGCACGGTGGTCACGCCGCCAAGTGCTGCCGCATGCGTGCCGGAGGAGAAATCCTCCTTATGAGTTAGCCCAGGGTCGCGTAGATGGGCATGCGCATCCACGAGGCCGGGGAGCAGGAAACGGCCTGAGGCATCAATGACGGTTCCGGCCTCGGCGATTTCCCCGGGCGCGATCAGCGCCATGACCTTGCCCGCTGCGATACCGACATCGCTGCGGCTCAACCCCTCAGCGTTGACCACCGTTGCGCCGCGGATCAGCGTCTCGAACAAGTCGTTGCTCTCCTCAGCCGCGCTGTTCGAAACGGGCATGGCTTTCGAGCCAGAAGCGGGCAATGTCCTCGCGGCGCATGAAGGCGGCGCCGTTGCTTTGCTGGACATGCTCGATGACCTCGCGCAGGCCCGAGGCGCGGTTGGGCTGGCCCATCCAGCGCGCATGGATGCCGATGGTCAGCATGCGGCCGCCGGTCTCGTCCGCTTCGGAGAGCATATAGTCGATGGCCGAGCGGCAGTCCTCGGCGAAGTCGCGCGGATTGCTGTAACCTGGCGCCACCAGATAGCGGCTGTCGTTGAGCGCCTTGGAATAAGGCACGACCAGAATCTCCGTGCCATGGTGGTCGAGGAAATAGGGCAGGTCGTCGTTGCAGGGATCGGAGTGGTAGAGGAAGCCGCCTTCCTTCACCAAAAGATCGCGGGTGTTGACGCTTGGCAGCGAGCGGCAGTTCCAGCCGAGCGGTCGCTTGCCGAGCAGCTTTTCGTAGAGGGCGATCGCCTCATGCAGATGCCGCTCTTCCTCGTTGCGCTCCATGGTCGTGTGGTCGATCCAGCGCAGGCCGTGGCCCATCAGGTCATGCCGGCGGCTCTTCATCCACTCGACCAAGGGCGGGTTGCGCTCGAGCGCCACCGCGCAGGCGGAAAAGGTGACCGGAACGTCGTAGCGGTCGAACAGCCTGGCCAGGCGCCAGACGCCTGCGCGGCTGCCATATTCGTAATGCGTCTCGGTGCCGAGGTCGCGCACCGGCATGCTGCCGGTGAGATTGTATTCGCCCCAATTGTCGTTGCGGCCATCATCCAGCCAGTTGTACTCGGAGCCTTCCTCGTAGTTGAGCACGAGGTTGACGGCGAGCTTGACGCCGCCCGGCCAGGTGACGAAGGGCGGATGCGGGCCGTAGCCGACGAAGTCACGCGGCTGCGAGGCTTGCTGCGGATCGGTCGGCATCGTTCGTCCTCCTTCGGCTTGGTCGGCTCAGGTTTCGTTGGCGGCAATCCAGTCCATGTAGTCGTGAAACGCTTCCTTGCCGGGGCGCGGCCGCCAGTCGGTGTCGCGCAGGATGCGGGCGATGTCATAGGCGCCCCACATGCCGCCTTTAAGCCTCACATCCTGAACGATGTTGGCGTTGTCTCCGGGCGTCACTTCGGCCTTCAGGCCCGGCACGCGTTCCCTTGCCCAGCCGATGATCTCGCCGATGGTCTGGCTGGACCCCGAGCCGATATTGTAGTGGCGGTAATTGAGGTGCTGAGCGTCGATCAGCGCGAGGATCGCGGCGGCGACGTCGGTCGAGGCGACGTAGTCGCCGACGGGCTCCAGGCTGTTCGGCCTGATCGTCTCGCCGGCCAAAGCCATATGCGCGACACGGTTGGGGACATGGCGAAAGTTGCGGCTCTCGGTGGCGCGGTCCATCGGGCCGTAGACGGAAGCAAGCCGCACCGAGACCGCCGACAGGCCGAACAGGTCGGCATAACGGTTGGTGACCATCTCGGAGGCGAATTTCGAGATGCCGTAGAGCGTCAGCGGCGCGACATAGCCGTCTTCCGGCAGCGGTTCGCCGCTCCAGTCGGGCCCGTTGTGGCGGTAGACAGAACCGGAGCTGACATAGATGAAGCGCTTCACGTCCGGCTTTGTGCGCGCCCAGTCCAGCATCCGCACGGTGCCCATGAGATTGACGTCGACGATGCGGGCCGGGTCCTCGGCCTCGGGCTGGCGTTTTGCCTCCGAGGCGCTGCCGCGCGAGATCGGTGTGATCGTCGCGCCATGTACGATCGCCGTGATGCCGTGCTGGTCGAGCGTTGCGGACCAGGCTTTCGGGTCGAGGACATCGGCGGCGATCACCGTCAGCCGGTCGCGCACCGGGGCGAAATGCCTTTCGGCCGCCGCGTCGAGACCGGACCGGTCGAGGATCACGGCGCGGGCCAGCGGGTCGCGATCGAGCCAGGCGCGGGCGACCACGCTCATGACGAAGCCGGTGCCGCCGGTGACGAGCAGGGTCATAGGTACTCCTTCGAAAGCGGGGGCTCAGCGCGTCGCATAGCCGCCATCCACGAGCATGTCGGATCCGGTGACGAAGGACGCATCTGTTGAAAGCAGGAAAGCCGCCGCCGCGGCGATTTCGTCAGGATCGGCGATGCGGCCGAGCAGATGGGCAGGCCCCAGTCCGGCATTGGCGGCGTCGAAGTCCGGCCATCGGCGCAGCAGCCGCGTTGTCGCCACCGCGCCCGGCGACAGGCTGTTGACGCGGACCTTGTCGGGCGCGTGGTCGACGGCCATCGCCTTGGCGAGATGGATCAGGCCCGCCTTGGCGGCGCAATAGGCGACGGCCCTGGTGGTGGCGACGCGCCCGAATTGCGAACCGATGAAGACGACCGAGCCGCCGCCGCTTGCCGCGATCAGCGGCACGGCGAACTTGCTCATCAGGAAGGCGCCGGTCAGGCCGACATCGATCTCGTGCCGCCAGGCGCTCTCGTCTAGATCGACGACGGTCGCGCTGGTCGAGGGTGCCGCGGCGTTGTGCACCAGACCGTCGAGCCGGCCGTATTTTTTCTCGGCGAAGTCGACAGCCGATTTCGCGGAGTCGATGTTCGTCACGTCGCACTGGCAAGCGGCCGCGGAAGGCCCGAGCGCCCGGGCAAGCTCGGTCGCCGGATCGAGATCGAAGTCGGCGCAGACGACCCTTGCGCCTTCGGCAATGCAGCGGCGGGCGATCGCTGCGCCGATGCCGCTCGCCGCGCCCGCGATCAGAATGACGCTGCCTTCGAGGCGGGTCGCTGTCGTGGTCGTCATCAGACCTGCTCCTCGATCGTTTGCATGGCTGTCGCGACAACTGGGCGGCGCAGGAGATTGTAGCAGGCGGCTAAAGTCACCAGCACGGCGCCGCCGCCGAGCAGGAGGAACATGGCCGGCGCGCCCATATGTTCCATCAGGCCGGCGGAAACGCCGGGCGTCGCGACATTGCCGATGGAATAAAGCAGGAGCAGTGTGCCGGAAGCGCCGACCATGTGCCGGCTGTGCAACTGCGAGGCGCCGAATGCCATCGCCACCGGATAGACGGTCAGCGCCGTGCAACCATAGACGAAGAACAGCACGAAGAGCAGCGGCACCGAAGCATTGCCGACCCAGGCAATCGCGGCGCAGAGCGTGACCGACAGGATGCCCTGGACAAGCAATATGATGCGCCGTTCGAACCGGTCCGACAGCCAGCCGACAGGCGTCTGCGCCAGCATGCCGGCGATGCTTACGGTCGTGACCAGCCCGACTGTCGTGCCCGCCGACAGCCCGATCTGCGTGCCGTAGATCGGCGTCAGCACGAAGATGTTCATGTTGGTGATGCCGCCCTGGAAGATGGCGACGACCGTCACCGGCGCCAGCCGGAAAAGCGCCAGCGGGCCGAGGCGCTTGACCGGCCTTGCGGTGCTGGCGTGGTCAGGATCGGGAGGTGCCGCCGGCAAGGCGGGCCAGCGGCCGCCGGTGAATTTGGAGACCAGCGCCAGCAGCACCGTCGCGGCGGCGACCAGGAACAGATGCGGCGATTGGGGGCCGACCAGCGCGACGAGAACCTGCCCAAGAAGCACAGCGATCGCCGTCGTCAGCATATAGATGGAGAACATCGCGCCGCGATTGTGGTGCTCGGCGTAGAGGTTGATCCAGCTTTCGCAGACGACGAAGAGCGATGCCATTGCCAGGCCGCCCAGTAGGCGGAAGCAGATCCAACTCGGCAGGAAGTCGGTGAAGACAAAGCCGGCAGCCGCCAGCAGCGCAAGGACGAGAATGGCAACGAATGTGCGCTCGTGGCCGTAGTGGGCGACTGCCGGGCGCGTGACCAGGCATCCGATCAGGAATCCGACGGGATAGGCGGTGAGCACGATCTGCACGACTTGCGGAGAAATGCCTGGCTTGCCGAGATGCAGCGAGACCGCCGTGGTCAGCATGGCGCTACCGATGCAGGCCAGGCAGATGCCGACCATGATCGGCAGCATGGCGCGAGACCGCTCGGCATTTTGCCAGAGCCGCGCCGCGGATTGAGCGATCGACATCATGGATGCGGCTGCGGTGGCTCCCCTGGCGGCACCGTTGACCGACGGCAGCCCAAGCGGAAGCTACACGCTGTCGTGCTCGCCACAAACGAAGATTGACGCGGCTATGGCTTAGATTTTTTTGGCCATCGTCGTGAAGGAAAGCGGCATCTCGGCGCGCGCCGGGCTTTACAGCCGTTTTGCACCCTCCTTACCATAGGCAAAAGTCAAGACTTGGGAACCTGCGGAAGGGAACAGCATGACGATCGAACGGCTCGATAACGGGCAGCGTTTCTGCCGGGTGCTGCGCTACAACGGCACCGTGTATGTCGCCGGCCTGACGGCCGACGATCTTTCCGGGGACACCGCCAGCCAGACGAAACAGATCCTCGCCAAGATCGACGCGCTTCTCGCCAAGGCCGGCAGCGACAAGTCGAAGCTTTTGAGCGCCCAGATCTGGCTCCGCGACATCGCGGATTTCGAGATGATGAATACTGCCTGGGACGCCTGGATCGACAGGAGCGCCATGCCGGTGCGCGCCACGGTGGAGGCGCGGCTTGCCGGCGATCAGTATCGCGTCGAGATCATGGTCACGGCGGCTGCCGGCTGAGCCGGCCGGTCAGGATGAATGACCTAAATGCATGAGCTGGTGATCAAAGGCGGGCGCGTGGCGCTCGATGACGGCTGGGCCGAGTGCGATATCGGCATCGACGACGGCCGCATCACCGCCATCGGCAAGGGCCTTTCCGCCGAGAAGGCGATCGACGCCGGCGGCCGCTGGGTGATGCCCGGCGGCATCGACGCGCATTGCCATCTCGACCAGCCGGTCTGGGGTGGGGCGGGCAATGCCGACGATTTCGAGTCCGGCACGATCTCCGCCGCCTTTGGCGGCACGACCTGCATCGTCCCGTTCGGCATGCCCGGACAGGACATGACGACCATCGGCGCCATCGACCGGGCGCTGGAGCGCGCGGCGGGACGTGCCGTGATCGACTACGGGCTGCATGCCGTGGTCACCTTGGGCACCGGCGCGGATGTCGAGGCTCAGCTCCACCAGCTTGCCAGTCACGGCATCGCCTCGGTCAAGCTGTTCATGACCTATCAGGGTTTTGCGGTCGACGACGACCTCTTCTTCAAGGTCCTCGATACGGCGGGGCAGCTTGGCTGGATCGTCATGGTCCACGCCGAGAACGACGCCGCCATCCGGCGCACACGCCAGCGGCTGATCGATCTCGGCCGCACCGATATCCGCTATCATGTCGTCGCCCACAGCGAGGTGATGGAGCGCGAGGCGACGCATCGCGCTCTGGCCTTCGCCGAGATGACCGGCGCTCGGATGACCATCGTGCATGTCTCGTCATGGCAGTCGGCCGAAGAGGTGGCGCGGGCAAAGATGCGCGGTGTCGACGCCATCGCCGAGACCTGTCCGCAATATCTCTTCCTCGGGGCGGCCGATCTCGATCGCCCGGCAATCGATGCGGCGCGCTTCGTCTTTTCGCCGCCGCCGCGCTCGCCGCGCAGTCACGAGCATCTGTGGCAAGAGCTGACCGGTGGCGGCATCGACCTGTGGTCGTCCGACCATTCGCCCTATTATTTCGCCGACAAGATCGGGCACTCCGAGACACCCGGCTTCACGACGACGCTGAGCGGCATTCCCGGCATCGAGACACGCCTGCCGCTGCTGTTTTCGGAAGGGCTGCTGACCGGTCGCCTGACGCTCGAACGCTATCTCGACCTCACCTCGCGCAACGCCGCCTCGATCTACGGCTTTGCCGATCGCAAGGGCAGCATCGCCGTCGGGCTCGACGCGGACCTGGCGCTGTGGGATCCGACGGCGCGCTGGACGCTCGGGCACAAGGCGCTGCACTCGCGCGTCGATTTCACGCCTTATGAGGGCAAGGTCGTTACCGGCAGGCCGACCACCGTCCTGGTGCGCGGCGTAGCGGTGGTCGCCGACGGCAAGCTGCAAGCCGAACCGGGCTTCGGGCAATTTGTGGCGCGCGCGGCCGCCGATCCGGCGCATCTGAGAAAACCAGTCGAGGATTGGACACCATGGCTCGATGCCTGACCATCGCCGTTTGCCAGACAGGACCGATCCAGCGCAGCGCCACGCGCGCCGAGACGGTCGCGCGGCTCGTGCATCTCCTGGAGAGGGCCGCTTCCGGCGGCGCCGAGATCGCGGTGTTTCCGGAAATGGCGCTCACCACCTTCTTCCCGCGCTGGCGCATCGACGACCAGGCGGAGATCGACGCCTTCTTCGAAGCCTCGATGCCGGGGCCGGAGACGCGGCGGCTTTACGAGGCGGCTGCGCGGCTGAAGGTCGGCTTCGCGCTGGGCTATTGCGAGCTGACGCGGGAAGAGGGCCGCACGCGCCACTTCAACACGATGGATCTGGTCGGGCCGGACGGCGCCTTCATCGGCCGCTACCGCAAGATGCATGTGCCGGGATCGAGTGAGCCGGAAGCGGGCACGACCACGCATCTCGAACGGCGTTACTTTGAGCCGGGCAATCTCGGCTTTCCGGTGTTCGACTATCGCGGCGTGCGCGTCGGCCTCGCCATCTGCAACGACCGCCGCTGGCCGGAGACCTATCGCATGCTGTGCCTCAACGGCGCCGAGGTGGCGCTGCTCGGCTACAACACGCCGCTGCTGCTCGACGAGGCGCCGGCGCTGGCGCATCTGAGAATGTTCCACAACCACCTGCCGATGCAGGCCGGCGCCTACCAGAACACGCTCTGGGTGGCGGCCGCCGCCAAGGCCGGACTGGAAGACGGCCAGGCGCTGATCGGCGGCTCCTGCATCATCGCGCCGACCGGCGAGATTGCCGCGCAGGCGATGTCGCTCGACGACGAGGTGATCGTCCATCGCGCCGACCTGGACCTGATCGAGACATGCCGGAAGGTGAATTTCAACTTCGCGCTCTATCGCCGCCCGGATCAGTACAAGCGCATCTCGGAACCGGTCTGAGATCGCGATGGGCCTGCTCGAGACCAGATGCAGCCAAGACACGGCGCCGCTCGCAGTCGACCCGCTGACGCTTGGCGAGATCGTCGAGAACGGTCTTTGCATCGGTTGCGGCCTCTGCCGTTCGATCGCCGGTCCAGGCGGCGTCGAGATGGTGATGACGCCGGAAGGGCGCGAGCGGCCAGTGGTGTTGCGGGCACTGGACAAGCCGACGCTGGAGAAGATCAACGCCGTCTGCCCTGGAACGCGCATCGCCGGTCCGCCGGCGGATGGAGCCGCGTTGACGGACACGGTCTGGGGACCTGTCGAGCGGCTGGTGCTCGGCTCCGCCGCAGATACCACCGTGCGGTTCGTCGGCTCCGGCGGCGGGACGTTGACGGCGCTCGGGCAGTTCCTGCTCAACTCGGGACGGGTCAAGTTCGTGCTGCATGTCGCGGCCTCGCGTTCCATGCCGATGCGCACGGAACGCAAGTTGAGCTTCGATGCCGCTTCGGTGCTGGAAGGCGCCGGCTCGCGCTATGGTCCGGCGGCGACATTGGTCGACTTCAACGCCATCCTCGATCGCGGCGAGCCTTTCGCGCTGATCGCCAAGCCCTGCGACATCACGGCCGTGCGCAATCTGGCGCGGATCGATCCGCGCGTCGATGAGCACATGCGCTATGCGCTCGCCTTCGTCTGCGGCGGCGCCTCGGACCTCACCAAGTCGGAGCAGGTGTTGCAACGCTTCGGGTTGAGCGAGGACGAACTGGCGCTCTTCCGCTACCGCGGCCACGGCAATCCCGGCCTCAACCGCATCGAAAGTCGCGACGGCCGCGCCTTCGAGATCAGCTACCGGCAGCTCTGGGAAGACGAGGACAAATGGATGATCCAGCCGCGCTGCAAGATCTGTCCTGATGCGATCGGCCAGGTGGCCGATATCGCGGTGTCGGATGCCTGGCTGAATGGCGGGCCGGCTGTCGAGGACGAGCCGCTCAACGGCATCATCGTGCGCACGAAGCGCGGGCTGGAGCTGTTCGACGCGGCCGTTGAGGCTGGCGTGCTGCGGATCAAGCGCGAGAGCGGGATCGCCGAGATCAGCGAGTTGCAGTCGCATCAGGTGCGCAAGCGGCGCGCCGTCTGGGCACGGCTGACGGGTATGGGGATCGCCGGCAAGCCGGTGCCTTTCGTCACCGACCTCGCATTGCGGGATTGCGCTTTGCAGAACTCGCTGGCCGAGAACCTGGCCGAAGGGCGGGGTGCTCGCGATCGTGCGCGCCGCGGCCGCCTGGGCGAGCCGCCCGCCGTACCGCGCGTAACAATTTTGGGGGATCGATGAGCGAACAGACGGAGGTGATCATCATCGGCGGCGGCATGGCCGGCGCCGGCGCTGCCTTCGAGATTTCGCGCGACAAAAAGGTCGTGCTGCTCGAAAAGGAGAGCCATTGCGGCTACCACACCACCGGACGCTCGGCAGCGAGCTTCACCGAGAATTACGGCAATGGCGTCATCCGCCGCATCGTGCTGGCGAGCCGCGCCTTCCTCACCGAGCCTCCGGCCGGCTTCTGCGATTATCCGCTGCTCAGCAAGCGCGGCATGATCACCGTGGCGCGCGCCGATCAGCTCGACCTGCTGCGCGAGGATCTGGCGGCCGCGCAGGCGCTCGTTCCCTCGATCGTCGCGATGACGCCGGACGAGGCGATCGCGCGCGTGCCGGTGCTGCGCCGGGACTATCTCGCAGGCGCTTACATCGAGCCGCATTCGATGGATATCGACGTCAACGGCCTGCACCAGGGCTTTCTGCGCGGCGCGCGAGCGCATGGCGCCCGCATCGTCACCAAGGCCGGGGTGAGAGCCATCGGCCGACAGGGCGGTCAATGGCGGGTCGAGACGGAAGCCGGAACGTTCCTGGCGCCGCTGATCGTCAACGCGGCCGGCGCCTGGGGGGACGAGATCGCGGCGATGGCCGGCGCGCGTCCGGTCGGCCTGCAGCCGAAACGACGCACCGCCTTCAACATCCCGGCGCCGGTTGGCCTCGATATCAGCGACTGGCCGCTGGTCAACGATGTCGGCGCGGAATTCTACTTCAAGCCGGATGCCGGGCAGTTGTTCGTTTCGCCGGCCGACGCCACACCATCGGCGCCGATGGACGCCTTTGCCGAAGACATCGATGTCGCGATCGGCGCCGAGCGTCTCGAACGGGCAACCACGATCAAAGTGCAGCGCGTGTCGCGTTCCTGGGCGGGCTTGAGAACCTTCGTATCCGACGGGTCGCCGGTGGTCGGGCCGGACGACGAGTTTCCGGATTTCGTCTGGCTGGTCGGGCAGGGCGGCTACGGCATCAAGACCTCGCCGGCGCTGTCGCGGGTCTGCGCCAGCCTGATCGCCGGCGGCGGCCTGCCGGACGATGTCGCAAGGCAGGGCGTTTCCCTGGACGATCTGACGCCGCACCGGTTGCGCGGCGCCGAGGGCGAAGCCCGACAGGCCGCGTCATGAGCTCACTGACGGCCGGTGGCAGGCTGGCGGGGCGCATCCTGGACACGCTCGCCGAAGCTACGACGGACGCGCCAGGGATCACGCGCGTCGCCTATGGACCCGGCGAGCGCTTCGCCCATGATCTCGTGCGCGCGGAAGCAGAAAAGATCGGCGCAGCCGCCCGCGTCGATGCGGCCGGCAATCTCTATCTGACTCTCAAAGGCCGCCGTCCGGACTTACCGGCAATCGTCATCGGCTCGCATCTCGACAGCGTGGCGCATGGCGGCAATTTCGATGGCGCCGCCGGCGTCGTGGCAGGGTTGGCGGTGATGGCCGAGCTGGTCGGGCAGAGCATCCGGTTGCCGCGCGACCTCATCGTGCTGGCGACCCGCGCCGAGGAAGCCGTCTGGTTTCCGCTCTCCTATCCCGGCAGCCAGGCGGCGCTTGGACTGCTGGATCCGCAGGCGCTCGAAGCCAGGCGGTCCGACAGCGGCCGCACGCTGGCCGACCACATGCGCGAGGAAGGTTTCGACCCTGACGCCGTGCGGCGCGGCACGCCTGGCATCGATGCAGGCTGGATCGCGGCCTTCGTCGAGGTGCATATCGAGCAGGGGCCACGCTTGATCGCCGCCGAAGCGCCGGTCGGCATCGTCACCGGGATCGCCGGCGGGTTTCGCTATGTCGACGCCAGGTGCCTTGGCGCCTATGCCCATTCGGGCGCCGAGCCGCGCTTTGCCCGGCATGACAGCGTGCTGGGCTTTGCCGATCTGATCGCGGGCCTGGAGGCGGAATGGGACGCGCTCGAACGCGATGGGCATGAGGCCACCATCACCTTCGGTCGCGTGCAATCCGATCCGACACAACATGGCGGCAGCCGGGTGCTGGGCGAACTCGGTTTCACGCTCGATGTGCGCAGCGCCGAAGCCGCCGTGCTGGAGCGGATCGAGACCAGGCTTCAGACCATTTTTGCCGAGGTTGCCGTCAAACGCGGCGTGACGTTCGAGCCCGGGCCGCGCTTCACCTGGGATCCGGCGACGATGTCGCCGGATCTGATCGGCAGGCTCGACCGCGCCGCCACCGAACTGCAGATGCAGGCGCCGCATGTGCCGAGCGGGGCGGGCCATGACGCGGCTACATTCGCCGGCGCGGGCATTCCGACCGCCATGCTCTTCGTGCGCAACGAGAACGGCAGCCATAATCCGCATGAAGCGATGGAGATCGCCGACCTCGATCAGGCGATCCGACTGCTCTTCCGCTTCATCACCGATTTCGACAATTTCCTGGATCAGCCATGAACCTCGCCAAGACTGCCTTGATCGTCATCGACCTGCAGAACGAATACCGCCCCGATGCTGCCTGGCCGGTCGTCGGCTATGACGCCGTGTTCGCCAATGCTGCCGCGCTGATCGAAGCCGCCCGCAAGGCCGGCGTGCCGGTCATTCACGCGCAGGCCTGGGTGAAGCCGGAGGAACGCGACGGCTATGCGCGGCAGGAGGAAATCCTGACCGAGGAATTCCGCTCCGCTGTCGCAGGCAGCGAAGGCGCGGATATCTGCGCCGAGGTGGCGGCGCTGCCGGGCGACATCGTCATCCACAAGCACTGGCCGAGCGCCTTTCGCCGCACCGATCTGTCCCAACGGCTCGCCGCGCTCGGCGTCGAGAACCTCGTCGTCACCGGCGTTCTGACCGATAGCTGCGTCACCGAGAGCGTGTTCGACGCGGTCTATCAGGGCTTTCGCGTCTGGCTGGTCAAGGAAGCCTGCGGCAGCATGAGCGAGGCCATGCATCGCACCGGCATGCTCGACATGGCGAACCGCCTCTATGGCGGCGGCATATTGCGTCTGCCCGAAGCACTCAAGGCGCTCGCCGGCCAGCCTTTCGACGGCTGGCGTTGCACGCGCCCGGTGGAGTTCGTCTACACGCTGGAAACCGTCGACCGGATCTATGAGGCGCTGTAACCGGCGCCGCAGCCGCATGCGGCTCTGACGATCGCCTTTGAAGCCGAAGGCTTGAGAACCGCGCCGGGCAGCGCTCCGGTTGCCCGGCCGCCGCGCCAGACGGATACGCCGTTGACGAAGACATGCTCGATGCCGGCGGCAGGGCGGCGCGGCTCCTCGAAGGTGGCGGTGTCGATGATCGTCTCGGGGTCGAAGATGGCGAGGTCGGCGAAATTGCCTTCGGCCAGAATACCGCGCTCGTGGATGCCGAATTCCCGCGCGGCCAGGCCGGTCATGCGGAAGACGGCTTCCTCGAGACTGAATAACCCGACATCACGCGCGTAGTGGCCGAGCACGCGTGGAAAGGTGCCCCAGAGGCGTGGATGCGGGTGGATGTCGTGCGGCAGGCCGTCGGAGCCGATCATGGTGCGCGGATGCGCGATGATGTTGCGGACATCGGTCTCGTCGAGCTGGAAGTAGACGGCGCCTGCCGGCAACAAACGCTCGCCGGCCTCGCGCTCGGTGCAGTTCCATTCCCGCGCTATATCGGCCATCTCGCGCCTCGCCATCTCTGGATGCGGATCGGACCAGGTGATCAGGATCTTCAAACCGGTGTCGCAGCGCTCTAGCCGCAACACGGTCGAGCTCGCGGCATAGGGATAGACGTCCATGCCGATGTCCATCGTCTGGCGCGCCTGGTCGATCCTTTCCAGCGAGGGCCGGCTCTTGCCGAAATTGGCGCGGCCGGTGCACTGATGGTGCGAGATGAACAGTTTGCCGCCGGCATGCTCGGCAATGTCGATCGCTTCCTCGATCGCCTCGTCCATCGTCTCGAAATAGTTGCGTGTGTGAGTGACATAGGGGCCACCGTGCTGTGCAGCGGTCCCGGCCAGCGCCTTCACCTCTTCGGTGGACGAGTTGACGGCCGGCGGGTAGTCGAGTCCGGTGCTGAGGCCGAACGCACCCTCGGCCATGGCCTCGGCGACCGCTTCCTGCATCGCCGACGTTTCTGCTTCGTTTGCGGGACGGTCGGTCACCGGCATGCAGCGCTGGCGCAAGGTGGTGTGGCCGACGAGCAGGGCCGCGTTGGTGGCGATGCCGCGGCGCTTCAGCTCCGCGACATAGTCGGCAAAACGGTCGAAACGGAAGTTCTCCCGTCCGCCGACCAGCGTGAAGGGCGGCGGCGGGGTCCTGTCGAGCAGCAGGGGCGCGAGGCTGACGCCGCAATTGCCGGCGATCACCGTCGTCACGCCCTGGCTGATCTTCGGGTCCATGCCGCGCGGCGCGAGCAGCGCGCCGTCGTCATGGGTGTGCACGTCGATGAAGCCGGGCGCCACCACCTTGCCTTTGGCATCGATCTCCTCGACACTCATCGCGTCGGCGAGCCGGCCGATCGCCGCGATCCTGTCGCCGGTGATGGCGATGTCGGCCTCGAAGGGCTTCGAACCGTCGCCGGCAATCAACGTCGCGTGGCGGATGACGAGATCGTAAGGCATCGGGCAGATTTCCTAAGCTTCCGGATTGGCGTCGATCTCCTCGCGGCGGCGCGCGACATAAGCGTCGAGCTCCTCGCGGATCGCGGGGTCCATCACCGGTTCCTCGTAATCGTGCAGGGCCTGCTGCCAGAGCTCGGTCGCCCGTTCCAGGGCGTCCTTACCGCCGGCTTCCTGCCAGGCACCGTAGTTCTGCCAGTTGGAGAGCATCGGCTGGTAGAAGGCCGTGGTGTAGCGCGACATGGTGTGCTCGGCGCCGAAGAAATGGCCGCCAGCCGGCACCGACTTGATCGCCTCGAAGCCGAGATCGTCCTCCTGGAACGGCAGCGGCCGCAGGAATTCCATCATGTTCTGCAGGATCTCGACGTCCAGCACGAGCTTCTCGTAGGACGCCGTCAGGCCACCCTCCAGCCAGCCGGCGGCATGATAGATCAGATTGGCGCCGCCGAGCACTGCGCCCCATGTCGCCATTTCCGTCTCGTAGACGGCTTGCAGGTCGACCACGTTGGAGGCGTTCGCGTTGGAGGTGCGGTAGGGCAAATTGTATCGGCGCGCCAATTGCCCGGCGATGATGTTGGCCTTGGCGTTCTCCGGCGTACCGAAGGCGGGCGCGCCCGACTTCATGTCGACATTGGAAGTGAAGGCGCCGTACATCACCGGCGTGCCGGGGTTGACGAGCTGCGTCAGCGTCACGCCGAACAGCGCCTCCGCATTCTGCTGGCAGAGTGCTGCGGCAAGCGTCACCGGCGTCATCGCGCCCATCAGCGTGAAGGGCGTGACGGTGACCGGCTGGCCGTGCTCGGCCATGGCGATCAGGCCCTCCGCCATCGCGTCGTCGAACAGCCGCGGCGAGTTGATCGAGATGATCGTCGTCACGCCGGGCGATGCCCGCATCTCCTCGACCGAGATTCCACGTGCGATCGCCATCATGTTGATCCCGTCCATCGCCCTTGCGCGGCCGATCGCGGTGCAATGGAAGGATAGGTCGCTCAGCGTCAGATTGGCATGGTAGGTGTCGAGATGGCGCGAATTGGCCGGCAGCTCGATCGGCGCCACCACCTGGTTGCCGATGATATGGATGGCGTTGAAGTGATGCGCCAGCCGGATGAAGTTCTGGTAGTCGGGGAGATTGCCCGGACGGCGGCCATTGATGCGATCATGCACGTTGGGTGGCCCGGCGACCAGCCCGAAAACCAGCGAATTGCCACCGAACTCAACCTGCTTGTCCGGATTGCGGCTGGTCAGCGTGAAGGACGACGGCACGTTGCGCAGGGCCTCGGTGATGATGCTCTCGTCGATGCGGATGGTGTTGCTCTCGCGGTCGACGATGGCGCCGGCCTTGGCGAACAGGTCCATCACCTTCTCGCTCATGACTCGGATGCCGAGCTCGGACAGGATGCGCATCGACGTCTTGTGCAACTGCTCCATGCGCTCTTCATCGAGCATCTGCATGGGCGGGTAGGGGTTTTTCACACTCTGCCACGGCAGTTGCGCTATGCCGCCACCACTGCGCCCGAGTTTCGATCTGCGGCCGCCGCCGCGCCTGTCCTGTGACATAGCTTGCTCCCCTCCGGGGTTCAGTACCCGCGTTCCGGATTGACCACATTCTCCAGCGGCTGGCCTTTGCGGTAGCGCGCCAGATTGTCGGCGAACATGCGCACCGACTTGATGTCCCAGCCCTCATAGACCGCCGCGCAATGCGGGGTGATGGCGACGTTGTCGTAGCCCCAGAGCGGATGTTCGGCGGGCAGCGGTTCGGTTGCGAAGACATCAAGCGCGGCGCCCTTGATCCGTCCGGTATCGAGCGCGCTCAGCAGTGCTTTCTCCTCGACGACCCCACCGCGCGAAATGTCGATGAGGACGACGGACGGTTTCATCGCGGCGAAGGCGGCCTCGCCAAGCAGGCCGCGTGTTGTGGGCAGAAGGGGTACGCAGCAGACGATGAAATCGGCGCGGCTAATCAAAGCCAGTAGCGCGTCGGGGCCGTGCACCTCGTCGAGCGAGGGCATCGGCTTCGGTCGCGCGCGGATGCCGAGGGTGCGCATGCCCACCGCCTGCGCGCGGCGCGCGACGGCCTCGCCGGTCTTGCCGAGGCCGACAATGAGGACGGTCTTGCCCTCGATGGGCTCGACGCGGCCGCCGCCCCATTGACGGGCCTGCTGCCGGCGTTCGAAGCCGCGCAGGTCGAGCGAGAAGGAGAGCATGGCGCCGAGCGCATATTCGGCCAGCACGCCGGCGGCGACGCCGGCCGAGTTCGTGACCGTCACATGCGTGGGATCCCAGCGGCCGAGATGGTCGGTGCCGGAGCCGCCGATCGACACCCATTTCACCGTCGGGCTCTCGGTAAGGGCCTGGCGCGGATAACGCGGCGTACCGTCGAAACGGATCGAATAGACCACTTCCGCCGCGGTCTGCTCGATCAGCGCGGGAAGGCCGGCATAGGTATCGCAGGCATGGACGTCGAGGTCCGGATGCGTCTCGGCGAGCACGGCAAGCGCGCCCGCCGGCTTGTCGGTATGCAGGATGACGGTGGGGCGCGCCGACATCGCGATCTCAACTACGGCCGATATGATCGGCGGCGCTGCCGAGGGTAGCAAGCAGCGCCTGGCCGTTTTCCAGCGTCGCGTTTTCATGCGGCGCGCGCAGGTTCAGCCAGCGCCGGTCGCCGGACTTGACCGCAAGCACCGCCTTCATGGCCGGGATCAGCCCGGCATCCTGGATCACCTTCCGGAATGCCTTGACGGCGGCATCCGCCTCGGCGACGTCCTGGCCCTTTCGGGCCGCGTCGTAGAGACGGCGGATGGCGGCGGCGTTCAGGTTGACGGTTGCCGAAATGCAGCCTGCCGCGCCGCTCGCCAGACCCTTGGTGAGCTGTGCCTCCGAGCTTGGGAACACGGAGATGTCGGGTGCGGCGGCGATGACGGCGGCGGTGTTGTTCCAGTCGCCGGCGCTGTCCTTGTAGGCGACCACCGTGTCCGGAAAGGCCTTGCTCAACCGCGCCGTCAGCGCCGGGCTGACCGGCACGCCCGAGTTCTGCGGGATGTGGTAGAGGATCACGCGCATCGAAGGCTTCGCCACCTTCTCGATCAGCTCGCTGTAATAGCGCGCCTGGCCGTTGTCGCCGACGGCGGTGTAGAAGAAGGACGGCAGCATCATCACAGCGGCGCAGCCGAGACCCACGGCATGCGCCGACAACTCGACCGTTTCCGGCAGCGCGGTGACGCCTGTGCCAGGCATCAGTCTGTTGGGTGCTATGCCTGCCTCTAACAGCCATTCCAGCGCCTGCATGCGTTCGGAGAGCGAAACCGAGAGCGCCTCGCCCGTCGTGCCGAAGGGCGAGAGGAAATGCGCACCCTGACCGAGCACCCATTTGGCATGGGAGATCCAGAGATCGCGCGCGATGCGGCCGTCGTCTTCGAACGGTGTCAGGATCGGGGCGATGGTTCCTTGCGGGCGGGTCATGAATGTCCTCTATGCTGGTCTGTGTGGCTGGCCACCGCCGCGACAGTGCGGGCGAAGTAGGCCGAAGCGGTGATGTCGAAGAGTATGTCGAAACCTGGCGGCGAACGGAATGTCACGGCTTCGATATGGCCGACGCGGGTCTGCGCGATGTCGTCGGCGCCGAATTTTTGCGGTCTCAGGTCCAGTGCGCAAAGACTGCTCATCGCTTCGGCAAGGCGAGGACCGGAAAGCCGCATCCACGCCCAGCCTTCCTCGCGCCATGACGAATAGCCTTTCGGCGTGGTAGCGGCCTGCCAGGCGGCCTTGACTTCGGCGAGAGTCTTCTCGGCGCCCTCGGCGAGAAGCAGGATGTCCTCGTTGCCGAGGCGCAAGACCCGCATGCCGCCGTGGCCGCCGATGCGGTTGATGGCGGGCAGTGTAAAGCCTTGCGCGGCGAGCCACGCGGCGCTGCCACCGCCTTTCAGGCCGAAGCGCGGCTTGTCGGTGAGATCGCTCAGCACGACCTCGTGGGAAATCAGCTTCGTGCCATCGGCCGCGCCGCCGGTCATGAAGGGATAGATGCGCGTCGCGGTGCCGGCGGCCATCTAGATCTCCTGCCGTGCATTGGTCGGGTCGAGGAAGGCGTGGGCGACGACCGGCACCTCGACCAATTCGCCGTTTCGGCACTTCACCGTCACGCGGCTGCCTTCCGCCTGGTCGTCGACATGGACATAGGCGAGCGCGATATGGCACCCGAGCGATGGTGAGTATCCCACCGAGGTGATCTGGCCGACGGGCGCGCCGCCGCGCAGCACCAGGCAGCTTTCGCCCGGAATGTTGCGGGCGCCGGCAGGGAATCGCAGGCCGACCAGCTTGCGGGTCTGGCCGAGCCTTGCGCGCATCTCGATGGAGCGCTTGCCGACAAAGAAAGGCTTCTTCTTCGAAACAGCCCAGCCGAAGCCCAGTTCGTCGGGCGTGGTGATCGCGTCCGTGTCCTGGCCGATCAGGATGTGGCCTTTCTCCAGGCGCAATATGCGCGATGCCTCCAGCCCGTAGGGGCGCAGGCCATGCGGCCGTCCCGCCGCCATCACCGCGTCCCAGAGGCTGGGCGCCAGGCTCGACGGGCAGTGCAATTCGTAGCTGAGCTCGCCCGTGAAGCCGATGCGCATCACCCGCACCGGGACGCCTGCGATGGTGCCGTTGCGGCCGCTGAGATAAGGGAAGGCGTCGCGGCTGAAATCGATGTCGCTGTCCAGCGCTTCCAGCACCAAACGCGCCTTGGGTCCGGTGACGTTGAGGCCTGAGACGGCGCCAGTGAGGTTGAGCACGTCGACCTTCAGGCGCCATTCGGCATTCCAGAACAGCATGTCGGCATAGACGCGCGCCACGGCGCCGGTGGTCGCCGTCACATAGAACTGGTCCTGCGCCATCCGGTAGGCGACGCCATCGTCGATCACCGAGCCCATCTCGTTGAGCATCAGGCAGTAGCGGACGCGGCTGACGGGCTGGTTGGCATGCGCCATCGTGTAGAGGCGGTCGAGAAATTCGCCGGCGTCGGGCCCGCGGATCTCCAGCTTGCCGAGCGTGGAGACGTCGAGCAGGCCGACGCCTTCGCGCACGGCGAGGATTTCCTCGCGAACGGCTTCCTCAGCGCCGCTTGCGCCGCCGTAGTAATAGGGCCGCCACCATGCGCCGACCGGCTTCATCGCGGCGTTCAGCGCGATGTGCCGTGTGTGCAGCGCGGTGCGGCGCTCCAGGGGCTCGTGATGGCCGGCGAGCACGCCGAGCGTCTCCGGCCCGACCGGAGGCCGCGCCGTGGTGATGCCGATTTCGCCGACCGTCCTACCTGTTGCCTCGGCAACGATCCGGGCAGTCGCCAACGCCGAATGCCGCCCCTGGCTCGGGCCCATGCCGACAGTGGTGAAGCGCTTGACCAACTCGATCTCGCGATAGCCGTCCTTGGTCGCGTTCCGCAGATCCTTGACCTGCAGGTCCTCGTCGAAATCGACGAAGTCGCGTCCCTTGGGATCGGCGACGATCGGCTGCACATAGCGTGGCCGAACGCTCCTTGGACTGGCCGCTGGAGGCTCATCGACGACCGCATGGCCGAGCCGCGAGAGCGCGGCTGCCGCCGCGCGCCGGCCGCTGGCGATTGCGTCCTCCAGCTCGTCCGTTCCGGCAACGGCGCCGGCGAGACGGACGGGACCTTGTGGCAGCGTGATCGTCATCGTTTGCATGCCGGCATCGTAGCCGACCTTGCCGCCGGCCTGGCACGGCAACTGCCACGCCGGCGCCTGGCCGATCGAAACGGCCAGCAGGTCGCAAGCGATCCAGCTTCCGCCGACGCGGACGCGGGCAAGATGGCGGTTTCTAGCCGAACCTTCCGCCGCCTCGACGGTTGCGCCTTTGCGGATGGCGACGCCTTTGCCGCGCAGTTCGGCCTCCAACGGGCCGGCCTCACCCGCCGGTCTCGGATCGACAAGCTCGACCACCGATATGCCGGCATCCAGCAGATCGAGCGCCGTGCGATAGCCGTCGTCATTGGCGGCCAGCACCACCGCGCTCTGACCGGGCCGCACGCCATAGTGCCGGATCAGGCGTTGGGCAGCGCCGCCGAGCATGATTCCCGGCAGGTCGTTGTTGCGGAAGACGGCGGGCTGCTCGATGGCACCGGTCGCCAGGATCACCTCGCGGGCGCGCGTCCGGTAGAGGCGGTCGCCCTCGATCAGCGGAAGCCAGTTGTCCTCGTACCAGCCATTGCAGACGGTGCCGGTCAGCACTTTGAGATTGGGCAGCGCCGCGAGCCGTGACGATAGGCTGGAAAGGATGGCCGGGTCGTAGCGTCCGTAGCTCAGCGCGCCGCCGATCTCGGGATTCTCGTCGCACAGCACCACGTCCGCGCCGGCCTCGGCAGCAGCAATCGCCGCGCTCAGCCCCGCCGGGCCGGCGCCGACGACCAGCGCGTCGCAATGCAGATGCGTCTTGTCGAAATGCCGGTGCGGCGCCTTGGTGTCGACGATGCCCAAGCCTGCCTTGCGGCGGATGATCGGCTCCCAGAATTTCAGCCAGCTGTCGCGGCGCGGGCCTATGAAGGTGCGGTAGTAGAAGCCGACCGGCAGGAAGCGGCCGAACCGGTCCATGATGGCGTCGCGGTCGCGCTCGAGCGAGCCGTTGACGTTCTGGGCGCTCACAAGCAGCCCTTCGCTGATCGCCGTGCGCTCGGCGGCGGCGTTCGGTTCTGACGGCAGTTGCACCAGCGCGTTGGCGTCGGCCCCGGTCATCGACAGGATGCCGCGCGGGCGGTGGTATTTGAACGAGCGCGACAGCACCCATTGGCCGGACGCGGCGAGGGCGCTGGCGATGCTGTCGCCTTCATAGCCTTCGAAAGGCTTGCCCTCGAAGGCGAAGCGGACGGGGCGGCTTCGATCGATCCGGCTTCCGAAAGGGGCGGGCAGCCGGGTCATGCGCGGTCCCGCAGTTCGGATGCGTCGAAGGTGCGGACGATCTCGTTGCTGACGAGATCGCGCTCGGCCAGGAAGAAATAATTGCTCGGCACATGCCGCCACCATTCGACCACGATGCCTTTGCGGTTCTCGGCGCGGAACAGGTGCCGCGACCAGTCCCTGTCGGCAGTTGCACTCGGATCGAGCTTCTCACGCACCGGGCCGAAGGATTGGAACTCGTCGATGTTGCGCGGGCCGTTCATGGGGCAAGTCAAAAGCTTCATCGGTCAGTGGCTCGCGGCGGTCGCGCCCATTTCATTGAGCAACTGGAAGGTCTCGAACCGCTCCAATGCGAATGGTTTCAGGATGCCGGGCACGCGGCCGTCGGCGATTGTCTGCGCCATGCGCTTTCCCGCGACGGGCGTCGCCTTGAAGCCCCAGGTGCCCCAGCCGCAATCGAGCCACAGATTGGCGAGCGGGCTTGCGCCCATGATCGGGCTGTAGTCCGGCGTCATGTCGGTGATGCCGGCCCATTGCCTGAGCAGGCGCACGCCCTGCAGGAAAGGGAAGAGGTGGACGGCGCCTTCGGCCAGATGCTCCTTCATGTCGAGTGTCGATCGCGTCGAATAGAGCTGGTAGGGATCGGAGCCGCCGCCGATGACGACCTCGCCGCGCGAGGACTGCACGAGGTAGGTGTGCAGCGACACAGACGAGACCAGCGTGTCGAGCCAGGGTTTCAGAGGCTGGGTCACCATCGCTTGCAACGGGTAGCAGCGGATCGGAAGCTCGACGCCGGCCATCAGCGCCACGTCGTAGTTCATGCCGCCGGTGGCGATCAGCACCTGGCCGCAGGCGACGCGGCCCCTGTTCGTCTTGACGGCCTGGACCCGATCGCCGACCACCTCGAAGCCCTGCACTTCGGTGC
>RXJA01000262.1 GCA_003963455.1 Hyphomicrobiales bacterium
ACATCCTCGATCGCCTCGGCCAGATTGAACGGCGCCGGGTCGAGCACCAGCTGGCCGGCGTCGATCTTGGAGAAGTCGAGGATGTCGTTGATGATGGTGAGCAGCGCGTTGCCGGATTTGACGATGATGTCGGTGAACGTCTTCTGCTTCGGATCGAGGTCCGACTTCGCCAGCAGTTCCGCCATCCCCAGGACCCCGTTCATCGGCGTGCGGATTTCGTGGCTCATATTGGCGAGGAATTCCGACTTGGCCCTGTCGGCGAGTTCGGCCCGCCGCCGCGCCTCGCTGAGCTCGGCCTCGCGCTGCTTGAGCTCGGTGATGTCCGTGGTGGACCCGATGAGATAAAGCGAGCCGTCCGAGGCGATCATCGCGCCCTTACGCGCGAACTGGTGCCTGACGCTGCCGTCCGGCAGCGTCACCGTCTCCTCGATCTCCTGCGTCTCGCCGGTGCGCAGCACGGCGAGATCGCCGGCGACGAAGGCTTCGCCGTCCGGACCGAATATCTCGACGTCGGTCTTGCCGATGGCTTCTTCCCGGCTGAAGCCGGTGAGATCGCACCAGCCCTTGTTGACATAGAATTGCCTGAGGTCCGAACGCTTGGCGTAGATCGACACCGGCACGTTGTCGATGAGGCTGCGGAACACCTCGTTCTCGCTCATGCTCTGCCGGAGCGCCTGCTCGCGCGCCTTGACGTCGGTGATGTCGGTGCTGGAGCCGACCAGATGCACCGACCCGTCAATGGCCACCAGCCGGCTCTTGCGCGTCATCAACTGCCGCACCGTGCCATCACGATGGGTGACAGCCTCCTCGACCTCGCGTCCCGCGCCAGTCGCCACGACCTCGGTGTCGTCGCTGCTGAAGCCGTCGGCCTCATCCGACGCGAAAAGCTCACGATCCGTCTTGCCGAACACCTCGTCCTTGTCGAGCCCGGTCAGCGCGCACCAGGCCTTGTTGACGAATTCTATGCTGAGATCGTCGGCCTTGATGAAGGCCGCCACGGGCAGCTCGTCCATCACATGCCGGTAGAGGTCGATCTGGCGCATCGAGTCGCGCAACGCCTTCTCGCGAGCCTTGATGTCGGTGATATCCACGCGCACGCCGATGAAAGTGCCGTCGTCGGTGCGCATGTCATAGACCTGGTACCAGCGTCCGTCCGGGTTGGGGCGTTCGTAGGAAGAACTCGGCAGGCGATAGCGCGCGAGCACGGCGTCGAGCCAGCGCCCGGTGTCGACGTCGTACAGGCTGTCGATCCCGGCGTCGCCGCTCGAACGGAAGTAGCCGACCGAATGGCCGAGCGCCAACGCCTCGCGGAACGTGCGGCCGGGCTGCCAGGCCGGCTTCAGCGCCGGCAGCGTATCCTGCAGCTTGCGGTTGGCGAAGACGAAGCGGTCGTCGCGGTCGTAGATGATGACGCCGGCCGGCAGCGACTCCAGCACCGTGGCGAGGTTCCGGCGCGCGTCCTCGGCTTCGGTCTCGCGCTGCTTCATGTCGGTGATGTCGACATAGGAGACCAGCCTTTTGCCGCCGGCAAGCGGCGCCAGCGAAGCGATGAGCGTGCGGCCGTCATTGCGAGGCAGTTGCCTGGAACCGGCCTGGCCGGCCCTGATTTCGGCCTCGCGCTCGGCGACGTGACGCCGCCAGGCCGCCTCGTCATTGCCAAAAGGATCGACGTCGCGGCTGGCTTCCATCAGGTCACGGAAGCTGCAGCCGACCGGGGCGACGCGCGGATCGATTTCCCAGAAGTCATGGAAAGCGCGGTTGATCACTTCCGTCCGCAATTCGGCGTCGAGGACGACCACGCCGATTGGCATCGAGTCGACGATCGCGCGCAGGCTGGCGAAGGTCTCGGCGACCTTTGCATTGGCGCTCTCGATCTCGGCCTCGCGCTGCGTGATCTCGGTGATGTCGTAGTAGGTCAAGAGGCGTTTGCCGCCGGAGAGCGCCGTGACCGCGAACATCATCGTCTTGCCGTCGGCGTGGCTGAACGGCCGCGCGCCGACACTGCCGGCCTTGATCTCGTCGAGCCGGCTTGCCAGATAGCGTCGCCATTCCTCCTCGCCGATATCGCCATAGATCCCGTTGCGCCGGTTGATCTCCATCAGCAGGCTGAACGGCGCGCCGACGCTGACGTCGTCGTCCGACATTTTGGAAATCCTGCGATACGCGCGGTTGATGATGAGTGTGTCGAGCCTCGCGTCGAGCAGCACCACGCCCATTTGCATCGCGTCCAGCGTCCGTTCGAGATCGGCAAGATGGCGCGCGCCGTCATCACCCCTGCCCGGCGCGCCTGCGGCAATATCCTCGAACAGGCCGGCAAGCGCCGTGACGTTGCGACCGATGCCGCGATAGCCGATGAATCGTCCCGTGCCGTCGAAACGCGGTGACCCGGTGATGGATATCCAACGGCAGTCGTCGCGGCCGCCTCTCAGCTCAAAGACGAAATCGCGGAAGGGTCGGCACGCCTTGATGTCGTCGAGATAAGCGGTGGCGCCGCCGTTCCCGATCGTCTTGAGGAAATCCAGGCGCAAGCGGCCCAGTATGCTCTCCGGATCGACGCCGGTGGCGGCCTGATAGCTCCCGGACAGCCAGGAAAAGCGCAACTGAGCGTCGGTTTCCCATATCCAGTCGGCCGCGGCCTCGATCAGGGCGAGAAGCGCCTCGGACGACCCGGGATCGGCGGCGAAAGCCGCGTCGTCCCGCGCCCCGCCCTTTCGCGCGCTGTCCGCCCCGACAGACCCGTCCGTATCCGCCATTCCAGCCCCCAAGGCCGAACCCGTTCCGGTTCGCTGGCGGAATGTGCCCGACAAGCATTAACGATCCGCTAACCATAGCGAATCGCAAGCCCTGCCGCATGATGACGTCGAGAAGATTTCCATCGTGGCGCCGGCTGCGGTAATCCGTCTGTTGGCAATCGGGGTAACGACACACTATAAGGCGCCTGAGGTACTGCTAATGTTCGGTCGAATCGCCGTTTTCGTCTTGTGTCCGGCGCTGCTTGCGGCGGGTAGCTGCGCGCGCAGCGACGACGGCACGGTGATCGTTCCGAGCCGGATGGACGTCAGGCGTGTCTGGGACAAGGCCCCGCCGGGAACCACGGCGACGAGGCAGATCGCCTCGGATGTGTTTCCCCTGCCGCCGGACCCACCCGCGAGCCCCGCGCTGCGGCGCCACTCCAGGCGCGCTGTGGCGCCGCCATCCCTGAGCCAGGAGCTGCCAGATACGTCTTCCGGCGAGAGCCCCCTCGCCTGCAGGAATGTCGGCGAAAGCGGCAAGCGCTATCGCGTCGTCTGCGAATAACTCGCTCCGGCCCCAGGCCGTGCGGCCGGATGCCTTGCCGCAAGAAAAGAGGACCGGCCTTGCGCGACCGCAGCGGCGAGCGCTTTCGCGCCGGCCGCGCCTCCGCTGCCGCCGGCGCGATCACGGATTGCTGATGAAACCTATGACCGGTGGCCGACGTTGTTGGCGCTGATGTGATCCGCGCAGCACCGAGGAGACTGAAGATGTCCATTCACTTCACCGTCTCTGGCCTGACCAGGAACCTGATCCATTCGCTTGGGCTGGATCATGAGCAGGCGCCGAGGCCCCTTACCCCCGAACAGAGCCTTCTGCTGGATTGTTATCTGGCCGGGCAGATTCCCGACTCCGCATGGAGCGACTATATTTTCGAGATGCCGGAGCTGGAAAAGCACGCCCAGGTCAGGCGCGCACGCGCTTTGACCTGAGAGCAGTCCCGGGAAGCGGGGCACGGTCAGGCTGATGCTTACTTCTTCGGCGAGTTGAACTGCAGCGTGAAGACATTGCCGGCAATGCCTTGCGCGAGCGACGGCGAGAAGCTGACCGGCAGGCAGTCTTGCAGGGCCTTGGTCGCCGCATCGACATAGGCCTTGCGCGCCTTGTCGTCGCCGCCGACATGGATGGCGGTTGCTCTCGGTGGTCCGATCAGCGTGCCGTCGCGCTTGAAGCTGAAGCTGAGCGTGACGGAGGAATTCTCGGAGTTGGCCGGCGGAGTCCAGCAGGCAAGCAAGGCCGTGCCGACCTCGTTCATGCTGTTGAGCGATGCAGCGGCCGATGGAAAGGACGCGGCCAGCAGCGCGCCCGCCATCGTCAGCAATCTCGCCGTCCTCATCGCGGATCCTCGTTGCAACCGCTCAACCGCCTGAAAGGCATCGTACGATCCATGACGAGGATGACAATAGGATTTCAGCGGACCTGTCGGCGGCGCAATCATACTGTCGTGATTGCGCCGCGAGGGCCTTGGAGCATGATGCCGAAAAGCGTGTAGCGGTTCTCGGGCGACATCACGCTCTAAAGAAGCAAAAGGCCGGCGCGGAGCCGACCTTTCCCTTGCCTCGTCATGGCGCCAGTACATCCGTGGTCGCCGCGAGGACTGGAAACAGTAGACAGGCCTTAGGTTAACGAAACCTTAACCTGGCGCGCCGTTACGCCCTGGCCTGCGATTTCACATGGGCGATGTAGCCGCGCACGTCGCCGGCTGGTTCCGCATAAGCCTTGCCGAGCTTCTTCTCCAGCGCCGCCATATACTCCTTCGCCCATTTGGGCAGCGCATAGTCGATGACGGCCAGGAATTCGAGCGTTGCCGCCAGCCTTATATCGGCGATCGACGGATTGTTGCCGCCGATGAACGGTTTGCCGTCCCGGAAGAAAGAGTGGAACACCTCCAGCGGTTCGGCGATCGCGGCCATTGCGGCCTTCTGCGCTTCCGACTTCTTGTCCGGATTGGCATCGCTGTGGCCGACCTCGCCGGCATATTGCGGAAAGCCGAGCGCCGGATAGGTGGCTCTGGCGACGTAGGGATAAAGCGTGCCGACGAGGTAGAACATGGCGCTGTCTATCATCGCCCGCTTGGCCGGCGCCTTCGGATAGAACTTCTCCAGCCCATGCTTGTTGGCGAGATACTGCATGATGGCGCAGCTTTCCCACAGCACGCCGCGCGGCAGGCCCTTGTCCTCGATCATCGGCGTCAGATGCGCC
>RXJA01000445.1 GCA_003963455.1 Hyphomicrobiales bacterium
CAGCCACTGCCAGGAATTGGCCTTGCCGGCGACGATGACGTTGATGCGGTTCCATGTCTTAAGCACATGGTCGGTCACGCAAAGCAGGCTGTTGGCATCCGCCGGCAGATAGACGCGCACGACATCCGCCTTCTTGTTCAGCGCCACGTCGATGAAACCTGGATCCTGATGGCTGAAGCCGTTGTGCTCCTGCTGCCAGACATGGCTGGACAACAGATAGTTCAGCGAAGCGATCGGCCGCCGCCAGGCGAGCTTGCGGCAGGCGTCCAGCCATTTCGCATGCTGGTTGAACATGGAATCGACGATATGCGTGAAGGCCTCGTAGCAGGAGAAGAAGCCGTGGCGCCCGGTCAGCAGGTAACCTTCCAGCCAACCCTGGCACGTATGCTCGGATAGGATTTCCAGGACCCTGCCTTCCCGCGCCAGGTGGACGTCCTCGGGAAGGATCTCTTCCATCCAGACGCGCTCCGTCACCTCGAAGACATCCTGCCACCGGTTTGAGGCCGTCTCGTCGGGCCCGACGATGCGGAAGTTCCTGGCGGCCCGGTTCAACGTCATGACGTCGCGCAGGAAACCGCCCATGACGCGGGTCGACTCCGCCTTGACGCCGCCGGGCCGCTCGACCGGGACGGCGTGCTCATCCAGGCCAGGCAGTTCGAGAGACCGCCGCAACAGACCGCCATTGGCATGCGGGTTGGCGCTCATGCGCCTTTCACCTTCCGGGGCGGTGGCGCGGATAGAGGCTACAGGCGTGCCCGCGGCATCGAAAAGCTCCTGAGGCCGGTAGCTTCTCATCCACTCCTCGAGCATCTTCAGATGCGCGGGGTTCTCAGCCAGGCCCGAGAGCGGGACCTGGTGGGCGCGCCAGAATCCCTCGGTCTTCAGCCCGTCGACCTCCTTGGGACCGGTCCAGCCCTTCGGGCTTCGCAGCACGATCATCGGCCATTTCGGCCGCGGCTGCGCGGTCTTCGCGCCGCTGCGGGCGGTGTCCTGTATAGCCTTGATGCGGTCGAGCGCGTCGTCGAGCACGACCGCCATCCGCTCATGCATCAAGGCCGGATCGTCACCCTCGACGAACAGCGGCTCGTAGCCATAGCCGATGAACAGCGCGCGCAGCTCTTCCCCGGGGATGCGCCCCAGAATGGTGGGATTGGCGATCTTGTAGCCATTGAGGTGGAGGATCGGCAGCACCGCGCCGTCAACCACCGGGTTCAGGAACTTGTTGGAATGCCAGGACGTGGCGAGCGGCCCGGTTTCAGCCTCGCCGTCGCCAACCACGCAAGCGACGACAAGGTCCGGGTTGTCGAAGGCCGCGCCATAGGCGTGCGAGAGCGCGTAGCCAAGCTCGCCGCCTTCATGGATCGAGCCGGGCACATCGGGCGCCGCATGGCTTGGGATGCCACCAGGAAACGAGAACTGGCGGAAGAGCTTCTTCATTCCGGCCTCGCCCAGCGCGATGTCCGGATTGGTCTCGCTGTAGGTGCCCTCGAGATAGGTGTTTGCCACCATCGCCGGCCCACCATGGCCGGGGCCGCAGACATAGATGACATTGGCATCGCGCTGCCTGATGGCCCGGTTGAGATGCGCATAGATGAAGGAGAGACCCGGCGAGGTTCCCCAGTGGCCGAGCAGCCTTGGCTTGACATGTTCCAGGCGGAGGGGCTCGCGAAGCAGCGGATTGTCGAGCAGGTAGATCTGCCCGATGGTCAGGTAGTTAGCGGCACGCCAATAGGCATCGATGTCGCGCAGTTCCTGCGCGGACAAGCGATTGGTGCTGGGACGCTCGGTCATTTCCGATTCCTTCGCTGGGTTAAGCCGTTCCGGCTGACGCTCGATGCATCGACGCTGCCACCGGTTCATGACCGGGCCGTGTCAAAACCGGGCGCCATCGATCTATCCGGCGAACAGCCGCTGGGCTTTGATCCATCGCAAAATACCCGGGCGGGCCGAGCCTCTCCAACAGCATCTCAAAACCGCGTCTCCCAAGAGCAAGACAGCGCCGTCTTTGCTTCGGAGCAACGAACGCACTGGAAATGCCAGGCAGGATAGTTGCCTGCACAATGCGGACAAGCAAGATGAAACGCAAATTGAACGACGATGCGACGATGGATGGGATCATGCGCGAGACACCGGCGGCAATTCGTGTCGTTCTCCAGCACGGAATGCTATGCGTCGGCTGCCCGATCGCTTCCTTTCACACCGTTTCCGACGCGGCACGCGAGCATGACCTGGACGAGGACCAGCTTCGCCGTGATCTGGAGGCGGCCATCGACGCCAGTGGAGCGGACTAGAGCGTTTTTCACCGTTTCACGGAAACGGCAAAACCGCTCTATCTCTTTGTTTTTACGCAATTCCAGACGGAAAACCGCAACGCACTTCCTGGAATTGCTCTAGCTCTTCGCCGCGCGACCCTCGGCGATGACGAGGAGGCGATGGGGTTCGACCACGACCACCCTCTGTCGTCCGCTCTTGACGAGCCCCTGGTCTTCCCAGGCGGACAACAGCCGGCTGACCGTATGAAGCGTGGTGCCCGTCATTTCGGCGACGTCCTGGCGTGAGATCGGGAAGTCGATCATGATTCCTTCCTCGGTCTTTTTCCCCGACTGCTTGATCAGCTTGAGCAAGGCATGCGCGACGCGCTGCTCCACCTGCTCGGTGGACATCTCGATGACGCGCGTGTGGGCGTCCTGAAGCCTGGATCCGACAACCTTGTAAGTATTGGCGCTGAAGCTCGGGAAGCTCGCCGCGAATGTGGGCCAGAGCTGGCTCGGCCAGGCAAGCGCCACGCAATCGACGGCGGCGACCGCATTTGCCGGATAGGTTGTCCGGCCCAGCGCGCTGGCGATGCCCATCAATTCGCCCGGGCTTATGTAGCGCACGGTCACCTCGTGCCCATCCGGAGTCGATTTCACCACGCGCACATGGCCGTCGAGCAGCAGGAAGAACGAGTGGGCCTCCTGCTCCTGCTCGAACACCGGCTGATCCTTGGCGATTCGAATGGACCTTGCCTGTCCGACTATGCGATCGAGGTCCGCGGAAGCGATCCCCTCGAAAACGGACAGTCCGGCGATCAGAGATCGATCAAGGCTGGCCAACTGCCTTCCTCCCCAACTTCAACAGCGCAACGCGCCCAAGCCTGCCCGACTGTGTCACGGACGACCGCCCGCCGACAAGTGAAGCCGCCCCGTCGGTGCGTCCCGGCAATCACTCGCTTGTTTGCGCTGCGGCAAATTCCGCCCTTCCGAGCCGGGATAGAAGCGTCCGGCAGGCGCCTTGCCTGGTTTTCAATGAGGCATCTCATGGCAATTCCACGGACGCGGCCAAGCGCCTATCCGGCAATTCTATCCTACGGGTTCCGGCCTTTCTTTCTGCTTGGCTCGCTGCAAGCCGCCACTGCGATACTCCTGTGGCTGCCCCTCTATTACGGCAAGCTCGAAACCCTCAGCACGTTCACGCCCGTGGACTGGCATGTTCATGAATTGCTTTTCGGCTACCTGCCGGCAGTCGTGACCGGCTTCCTGCTCACTGCGATTCCGAACTGGACCGGACGACTTCCCGTTCAGGATTTTCGCCTCCTGATGCTGGTGTCGCTCTGGGTCACCGGTCGAGCGGCCGTGTTCATTTCCGCGGAAATCGGCTGGCTCCCGAGCGCTGTCATAGACTGCGCCTTTCTTCTGGCGGTGGTGGCTGCCGCGGCAACGGAAATCATTGCCGGGCGAAACTGGCGGAACCTCAAGGTGCTGCTGCCCGTCACCGCGCTTCTCGCGGCAAACGTCATGTTCCATCTCGAGGCGCATTACCAGGGCGTCTCCGGCGTCAGCCGGCGTCTCGGCCTCGGAGCGGTCGTCGTCCTCATCATGATCGTCGGCGGGCGGATCGTCCCGAGCTTCACCCGCAACTGGCTGGTTCGCGAGAAGCCCGGCCGGCTGCCAGCATCATTTGGCAAGTTCGATATCGGAACGATCGCTCTGTCCTCCACCGGACTCGCCGCTTGGAGCTTCTTTCCCGACACCAATGCTATCGGCGCGTTGCTGGTCGCCGGGGCGGCCCTCAACATCATCAGGCTTGCCCGCTGGGCGGGCGACCGGACGCTGGCCGACCCGTTGGTTCTGATCCTGCATGTTGCGTTCGCCTTTGTGCCGCTGGGCCTGCTGCTTGCCGGGCTGGCCGCGCTCGCGCCGGGGGCGGTTCCCGCGGTAGCCGGCGTCCATGCATTCGCCGTGGGAGCAGCGGCCTGCATGACGCTTGCCGTCATGACTCGCGCCTCGCTCGGCCATACAGGCCGCGATCTGACGGCAAGCGCCGGAACACGCGCCATCTTCATTGCGATCGTCATCGCCGCCGTCCTGCGCGTGGCGGCCGCCTTGGCTCCCGCCACGGCCATTCTCCTACACATCTCGGCGGCGCTCTGGGTTGCCGCCTTCGCCGGCTACGCCGTGCTGTTTGGCGGAATGCTCACGCGACCGCGCCGGCAGACGCGCAAGAGCGCTGTATGAAAGCGGGGGCGGCACTCCGTGACCGCCCGGCTTCCTATCGGTTCCATGCCGCTCCTTTCGTCAAGCAGTTTGCGCCAGCGCAAACCGGCCAGCCGTCCGACGATATACAAGGGCGCAACGGTTGATGCCGTGGTGAAACAAGAAAGGAACCTTCCAATGAAACTGTCCCTCATTGCCGCGGCGATGGCGTTGCTCTCGGTTACCGGCGCCGCGAATGCCGAAGAACATGTCGTCCAGATGCTGAACAAGGGCGACAAGGGCGTCATGGTCTTCCAGCCCGACTTCGTCCGGGCGGCACCCGGCGACACGATCAAGTTCGTGCCGACCGACAAGACCCACAATGCCGAGATCATCAATGGAATGCTCCCGGACGGCGCAGAGCCCTTCAAGGGCAAGGCGAGCGAGGAGATCACGGTCACCCTCACCAAGGAAGGTGTCTATGGCGTGAAATGCGCTCCCCACTACGGCATGGGCATGG
>RXJA01000399.1 GCA_003963455.1 Hyphomicrobiales bacterium
GAAGCGCTGCGCGTGCTGCTCACCGAATACAGCAAATATGTGCTGTCGCTGGCGCGCGGCTTCCTGCCGCTTCGCACGACGCCCGAGGGCATCACGCTGGCCGAAGCATCGACCGTGGCGAAGAATTAAAGCTTGGACGCCGCATTACCGCGCAGGCGGGCAATCTCCTGCTCCAGGTCGGCGATGCGCCGGTCACGCTCGGCCAGCGCCGCGGCGACATCCGCCGCCTCGAAACGCTGTGGAATATGCTGCGGGCAGTTGGCATCCCAGGCCGCGACCGTGAACAGGATCGCCTGTTCCGGCCGCGCCTTGTAGTCCGCGGGCATCAGCCTCGCCATCAGCTCCGGGTCGTTTTCGACGACACGCGCCCTGCCCCAGATCTTGATGCGCTGCCTGAGCATATAGTCGATCAGGAACAGGAAGGACCGGTCATTGTCCTCCAGATTGCCCTGGGTGATGAACTGCCTGTTCCCGGAAAAATCGGCAAAGCCGATCGTGTGTTCGTCCAACACCCTGAGGAAGCCGGACGGCCCGCCCCGATGCTGGATATAGGGCTGGCCTTCGGCATTGGCCGTCGCCAGGAACACGCTGGTCTGCGCTTCGACGAAGGCGGCAAGGTCCGGCGTGATCGTTGCCCGCCAACCGCCACGCTGCTCGACGCGCGCATAGGATTCGCGCGACCCCTTTCGGGACTGGATGGCCTTGACGGTCGGCGTGAACGCGACGTCGCTGGTGAAGGCATCCATATCAATGTTCTCCAAGGCCGGGGCCGGAAAGCAAGCTGCGTCAAGCCAAGTCGAGTCAGGCGGCCTGACGGGCTTGCACGAGCGGGAAGTCGACCTCCGTATCCGCAATCTTGTTGATGTAGTTTGTCCAGACGTTGAGAGCGACATGCTGCACGATCTCGATGATCTGCGCGTCGTCGTAGCCGGCACGTCTCACCGCGTCGAGGTCAGCCTGGTCGACATTGCCACGCTCACGCGCGACCTTGGCCGCAAATCGGACGGCCGCTGCTGCCTTGCTGTCGTGGGAACTCCCTTCCCGGTTGGCAGCCATCTCCGCAACGTCCAGACCGGCGAGATTCTTGCCCAGATAGGTATGAGCGGAAAGACAGTAGATGCACTCGTTGATTTCCGCGACAGCCAGCGCGATGCGCTCCCGGGTCGGCACGGGCAGTCGTCCCTTGGATAGCGCCGCCGACATTCCAAGATAGCCCTCCAATGCCGCCGGACTTTTGGAGACCAACCGAAACAGATTCGGTGCGACGCCGAGTTGTTTCTCGACGGCCTTGAGCATTGCCTGCGAGGCCTCAGGTGCGTCGGAAATGGTCTCAGGTGTGGGGATGCGTGACATGTGAACTCCTGTTGGATCGATGACGGCAGGAGAATGCATCCTTCCAAATTGAAACAATAGATGGCATATCTGTAATCTATCCTTCCAATTTGTGGAAAGATTGATGGACCGCCTCGACGCCATGTCCCTGTTCGTCGCCACTGTGGAGGCCGGCAGCCTATCCGCCGCGGCCAGGCGCGTCGGCGTGCCGCTGGCCACGGTCAGCCGCAAGCTCTCCGAACTGGAGAAGCATTTGAAGACGCGCCTGCTCAACCGCTCGACGCGGCGCCTGACGCTGACGGACGCCGGCCAGTCCTATCTCGTCGCTTGCCGCCGCATCCTCGACGAGGTGAGCGAAGCCGAGCGCACCGCGGCCGGCGAATACTCGAGCCCGACAGGGGAGCTGGTCATCACGGCGCCGGTCGTCTTCGGCCGCCTGCATGTTCTGCCCGTGATCACCGGCTTTCTCGCCGTCTATCCGCAAGTGGATATCCGCCTGGCCCTGTCGGACCGGATCACCCAGCTGGCCGAGGAGCATATCGATCTTGCCGCGCGCATCGGCGAGTTGCCGGATTCGGCCATGGTCGCGATCCGCATCGGCTCGATCCGCCGTATCGTCTGCGCCAGCCCCGCCTACCTGACCGGGCATGGCACGCCGGCCACCCCGCCGGAGCTGGCGGGCCACGACTGCATCACCTTCGAGGGTCTTGGCGGCCCGGCGACATGGGGTTTCGGGACAGGCAGGATGGAGACCAATGTCCCGGTCCGCTCACGCCTTCAGGTCAACACAGCCGAGGCGGCGGTCGATGCCGCGATTGCCGGGCTCGGCCTGACGAAAGTGCTCTCCTACCAGGCGGATACCGCCGTGCGCGCCGGCGCGCTGCGGGTGGTGCTGGAGCCGTTCGAACCGCCGCCCTGGCCGGTCAGCCTCGTCCATGCCGGCCAGGGCCGGCTGCCGGTGAAGCTGCGCGCCTTCCTCGATTTTGCGGCACCCCGCCTGAAGGAGCGGCTGGCGCGGTCACTTTAGGCAATTCCAGGAAGCGCATCGCGGTCAGGTTCGGCGACTTCGCCGTAACCCTCCGTTCGGAATTGCGGCAAAAGGCAAAGCAAGAGTGGCCGGCATTCGACCACTGTGCCGTTTCCTTTTTGCCGCCGCTTGGTGTAACCAACGCACACTTCCTCTCGGGCCCCTTGCATGCTCATCATCCGCTCGCTGGCGTTCAACCTCGTCTTCTACCTCAGCCTGATCGTCCAGATGATCTTCTGGACGCCCTATTATTTCCTGGCGCCGCGCCATCGCGCCTGGTTCGTGCCCAAATTCTGGTCGCGCACCTCGATGTGGCTCTATGACAAGATCGCCGCGACGAAGAGCGAGATCACAGGCGTCGAAAACCTGCCGCAAGGGTCCTTCATCCTGGCCCCGAAGCACCAGTCCTTCTGGGACGCGATCGCTTTCTTCCCCTATCTCGACGACGCGCTCTACATCCTCAAGCGCGAGCTGACCTGGATCCCCTTCTTCGGCTGGTACATCATGAAGATGCGCATGATCCCGGTCGATCGCGGCAGCCGCTCGAAAGCGCTCAAGGCGGTCGTCGCCGCGACCCGGCAGGAAATGGATCGCAATCCGCGCCAGCTCATCATCTATCCCGAAGGCACGCGCCGGCCGCCGGGCGCCGAGCCGTCCTACAAATACGGCATTGTCGAGATCTACGCGCAGCTCGGCGTGCCCGTCGTGCCGGTCGCCCATGTCGCCGGCCTCTATTGGCCGCGCCGCAAGTTCCTGCGCTATCCGGGAACCATCAAGGCGCGCTTCCTGCCGCCGATCCCGCCAGGGCTCGGCAAGGAGGAGTTCATGCGGCGGCTGATCGGCGAGACCGAGGCCGCCTGCGACCAGCTGCTTGTCGAGGCCGCGCAGGGGCCGAACCCGCCGCCCATGCCGCCGACGGCGGTGAAAAGGTTGGCGGAGCTCGGCGCGGCCGCAAAGACCTGATCCGCTAACGCAGCGCCGCCAGGACCGTCGTCAGCACCAGCGTTGCCGCGAACACCAGGTTGATGATCCGCGAGGCCAGCGGATGGCGCAGGAAGCGTGCAAACGCCGTTCCGGCGAGCAGCCATACCGCGTGGATGACCACGATCATCGCGGCAAGCACCAGCAGCCTTGTGGAAACGCCGAGCGCATCGGCCCGCGACGCGGCGCCGGCGAACACGGCGCCGATCGCCACATAGGCTTTTGGATTGGCCACGGCGAGCATGAAGCCACCCGGAAAATCAGGTCTCGTCGCCGTGCTCCCGCGTTCGGCCAATGGCGGCGCGGTCGCTATTTTGAAGGCGAGGTAGAGGATGTAGCCCGCCGAGGCGATCGAAAGCACCGGCGCCAGCCCAGGCACCGAGGTGAGCGCGCCGAAGACACCGGCCGCCACGATCAGAAGCACGGCGATCGTACCGAGCACCACGCCCGAGGTGTAACCCAGCGAAGGGCGCAGGCCGAAAGCCGCCCCGACAGCGGTCACGCTGATGGTCGCGGGTCCGGGGCTGCCCATGACGACCGTCGCCGCCAACACCAGCGCCAGCACCTGTTGCCAGCGCTGTGCTTCGCTCAAGATGCCGCCGGCCATGACGAACCCTCCTCCTGTCGCGATGCGACCGGATTTACGAGGGATTGGCCATGACCGTCTTGGACGATCGTGCGAATGTTACGAGCTGGCGCGGTCGAGCGCCGCAACATCCTCGGCCGAAAGCTTGAGCGACGCGGCGCGGATCAGGCTGTCCATCTGGGCGGGCGTCGTGGCGCTGGCGATCGGCGCGGTGACGCCCGGCCGCGCGATGATCCAGGCCAGCGCCACTTCCGCCTGCTTGGCCGAATGGCGCTCGGCCACGGCATCGAGCGCGGCAAGGATGCGCATGCCTCGCTCGTTGAGATAGCCCGCCACGCCCTCGCCGCGCGCGCTTTGCCCGAGATCGGCCTTGCTCCGGTATTTGCCGCTCAGGAATCCCTTGGCCAGGCTGAAATAGGTGATGACGCCGATATCCTCGGCCTTGCAGAGGTCGAGCAGCGGCCCATCGAGCGAGGAGCGATCGTACAAATTGTACTCAGGCTGTAGCACCTCGTAACGCGGCAGGCTGCGCAGGCTGGCGACGTCGAGCGCCGCGCGCAACTGGCCGGCATCGAGATTGGAGCAGCCGGGATAGCGGATCTTGCCCTTTTCGAGCAGGCGTTGATAGGCGCCGAGCGTCTCTTCGTAAGGCGTGGACGGGTCCGGCCAATGCGACAGATAGAGGTCGATGACATCGACCTGCAGCCGCTTCAGCGATGCCTCGACCGCCTTTTCGATATAGGCGGCGGAGAGGTCGCGCTTGCCCTGCCCCATGTCGGAGCCGACCTTGGTGATGATGACGACCTTGTCGCGGTTGCCGCGGCTCTTCATCCAATTGCCGATGATGGTTTCCGATTCGCCGCCCTTGTTGCCGGGAACCCAGCGCGAATAGGCATCGGCCGTGTCGATGGCGTTCAGACCCGCGCCGACGAACCGGTCGAGCAGATCGAAGGAGGTCTTCTCGTCGGCGGTCCAGCCGAAGACGTTGCCGCCCAGGACCAGCGGCGCGATGGA
>RXJA01000540.1 GCA_003963455.1 Hyphomicrobiales bacterium
CGCCGTGGTGATGACGATGTCCTGCTTGGCGATGTGCTCGGCGGTCAGCGCCGCCTGCTTGGCCTGGTATTCCTTCGACATTTCCTTGGCATAGCCGCCGGCGGTCTCGGCCGCCTTGAATTCCTCATCCTCGACCGCCAGGAACTTGGCGCCGAGCGACTGCACCTGCTCCTTCACCGCCGGGCGAACGTCGGTGGCGGTGACCACAGCGCCGAGACGGCGCGCGGTGGCGATCGCCTGCAGGCCGGCGACGCCGACGCCCATGATGAAGGTTTTCGCCGCCGGCACGGTGCCAGCCGCCGTCATCATCATCGGCAGCGCGCGGTCATATTCGGCGGCCGCGTCGATCACCGCCTGGTAGCCGGCAAGGTTGGCTTGGCTGGACAAGACGTCCATCGACTGGGCGCGCGTGATGCGCGGCATGAATTCCATGGAAAAGGCGATGATGCCGGCCTTGGCCATGGCGGCGACGGCTGCGTCGTTGCCGTAGGGATCCATGATGGCGATGACGACGGCGCCGGATTTGTAGCCCTTGAGCTCCGCATCCGTGGGCCGGCGCACCTTCAGCACGACATCGGCCTTCGACGCGTCGGCAGCCTTGCCGATCGCGGCACCCGCCGTCACAAAATCCTGGTCGGGGATGCGGGAGCCGAGACCGGCGCCCTTTTCGACGATCACGTCGAAGCCGACACCAGCCAGACGTTTGACGGTCTCCGGCGAGGCCGCGACGCGCGGCTCGTTCGGGTCAAGCTCGCGAGGGATGAACACTATTTGTCCCACCGGATGATCCTTTCGGCTGGAACCTTGATTACGCAAGGCGTCGGCCGGGACGTCCGGCGACGTCGAGGACAATGGGCCTGGGAGGTCTACCGCAGAATGAGAGTGCCGAGGGCCGTGACCAGGATGAACACGATGAGCCCCGAGAAGAAGCCGCCGACAAAGAACCCGAAGGCCATTGCGATGAGGATGGCGGCACAAACCAGCGAGCCATATTTGGCAAGGCCGAGGAAGGCCTTGTAGGTACGGTCGTGCTCGGCATAGTCCATCTGCGCGCCCAGTTCGACAGGACCGGTCGGCGTGTGATCAGCCATGGAAGTACCCCTTCGAAAATGCCTTTGAGGCACATAGCGAAAAGCCGAACCAAGAGCAATGGCGCTATTGCCGCACGGCTTGGGACAACAGCCTCAAATGAAAGTTGAAATCGAGAGCCGGGCCTTCACCCGCGTCGCGGGCGCGGGAATCAGCCGGCGAGATGAGGAAAAAGGCCGAGCAGGCCGACGACGATCAGGTAAAGCGCGACGATGTAGTTGAGGAGCCGGGGCATCACCAGGATCAGCACGCCGGCGATCAGCGAGATCAGCGGTGTCAGCGCAAACGAGTGGATGGTCATGCGTGTATCCTTTCCTGTGACGGGCGCGGGCGCCTGTCTTGATCGAGCCGCTATTTCGTTGTTTGACGCAATTCCGAACGGAAAACCGCTCACACTTTTCCTGGAATTGCTCGAATAACGGCGCAGCCGGAGAAAGGTTCACGACCTGGGGTCAGGCAGCCGCGCGCAGGAACTTCGCCGTCGGCACGATCGAGAGAGGGGTCAGACGGTTGATGGCCGGATTGCCGAACATCAGCCGCTGTTCCATGGGCGTCGACTTGAAGAACGGCAGCCGTTCGAGCGTCAGGCGCATGTTCTCGCCGGCGGGAATTTCGAACAGCGCGATAGGGGCAAGAACGCCCGGGAACTGCTTGGCCTCGCTCCTCTGCACGGCATTGAAGAACCGCACGTAGAAGGCGGAATGCTCGAGCTTGACCGGCGTAAGAACCGCGTCCTGGCCGAAGTAGCAAGAGGCGACCATGGCGATCCTGAGCGTCAGGAACGGCAACACTCCGGGCGCCGGCGCGCTGTCGGGATCAGTGGCGAAGCGGGTTCCGTCGATGAAGGTCTCGCCGCGGGCGAGACGTGGGAGCAATACTTCGGGATAGGCATCGACAGAAGGCGAATACGGCTGCTCACTAGAAATATAGTGAAAGCGCAATGTGCTGACCAGCTCACCGTAACAATAGACGCCGAACCGGTAGGAATTGGGCAGATTATCCCAGCGATCCTCGAACATACCGCTGGCGATCGGGCCGCACATACCTGAACGCAGATAGGATTTATAGCGGAGCCGGTAGATCGACTCCAGATCTTCGCCCCCGGTTATGAGCCGATATTCGACGTGATCCAGCAGTTGCATCATGGATCGATTGAGCGCCGAGTCGATTCTAGCGCTGGCGTCAGCCGACGCACTCTTCCTCGCAGCATCCATTGTCAGTCCTCGAATTCCGCCTGCAAATAGGCTATTCGAGTTGAAATGAGACACAAGCTGAAAATTCGATATTGCTGATTTACCGCTTGTTAACCTTAATGGCCCTGATCTTTTTGCCGACCCTGCACGCGAAAACATGCGCCGCGGCCAGCCTATCGCCTGATCCGATCCGGCGGCGGGCGTCAAAGACATTCTGAAAATCAGGTTCTGGAGCCGCCGATATGTAGCGGGTCTATACGGATGCCCGAGCGGTCATCATTCCATTGGACGAACGATCGCCCCTTGTTTTTTGCATGCAATTCCGGACGGAAAGCCGCTTCGCACTTTTCCCGGAATTGCGTTCAGCTGGCCGTCCGTTTGCCGGCGATATACAGATCCGCGGCGAATGGCCATGTGACGCTCGACATCGTCTCGATGCCCGACGCGCTGAGCGCGGCGCCGAAGAGGAAGCCCTGTACGAAGTCCGGCTTGACGAGATGGACCAGCGTCTTCAGCTGCTCGAAGGTCTCGACTCCTTCGATGGTGACGGAAAGGCCCAATGTCCGGGACAGGCCGACAATGCCCTTCAGGAGATCGAGCGACTGCCGGTTCTGGTTCAAATCGACCAGGAAAGAGCGATCGATCTTGATCTTGTCCAGCGGCAGCTTGTGAAGATAGCTCAGACTGGAGTAGCCGGTCCCAAAATCGTCGAGCGCGATGCGCACGCCCAGCGCCTTCAATTCCTCGATCGACTCGCGCGTCAGCGACTTGTCGTCGAGCAGGGCGGTCTCGGTTACCTCTATCTCGAGCCGGTGCGCCGCAAGGCCGGACTTGGCCAGGGCCTCCCGGACCTTCGGGACGATATCGCGATTGCGGAAGTCCTTAGCCGAGAGGTTGACCGAGACGCTGGTCTGGGCCGGCCATTTGGCGCATTCGGCGCAAGCGGCCTCCAGCACGAAAGTGCTTATGTCGGAAACGATACCCATCTCCTCGGCCAAGGGGATGAAGACACTGGGCGAGATCGGGCCGAGATCGGGATGGTCCCAACGGCAGAGCGCCTCGCAACTGGCGATGCGCATGGTGCTGACGGCCACGATCGGCTGATAGACGACGCGCAATTCCCTCGCCTGCACGGCGTTGCGCAGGTCGGCCTTCATCAACTGGCGATTGCGGAAGGCCGCGTCCATGGCCGCCTCGAACAGCCGCCAGCTGTTCTTGCCAAGTTCCTTGGCCTTGTAGAGGGCAAGGTCGGCCTTGACGATCATGGCGTCGACGTCGGTGTCCTTGACCTTGGACAGCACCGCGCCGCCGCTGGCCTGGATGCGCAAACCGTGGCCGGCGACGTCCACCTCGCCCTGCAGGTCCGCGAATATCTGGTCGAGCAGCGCGCTGAGATGGCTCTCGTCCTCGACACGGTCGAAGAAGACCATGAATTCGTCGCCGCCGAAGCGGCTGACGGTGATGCCCGGTCCGGCGATCGCCGCGAGACGCTCGGCCACGGCATAGATCAGCCCGTCACCGACCGGGTGGCCAAGCGTGTCGTTGACGCTCTTGAAGTCGTCGAGATCGAGCACCGCGAGGCCGCAGAGCCGGTCCTGGTCGCCGGAGGCCATCGCTTCGCCGACCAGTTCGTGGAAATAGGCGCGGTTCGGCAGTCCGGTCAGATTGTCGTAGCGGGCCATGAAGCGGATCTTTTCCTCCGCCTCGACGCGGGCCGTCACATCCTCGAAGGTGATGACGCCCAGTTCCTGACTGCCTTCGCGGGCGGAGAATTCATAGTGCTGGCCGTTGGCCAAGGAGACCAGCACCTTGCGGTCGCGGCCTTCGCGGAGCGCGCGCGTCAGCTGCGCCTCGATGTAGCGGCAGTCTTTCGGCGCCAGCATGCCGCCGGCCACGCCGCGCATCAACAGGCCATGGATCGAGCGTCCAAGCAGGGCATCGCCCGATTTCAGCGACATCAGGCGCGCGGCCTCGGCATTGGCCACCGCTACGCGCCCGTCGGGGCCTAGCATGACCAGGCCATGCGACATGGTGTTGAGCGCGCGGTCGAACCGGCGCGTCAGATTCTTGGCTTGCTTGTGGCCTATGACGGCGGAGAACAGCACGTTGCGGACGTGGTCGGCGCTGTTGATGGTGATGAATGTCAGCGGGATGATCATCAGGCCAAGCAGGACCGAAGCGAAATCCATCCGCAGCAGGAGCCCGAGCGCCGCCGGACCGATGAAAGTCACGGAGAATATCCGCACCATCTGCGGCGAGCCGTAATTGCGGCCGACAACCGTGACAAGGGTCGCGATCGTCAGCGACGTCGCGGCCAGCTCGGCGAAGGGATCGGGATAAACGTAGATCGATATGAAGCACAGCGAGCCCAGGCCCAGGCCCTGCAGACTGCCCTTCAGGATATAGTTGCGCTCCCACCGCCGTGCCTCTTCGACATTGGCTATGGTGCCGCCCGCCTTCAGGAATGCGCGTATGCCGGAGTAGCGGAAAAGGCTGATGCAGAGCAGACCGAAAGAAAAGGCCAGAAACAGCGGATTGTGCGTCCGCCAATAGATCATGAATCCGAGAATCCAGTAGCAAACGCCACCGATCACCAGCATGTGGGCGTTGTCGAACAACGACCGCACAAACTGGATATAAACATCCGCCGGGATG
>RXJA01000599.1 GCA_003963455.1 Hyphomicrobiales bacterium
GAGCACCGGCACTTTCGGCACGACGCGCACCTCGGCCGGCACCATCAGGTCCATGGCGCCATTCGCCTTGGCGAAGGCGAGGAAGTCCGCGCGGGTGGCGTTGGGCGCTTCGGTGATCAGGATCAGCTTTTCGCCCTTGCGCGCGTCCGGCACCGTGGCGACGGCCGCCGGCGAGCCTTTCCAGAGTTCACCTGCCAGCGCCTCGACCGCCGCCAGCGAAATCATCTCGCCGCCGATCTTTGCAAAGCGCTTTGCACGGCCGCGGATCGAGATGAAGCCGGCGTCGTCGACGGTGACGATGTCGCCGGTATCGTGCCAGCCGTCCTTCAGCGGCTCGATCACGCCGGGGTTCTCGGCGCGCAGATAGCCCGACATGACGTTCGGTCCGCGCACGAAGAGCCGTCCGCCCTCCTCGACGCCGGGCACCGGATCCAGGCGATATTCCATGCCGGGCATGATTTTGCCGACGCTGCCCGATTTGTTGTACATCGGCGTGTTGATGGCGATCACCGGCGCCGCTTCCGTCACGCCGTAGCCCTCGAGGATGCGCAGGCCGAACTTCTCCATATAGGTGGTGCGTGTCGCGGCCTTGACCGGCTCGGCGCCGGCGAAGCAGTAGCGCACCGAGCGGAAATCGTAAGGATGCGCGGTGCGCGCATAGCCGGCGAGGAAGGTATCGGTGCCGAAGATGATCGTCGCGTTCGATCCGTAGATCAGTTCCGGCACGATGCGGTAGTGCAGCGGCGAGGGGTAGAAATAGACCGGCACGCCCGAGATCAGCGGCAGCACCGTGCCCGCCGTCATGCCGAAGGAGTGGAAGATCGGCAGCACGTTGAACACCTTGTCGCCCGAGTGGAAGTCGATGCGTGACGCAGCCTGGGCGGCATTGGCCAGAATGTTGCGGTGGGTCAGCACCACGCCCTTGGGCGTGCCTTCCGAGCCCGAGGTGAACAGGATCGCCGCCGCGTCGTCCGCCTTGCGCGCCACCCGCGGCGTCGCCTTGCGCAGGAGGCCGAGCAGCTTGTCCTTGAGGCCGATCGTGGCGCGCAGGTCGTCCAGCCAGACGATGTCGACCGACCTGCCGATCTCCTCGACCACAGGCCCGAGCTTTGCCTGTTCGACGAAGGCGCGGGAGGTGAGCACGGTGCGTACCCCCGCCGCCTTGCAGGCCGACAGGATGTTCGCCGCGCCCGCCGTGAAGTTGATCATCGCGGGCACCTTGCCGGCCGACATGACGCCGAGCAGCGTGGCGCACGAGCCGTTGGCGTTGGGCAGCATGATGCCCAGCGTCTGTTGTCCGGCGTAGAGATGCTCGAACTTCTCGCCGAGCACGGCGGCGGCGGTAAGCAGCTTGCCGTAGCTCAGCGAACCGGTGACCGGATCCTGCACGGCAAGCTCCTTCATGCCGCGCTCATGGGCCGTCTCGATGATCTTCTGAAGCACCGTCTTGTCGATGTCTTGGGTGCGGAAGACGAGGTCCGACATCACCTGATAGAGCGCGGAGCCCGCCGCGGCACGCCGCTGGCGCCCCCTCAGCTCCTGCTGAACTTCGAGCTTCACCGGCTCCAGGATGGTCACCTTGACCTTCGGAAACAGGCGGCGGCGCACATGCTGCGAGGAGAGCCGCGAGAAATAGCTCTTCTCCAGCCCCTCGATGCGCACCGGCACCACCATGGAGCCGGTCTTGTCGGCGACCATGGCGGCGCCGTCATAAACCTTCATCAGGCCGCCGGTGACGGTGATGCGTCCTTCCGGGAAGATGACCAGCGGATCGCCGCCCTGCACGATCTTGATCAGCGTGCGGGTCGACATCGGCTTCGCCGGGTTGAGCGGCAGGGCGCGGGCGAGCTTCATGAACGGCTTCATCCACCAGGCCTGGGCGATCGTGTAGTCGATGGCGAAGACCGGCTCCTCGTCGGTCAGCGTCAGCGCCAGTGGACCATCGAGGAAGCTGACATGGTTGAGCGCCAGGATGGGCGCCTTGCCGGCCGCCTTGAGGTTGTCCAGCCCTTCGACTTCCAGCCGCAGGAAGGCGCGGAACAGGATCGAGACGAAATCGCGGAACGGATTGGTCGGCAGGAATTTCAGCATCAGCCAGGCGGCGACGGCATTGATCACGGCAAGGCCTGCGAGCACGCCCGCGATGGAGATGCCGGCCCCCTGGATGGCGGCGACGAGGCCGCCGCCGACGGTCATGAAGCCGGCGCTTACGACATTCACGGCCGCGACGATGCGGGCGCGCCGGTCTTCCGGCGCCCAGGCCTGCACGGCCGCGAAGGACGGCACGACGAGGAAGGCGCCAGCGATCGCCAGACCCGCCAGGTCGATGGCGACGCGAACGGTGTTCTGTCCGGCAAAGAAGACGCTGAGCGTCTGAGCTTGGGCCCCGCTCTGGAGACCCCACACGCTCCAGGCGAGGTCCAGCCCGAACACGGCCATCAGCGCGGTGCCGACAGGAGCCGGCAACAGCACCATGCGTCCCTGCGACATCCAGGCGGCGATGGCCGAGCCGATGGCAACCGCGACCGCGAACACCGCGAGATAGGCGGTGACGGCGATCTCGCCGCCGCCAAGCGAATTCTTGACCAGTGGGGGCAGGACGGAAAGGATGATGGCGCCGACCAGCCAGAACCACGAGGCCATCAGCGCCGCGCGCCAGATGCGCTGGTTGGTGCGCAGTTCGGTGACCAGTCGCCAGGTGGAGCGCAGGATGTTCTTGTCGATCGCGAGACTAGGCGCCGCCGAGCCTGTCGAAGGGATGTAGCGGCTGATGAACCAGCAGCCGACGGCAAGGATCATCATCATCGGGCCGAAGACGGCAACGCCGATGCCGTCGGCCGAGACGATGCCGCCGACGATCGTGCCGCCGAGGATCGCGGCGAAGGTGGCCGACTCGATCCAGGCATTGGCCTTGGGCAGTTCCTTGCGCTCGAGATGATCCGGCAGGATGCCGTATTTGATCGGCCCGAACAGCGCCGAGATGATGCCGAACATCAACAGCGCCGTCATCAGCACCGGGATCGAAGACAGCGCTATGCCGGCGACGGCGACGGCGGCCGCGGCGATCTCGGTGAATTTCAGCCGGCGCGCGATCAGCGCCTTGTCGAAGCGGTCGGCGATCTCGCCGCCAAGCGCCGAAAGCAAGAGGAAGGGGGCCATGAAGACAGCGCCGGCCAGCGTCACCAGCGACGCCGCCTGGTCCTTCGCCAGCGTGAAGAGAATGAGGAACACCAGCGTGTTCTTCAGGAAATTATCGTTGAAGGCCGAGAGGAATTGCGTCCAGAAGAGAGGCGCGAAGCGCCGCGACATCATCAGATGGTTGTTCATGGCAATTTCCATTGGGCAAGGCCGACTGCCAATCCGATTGGACTGAGCAGTGACTTGTTCGGTTTGAGCCTCGTTTTAGCCGGGAGGGGTTAAAGTTCGTTGCCGCGATCTATTCCAATCCATTTGCGTCTTGTTCTCGGCGCCTCGTGTCTGGTGTCGGAGGCTGGTCTCCAGATCGTCCGGACGCTTGAACAATTGCGGGCATGGCTGTCGGAGAGCATCGATATGATCCTTTCGTTTCAGGCTTAGGCTGCATCGTCGCGGGCTTGTTTCAGACCGGATACAATTCCATGAACGACGTTCAAGGACGCACTATAACATGTTTTGAACGATGTTCAAGGCGAAAATGAACGTCGTTCATGGTGCATGAGGCTTTGTTAATCTGGATGAGTAGCGATTAGGCTCGATGAAAGGCGATGAGGCTTCGAGCTATCAAATGCGACTGCTTACACGTGCAGGGAAATTCCGGTGACATTCAGAAAATGCATCACCGGTTCGGCAAACTTCAAAGCCAGCACCACAATCAGAGAAATCCAGGAGAAGGCCACAAGCGACGCTCCGGCCATCTGGAGATGTTGCGTGCCCTTGGGGCGAAAGACTGCTCGACCGATCCACAGGAAAACCCGCCAGATGTTGAACAGCCTCGGAATGATTTTGCCGGCGAGGATTGTCGAAATGAAGATGCTGAAGATTCTGCCTGAGTTCGTGTCGGCCAGGCCGTAGAACCTTCGCCAGACGATCACGGCTATTATCGTCGCGAGCATCATTGCCAAAGTGTTTGAGATGAGTGCACCCACGAGAGTCCAAGTTCGGTGCTCTCGGTCGTTATGCCATTTAACGCCTACAGGATACTTATAAAGCACTGCGCAACGCCCCCAATTAGGCTAGGCGTATCATTTCGCGAGAGGTCGGACTAGCGCGATGACTGCTGGTTTGTCGGTGCCGCAAGCCGCGTCGACAAAGTTCATTGAAGTGCGCATCAAATCTCGCCGGTCAGCCGCGCCGAAATCAGCCTTGCTGCTTTCACCGCAGCCTCGCCTTGGCTGAACGCTCCCGTGTCGTCAACGCGTGAAAGGGGGGGGCCACCGACTGAGTGCCGATCGGCTGACCATCGGCGCCGAGAATCGCGGCGCCGATGCTGCGCCCCGTCCTCATAGCCCTCGGAACTGAGCGAATGGCCGTGTTAAGCTGCAAGCGCGATGGCCGACGCAGAACCGGGCGGTGTGAGGCGTCCCGGTCGAAGCCCGAGCACCGAGGGGTTCCCGCGGCCGGCTTCGCACCGGTCGCGGGAGATGACGCCTCAGCCGAATTTCGGATCGAGGCTGCCCGACTTGTAGCGCTTGGCCATCTCCGCTAACGGGATCGGCTTGATCTTCGGCGCGTTTCCGGCGGTGCCGAACTGCTCGAAACGCTCCTTGCAGAGCTTTTTCATCGCGGCCATGGCCGGTGTCAGATATTTGCGCGGATCGAACTCTGACGGGTTCTCGGTCAGCACCTTGCGGATGGCTCCGGTCAGCGCCATGCGGTTGTCGGTGTCGATGTTGATCTTGCGCACGCCGTGCTTGATGCCGCGCTGGATCTCCTCCACCGGCACGCCCCAGGTC
>RXJA01000339.1 GCA_003963455.1 Hyphomicrobiales bacterium
AGTGTCCGCCACTTCACCGATCTATCCGCCGTTTCCGCGGGCGACCTGCGCATCATGCTGGACGACGCGATGGCGCGAAAGACCAGGCTCAAGGCGGGCGAGCGCTCCAAACCGCTCGATGGCAAGGTGCTGGCGATGATTTTCGACAAGCCGTCGACGCGCACGCGCGTGTCCTTCGATGTCGGTATGCGCCAGCTCGGCGGCGAGACGGTCATGCTGACCGGCACCGAGATGCAGCTCGGACGTTCCGAGACCATCGCCGACACGGCGAAAGTGCTGTCGCGTTATGTCGACGCCATCATGATCCGCACCACCTCGCATGACCGGCTGATCGAGCTGACCGAGAACGCCACGGTTCCCGTCATCAACGGGCTGACCGACGACACGCATCCTTGCCAGATCATGGCCGACATCATGACCTTCGAGGAGCATCGCGGTCCGGTGGCCGGCAAGACCTTTGCCTGGACCGGCGATGGCAACAATGTGCTGCACTCGCTGCTCGAAGCCTCGGCGCGGTTCCGTTTCAACCTCAATGTCGCGGTGCCGGAAGGCAGCGAGCCTTTCGAGAAATATGTCGACTGGTCGAAAGCCAATGGCGGCAAGGTCCGGTTTTCCAGGTCCGCCGAAGAAGCCGTCGACCAGGCCGATTGCGTCGTCACCGACAGCTGGGTCTCGATGGGCCAGGAGCACCGCGCGCGCGGCCACAACGTCTTCCTGCCCTATCAGGTCAACGCGGCGTTGATGGCCAAGGCCAAGCCCGACGCCTTGTTCATGCACTGCCTGCCGGCGCATCGCGGCGAGGAGGTCACCGACGAGGTGATCGACGGGCCGCATTCGGTGGTGTTCGACGAGGCCGAGAACCGGCTGCATGCCCAGAAGGCAGTGCTGGCCTGGTGCCTGGGCGCTTGATCCGACGCCACCGGGACGGGGAAATGTCGACTTGATCCGGGGATATGTGATGCCTATTTGGGGGCCATCACGTAAATTGAACGCGCTTCGACGCATGCGGCTCATCGGGTTGCATGGCTGCGCCCCGGAGTTTTGTCATGTTGGAAACCCAGACCTTGGCTGAGCATAAACCCCAACTCGGTGAATTCGGCTTCGCCGGCGACGATCATGTCGTGCCTTACGAAGTCGCGCCGCTCGATGTGCGCGGTCGCACCGTACAGCTCGGGACGATGCTCGACGCTATCCTGAGCCGCCACAACTATCCCGAGCCCGTCGCCCGCCTGCTGGCGGAAGCCTGCGTGCTCACCGTGCTGCTCGGCACCTCGCTGAAGTTCGAAGGCAAGTTCATCCTGCAGACCCGCACCGATGGCCCGGTCGACATGCTGGTGGCTGATTTCACCACGCCGCATGCGCTGCGCGCCTATGCGCGCTTCGATGCCGACCGGCTGCAGGCGCTGATCGCCGCCGGCGAGACCTCGCAGCAGGCGCTGCTCGGCAACGGCGTGCTTGCTTTGACCATCGACCAGGGCGCGCATACGCAGCGTTATCAGGGTATCGTCCAGCTCGACGGCACTTCGCTGGAGGATGCCGCGCGCACCTATTTCCGCCAGTCGGAGCAGATCCCGACAGATATCAGGATGTCGGTCGCCAAGTTGGTCACGCCCGGCCCGGGCGGCGCGCGCGAGCAGTGGCGCGCTGGCGGTATCCTGGCGCAGTTCCTGCCGCAGGCGCCGGAGCGCATGCGCATTCCCGATATATCGGGCGGCGACGGCGACGACCGCGACGTGACGGACCAGCCGGCCGACAATTCCTGGCAGGAATTGCTGGCGCTGCTCGGCACGATCGAGCAGACGGAGCTGATCGATCCGACGGTGGGCGCCGAGCGGCTGCTTTACCGGCTCTTCCACGAGCACGGCGTGCGCGTCTTCCGTGGCGTGCCGGTCGACGACCGCTGCTCCTGCTCGCGCGAAAAGATCCGCGGCATCCTCGAGGGCTTTTCGGCCGAGGAGATCAAGGACTCGACCGAGGAGGGCGGCATCCATGTCGCTTGCGAGTTCTGCTCGACGCAATACGACTTCGATCCGGCCGAGTTCGTGAAGTGAGTTCTTCCTTCTCCCCGTTCCACGGGGAGAAGGTGTCACGAATTGACGGATGAGGGGCGGCGCGACCTTGGTGAAGATGGCGACCGCCGGGACGCCGCCGTAGTCTACCCCAACCAAAATCTCGAAAGCCCGGGCGCTGCCCCTCATTGCCCTGCCGGGCATTTCTCCCCGTGACGGGAGAAAGAGGCTAATTCACTGTGCGCCTCGTCCCCGGCATGTCGAGCGAGAAGGCTGGAATGGCGATATCGAACGTCTCGCCGCGGCCGTTGCGCATCGTGTAATGGCCGACCATGATGCCCGACGGTGTCGAGAGCGGACAGCCTGAGGTGTATTGATAGCTGTCGCCGGGGTTGAGCTCCGGCTGGTCGCCGACGACGCCGGCGCCGCGCACCTCCTCGACACGGCCCTGGCCGTCGGTGATGTGCCAGTAGCGCGACAAAAGCTGCACGAACTCGTCGGAGCGGTTGTCGATCGTCACCTGATAGCCCCAGACATAGCGGTTCTCGGACGGGTCGGACCTATCCTCCAGATAGAACGGCCTGACCAGCACTTCGATATTGCGCGTCACTGCGCGATACATGGGCTACTCCGGTTGCCGCCGCGTGGAATATCCGCGGCACTTCGCTGTTATCACGCGAGGCGCCGGTCGTCCCGCCGGCCTTTGCCGCAGGTGCCGAAAAACAATGTCATTTAAGTGACACATGACAATGTTGGTGTGCGCAAACCATTCCGGGCGACTCGGGCGCACCATCGACTGATGAAACGGCCGCGTTCGGCCTAGGGCAATTCCAGGAAAAGTGTGAGCGGGTTTCCGACCGCAATTGCGCGAAAACAAAGAGATAGAGTGGTTCGCCGTTTCCCTGAAGCGGTGAAACTCTCTACCGGGAGTGACCAGATCTCGATGGAACTGACTATCGCAGCCGCCTTGGGTTCGTCAGCCCTTCTTCTCTCCAATCTCGCCAGCATACTGCTCGCCTCGTCGCGGCTGAGAAAACGGTGTGTCATCGAGCCGCCCGCCGGCTCGCGGCCGCCGGTCTCGATCATCGTGCCGTCGCGCGGCGTGGAGCCGTTCACGGAAGAGACCTTGCGGCGCGCCTTCTCGCTCGACTGGCCGCGCTATGAGCTGATCTTCTGCGTCGCGCATGCCGAGGACCCGGTGGTCGAGCTCATCGACGCGGCGATCGCGCTCAACCCGAAGGTTCCGGCGCGGCTTCTGATCGGCGACGATCGCATCAGCGCCAATCCCAAGCTCAACAATTGCGTCAAGGGATGGCAGGCGGCGCGGCATAATTGGGTGATCCTCGCCGATTCCAACGTGCTGATGCCGCAAGACTATGTCCAGCAGATGATGGCGGCATGGCGACCGGATACCGGCCTCGTCTGCTCGACGCCGATCGGCTCGCGGCCTGACGGTTTCTGGGCCGAGGTCGAATGCGCCTTCCTCAACACGCTGCAGGCGCGCTGGCAGTATGCCGGCGAGGCGCTCGGCCTCGGTTTCGCCCAGGGCAAGAGCATGTTGTGGAACAAGCCGATGCTGGATGCCAATGGCGGCATCCATGCCTTGGCCGCCGAGATCGCCGAGGACGCGGCGTCGACCAAGCTGGTCAACGGGCTCGGTCTCAAGGTCAATCTCGTCGCCTCGCCCTTCGAGCAGCCGCTCGGCCAGCGCCGGCTTGGCGAAATCTGGTCGCGCCAGGCGCGCTGGGCGCGACTGCGCCGCGTCACCTTCCCGCTGTTCTTCGCGCCCGAGATCCTGACCGGCGCCGCATTGCCGCTGCTGCTTGGCCTGGTCGCGGCGGCGAGCGCCGGCGTCAGCCTGCCCACGACGACGCTCTGCGTGCTCGTCATCGCCTATCTGCCGGAATGCCTGCTCGCCTGGGCAAAAGGCTGGTATCTGTCGTCGCGCAGCGTGACCGCGATGATCGTGCGCGACGCAATGCTTCCCGCCATCTGGGTGCGCGGATGGCTGGGAGGCGCGGTCGAGTGGCGCGGCAATGCCATGACCATCCGGACCCGCGAGCTGACAGAGCTCGACGAGATCGCCTGAAAGGTCTCGGGTCTATCTTCGGCGATATTTACACACTTATTTGGCTGCCTTTAGCGCCTGCTCGATGTCCTCCAGTAGATCGTCGGTATTCTCCAGGCCCACCGAAAGCCGGAGTGTACCCGGTCCTATGCCGAGTTCGGCCCGCGCGTCGTCGCTCAGGTTCTTGTGCGTCGTCGTCGCCGGGTGGGTGATCAGGCTCTTGGCGTCGCCGAGATTGTTCGAGATCAGCACGATATCGAGCGCGTTCTGGAAGGCGAAGGCCGCCTGCTTGCCGCCCTTGACCTCGAGGCAGATTAGCGTCGAGCCGCCGGACATCTGCTGCTTGACGATATCGGCCTGCGGGTGGTCGGCGCGGCCCGGATAGATGACGCGGGCGATCTCCGTCCTGCCGGCGAGGAAATCGGCGATCTTGCCAGCGCTCTCCGTCTGCTGGCGCACGCGCAGCGGCAGCGTCTCCAGGCCCTTCAACAGCGTCCAGGCATTGAAGGGCGACAAGCTCGGCCCGGTGTGGCGGAAATAGTCGTGCAGGTTCTCGTCGATCCATTTCTTGTCGGACAGGATGACGCCGCCCAGGCAGCGGCCCTGGCCGTCTATGTGCTTGGTCGCCGAATAGACGACGACATGGGCGCCGAGCTGCAAGGGCTTCTGCTGCAGCGGCGTGGCGAAGACGTTGTCGACGATCAGGCGCGCCCCGATCGAATTGGCGAGCTTGGCGACCGCGGCGATGTCGACCACCTCCAGCGTGGGGTTGGTCGGGCTTTCCAGGAAGAACAGCTTGGTGTTCGGTCTGACCGCCTTTTCCCAGTTGGCAATGTCTCGGCCGTCCACCAGCGTCGCCTGGATGCCGTAGCGCGGCGCCAGCGTCTCGACCACCCAGCGGCAGGAGCCGAACAGGGCGCGCGCGGCGACGATATGGTCGCCGGCCTTGACGCTGCAGAGCAAAGCAGCGGAAACGGCGGCCATGCCGGAGGCCGTGGCGCGGGCATCCTCGGCGCCCTCCAGCGCGCACATGCGCTTTTCGAACATGTCGACGGTCGGGTTGGCGTAGCGCGAATAGATGAAGCCGGGCTCCTCGCCCTTGAAGCGGGCCTCCGCTGCCTGCGCCGTCTCGTAGACATAGCCCTGCGTGAGATACATCGCCTCGGCCGTCTCGCCGAATTGGGAACGCAACGTTCCGCCATGCACAAGTGCCGTCTGAGGTTTCCAGTTACGCTTCTTGGTGCTCATAGCCCTATTTCCAGACACAAAAAAACCGGCCGCGAAAGTCGCAACCGGTCCATATAGCCTTGCGGCTCGACGGTCCTTTAGCGACTTGTTTAACGTGGCTGCAA
>RXJA01000324.1 GCA_003963455.1 Hyphomicrobiales bacterium
CGCGTTGACATTGACCAGCGTGTCGCGCGCCGGGTCGAGTTGCACCTTCCTGCCGCCGACGGCCATCGACACCACCCATGTGCCGGTCGAAACGACGCAGAAGGGCGGTCGATCGGAAAGCAGATGCGGCAGCAGCGAGGCGTTGGAATCGTGCAGCCCGCAGAATACGGGAGTCGCGGGGCCGAGCCCCGTCCGTTGCGCAATCGCCGGCAGGATCGGTCCGAGCCGATCCTTGGCTGGCCGCACCGGCGCCATCAGGCCGCGCCAGCCCATCCTGTCGACCAGCGAGGAGTAGTCGGACGTCCAGGGATTCCACAGATCGGTATGGCAGCCGAGCGACGTCACCTCGTTGGCGGCCACGCCGGTCAGCCGTAGCGCCCAGTATTGCGGATACATCAGCATCGTGGCGGCCTTGGCGAAGTCCGCTGGAAAGCACTTCTGCAGCCAGAAGAACTGCGCGCCGAGATTGAGGCCGATCGGCAGCCGCGGCGTGCCGGTCTCGGAAAAGGGCGGACGCACGGCGTCGTAGTCGGCCGCAAGCTCGCCGGGGCCGTCGAATTCATAATCGAGCACCGGCAGCGCCAGTTCGCCCGAGCGATCGACCAGCGCGCCGGTCGCGCCATGCGTGGTGATCGAGATCGCATCGATGCGCCGTTCGCGGTTGAGGTCGGCAAGGCTGTTCAGGATGAACGTCCACAACGCCTCCACATCGTGATGCGGGTAGGGCGCCTGCCGCAACGGCGCGTTCGCCTTGCGGCGCAGCGCCACTTCGCTCAGCGTGCCGAGATCGACCAGCGCCACCTTGGCGTTGGTCTTGCCGATATCGATGACGGCGATGGTGCGAGGGGCGCTCATTCCATATGGAACATCGTTTCCAGCGGCACCGCCACCGGCTCATTGTCGGCTTTGGTCTCCATCAGGTCGGCCATATGCGCCCACCAGCGCTGCATTACCGGGTGTTTCGGCAGATCGGCCATGCCGTGGTCGTCGCGGCGCCGCAGCACGCCGAACAGGATGCCGCTCTCCTCGACGAGATGGATCGAATAGTCGGAGACGCCGGCCTCTTTCAACAGCGCCACCAACTCAGGCCAGATCTCGTCGTGGCGGCGTTTGTATTCGGCCTTCATGCCGGGATTGAGCTTCATCTTGAAGGCGTATTTCTCCATCAGGCGAAGCGTCCCACGCGCAGCCGCCGCCAGACGATCGGCAGCGCGATGACGATGATCAGCAACAGGCCGATGAAGATCGACATGACGATGCCCGGCACGTTGAGCAGGCCGAGGCCGAAAGTCACCAGTCCCATGATGAAGGCGGCGAGCACGACGCCCAGGATGCTGCCGGCGCCGCCGAGGATCGACACGCCCCCCAGCACCACCATGGTGATGGCTTCCAGCTCATAGCCCTGCGCGATCGACGGCCGCGTCGAGCCGAGCCTTGAGGTGATCAGGACCGAGGCGATGCCCGACATCAGGCCGGTAAGGCAAAACAGGGTGAACTTGATACGGTCGACGCGCACGCCGGAGAACTGGCAGGCGACCGGATTGTTGCCGATGGCGAAGACGCGCCGGCCGAAGCTCGTGCGGTGCAGCACGAACCAGTAGATCAGCGCCGCGACGAGGAACAACGCCAGTTCGAACGAGAACACCCACCAGACATAGCCCTGGCCGAAGAAAGCAAAACCTTCCGGATAACCCTTGTAGGCCTGGTCGCCGAGGATGATGAAAGCGATGCCGCGGAACAGGCTCATCGTGCCGATGGTGACGACGATGGAAGGCAGGCCGAGCCGGGTGACGAGCAGCCCGTTGAAGGCGCCGCAGGCCAGGCCGACAATGATGCCGATCGCGACGAGCACCGGCGTTCCGGCGCCGGCCTGCACGGCCATGCCCATCATCGTCGAGGCCAAAGCAACGATCGCGGCGACCGAAAGATCGATCTCGCCCGAGATGATCAGCAGCGCCATGGCAAGCGCGATCAGCCCTTTTTCCGTGAAGTTGAAGGTCAGGTCCGACAGCGACCACGGATCGAGGAAATAGGGCGAAGCAAAACTGTTCACCGCGAAGATCGCGACCGCGATGACGACCAGCAGCGTTTCCCAGGAGAAGATCGCCGAGTAAAGCGGTCTGTCGAGTCGGTCGGGGATGTGGCGCGGGGCAGGGGTGTCGGTCATGCCGCTTCCGCCTTTCTCAGGATGATGCGGCCCTGCCGGCGCTCGCCGCGCGCGTTGAGCACCACGGCCAGGATGATGGCGCTGCCCGAGATCGCCATCTGCCAGAATGGCGAGATGTTGATGACCGGCAGCGCGTTGGAGATGATGCCGAGGAACAGCGCGCCGAGCACCGCGCCGCCGACGGAGCCGATGCCGCCGGCAATCGAGATGCCGCCGATGACGCAGGCGGCGATGATGTTGAGCTCATAGCCGTTGGCGACTTCGACCGACGCGATCACATAGCGCGAGATCCACAGATAGCCGGCGAGCCCGCCGATCATTCCGGAAATACAGAACACGATGAACTTGGTGCGGCCGACATCGATGCCGGCATAGACCGAGGCGGTCGGATTGACGCCGATGGCGTAGATCGAGCGCCCAAGCGCCGTGCGGGTCATCACCAGGAAGAACAGCGCGATCACGGCGATCGCGATCCAGGACAGCACCGGCAGTCCGAGAAGGACCGCGCGCTGGAAGTTGATGAAGTCCGGGCTCATCTGATCGGCATTGACCCAGGCGCCGCCAGAGACGACGAAGGTCGCGCCGCGATAAATGGTGAGCGTGCCGAGCGTCACCACGATCGAGGGGATGCTCAGCCGCCAGACCAGGAAGCCGTTGATGGCGCCGAGCACCAGCCCGACCAGCAGCGCAATGACGATCAGCGCCGGGATCGGGATCGCCGGATGCGCGGCGTTGAGCATCGCCACCACCATCCCGGTGAAGCAGAGGTTGGACGCCATCGACAGATCGATCGAGCGCGTCAGGATCACCACCATCTGGCCGAGCGCCAGGATCATCAGGATCGATGTGTCGTTGAACACCTGGCGCAGATTGGCGGGATCGGCAAAGCCCGGGAAACGCGTCGAGATCAGGCCGATCAGCACCACGATGCCGGCAAGCAGCCAGATCTCGCGGTATTTGAGCAAGTTCTTCATGCCGCGATCCCCGCCGCCGTTCGCACCAACGTCTCGGCATCCAGGCCCTTGTTGTCATAGGTCGCCGCGATGCGGCCTTCGCGCATGACGACGACGCGGTCCGACATGCCGAGGATTTCAGGCAACTCGGACGACACCATGATCACCGAAAGGCCTTGCGCGACCAGTTCGGCCATGAAGCCGTGCACGGCGGCCTTGGAGCCGATGTCGATGCCCTTGGTCGGCTCGTCGAGGATGATCACCTTGGGCGTCGTCGCCAGCCATTTGGCGATGACCACCTTCTGCTGGTTGCCGCCGGAAAGCGTGCCGACATCTTGGCTGAGCGATGAAGCGCGCAGATCGAGCCGCTCGGTGTAGGAACGGGCGAGCGAAAACTCTTCCGCGAGCCTCAGCACGCCGGATCTCGAGGTGCGCGCGAGCGAGGGGAGGGATACGTTCTGGAAGATCGGCATGCCGATCACCACGCCCTGCTTGCCGCGCTCTTCCGGGACGTACACGATGCCGGCCTCGATCGAATCCGCGGCCGATTTCGGCGCGATAGGCTTGCCGTCCAGGGTGATCGTGCCCCGGCTGGTGCGGGTGATGCCTGATATCGCCTGCATCACCTCGCTTCGCCCGGCGCCGACCAGGCCGTAGAAGCCTAGGATCTCGCCCTTGCGCAAGTCGAAGCCGATGTCGTCGAATTCGGTCGGATGCGCCAGGCCGGAGACGGTAAGCACCGGCGCGCCGACCTTCGGCTCGCGCCGCGGGAAGATGTGGTCGACGTTGCGGCCGACCATCATGCGCACGATCTCGTTCTGGCCGGTGTCCTTGAGCAGGCCTTCGCCCACCATTTCGCCGTCGCGGAAGACGGTGTAGCGGTCGGCGATGCGGTAGATCTCGTCGAACTTGTGGCTGATAAAGAGCACGGCCTTACCTTCGTGCTTGAGGAATTCGATCAAGAGGAAAAGCTCCTCGATCTCCTTCATCGAGAGCGCCGCCGTCGGCTCGTCCATGATGACGATGCGCGCGTCGATCGACATCGCGCGGGCGACAGCCACGAGGTGCTTGTTGGCGATGCCGAGGTCCTTCAGCCTTGTGTCGGCGTCGATATGGCCGGCGCGCATCGTCTCCAGCACCTCGCGCGCATTCTTGCGCATGGTGCGCCAGTCGATGGTGCCGAAGCGGGTGCGCGGCGCGTGGCCGAGGAAGATGTTTTCGGCGACCGAAAGATCGTCGAACAGCACCGTTTCCTGATGGATGGCGGTGATGCCGTGGCCGAAGGCGGCATGCGCGCTGGGCAGCGTCGTCACCTCGCCGTCGATGCCGATCTCGCCTGAATCGGGTTGGTAGATGCCGGTCATGATCTTGACCAGCGTCGACTTGCCGGCGCCGTTCTCGCCGATCAGCGCGGTCACCTCGCCCGGATAAAGCGACAGGCTGACATTGTGCAGGGCGCGGACGCCGGGGAAACTCTTGGAGATGCCTGCGAGCGTTAGGCGAGGAGAGGAGCTGTGGGACGGGCCTGAAGCCTGAGGCTTCTCCGTCTCCGCTTTGCGCTGGGCTGTCGTGTCCATATCCGTATCAGGCCCTGGGAGGTCCGTTTGAAATTGCGGCGGGACAATTGCCCCGCCGCACGAGCTTTGAGTCGACCAGGATCAGTAGATCTTGGAGAACTTCTCGATGTTGGTCTTGTCGAACTGGAAGGGCGGAGCCATCGCGGCCGAGTTGGTGTCGTCGAGCGTCACCTTGCCGACGCGGCCGATCGACAGCGTGGCGCCGGGCTTGGCCTCTTCCTTCTTCACCGCCAGGTCATGGGCCAGATAGATCGCCGAGTAGCCGAGATCGATCGGGTTCCACAGCGCGACAGCCTGCGAAGCGCCGTTGTCGATGAACTTCTTGAACTCCGATGGCAGCGCGAGGCCGGTGACGTTGACCTTGCCGATCAGGTTCTCGTCGGTGACGACCTGCGCAGCCGCTACAACGCCAACCGTGGTCGGCGCGATGATCGCCTTGAGGTTCGGGTAGGACTTCAACAGGCCCTTGGCCTCGTCGGTGCTCTTGGCCGAGTCGTCATCGCCATAGACGGTGGCGACCAGCTTGATCTTCGGGAACTTCTCCGGCAGCACCTT
>RXJA01000035.1 GCA_003963455.1 Hyphomicrobiales bacterium
CCTATTCCTTCGGCAAGGTCGAGCAGACCGGACCCGGCTCGATCATCCAGCAGGTCCTGATCGTCGGACCCGACGGCAAGGATTATGAGGCGGTCTATACACTGCAGCAGCAGCCGGACGGCAGTTTCAAGATCACCGGCTGCAGCCTGCGTGCTTCGACCTCGGTCAGCACGTGAGCACTTTTGGTTTGAGCATGACCTTTTCCGAAAACCGGTTTCCACTTTTCGGGATCATACTCTACAGCGCCGGAATATCGCCGCGCGCCCAGCCTTCGGTGATCTCGGCGGCGCGCGTTTCAAAAGCCTGCGCCTCGATGGCCGCCCGGATGTCCTGCATCAGCTTCTGATAATAGGACAGGTTGTTCCAGGTCAGCACCATGGCGCCGAGCGATTCCTGCGAGCGCACGAGGTGATGCAGATAGGCGCGCGAATAATCGCGCGCTGCCGGGCAATCGCTTTCTTCGTCGAGCGGGCGCGGATCGTCGGCGTGACGGGCATTCCTGAGATTGACCTTGCCGCGGCGCGTATAGGCCAGGCCATGGCGGCCGGCGCGCGTCGGCATCACGCAGTCGAACATGTCGATGCCGCGCGCCACCGATTTCAGTATGTCGTCCGGCGTGCCGACGCCCATCAGGTAGCGTGGTTTGTCGGCCGGCAGCTCCGGGCAGGTGATGTCGAGCATCTCCAGCATCACCGCCTGCGGCTCGCCTACCGCCAGCCCGCCGACAGCATAGCCTTTCAGATCCATCGCCTTCAGCGCCTGCGCCGAGCGCACGCGCAAGGCCGCGCTGTCGCCGCCCTGGACGATGCCGAACATCGCCTTGCCCGGCTGGTCGCCGAACGCCGCCTTGCAGCGCTCGGCCCAGCGCAGCGACAATTCCATGGCGCGCTCGATCTCCTTGGGCTTGGCCGGAAGCGCGGTGCATTCGTCGAGCTGCATCTGGATGTCGGAATCGAGCAGCCCCTGGATCTCGATCGACCGCTCGGGCGACATCTCGTAAGGCGCGCCGTCGATATGCGAGCGGAAGGTGACGCCTTGTTCGGTCAGCTTCCTGAGCTTCGACAGCGACATCACCTGGAAGCCGCCGCTGTCGGTCAGGATCGGATAGGGCCAGCGGGCGAACTCGTGCAGGCCGCCGAGCCGGGCCACGCGCTCGGCGCCGGGGCGCAGCATCAGGTGATAGGTGTTGCCGAGGATGATGTCGGCGCCGACGCCGCGCACCTGGTCCATGTACATGGCCTTGACGGTGCCGCCTGTGCCGACGGGCATGAAGGCCGGCGTGCGGATCTCGCCGCGCGGCATCGAGACCAGGCCGCGCCTGGCCTTGCCGTCGGTGGCGAGCAGCTTGAAGGAGAAGTTATCAGCCATTGAATTCCTTGTCGTGCATCGGCGCGTCGGGCGCCTGCTCGTCAAGCGACTGCCGGTATCGGATACAGCCGCGCATGAATTTCGGCCAGGGCGGCACCGCGATCGACGGCTCGGTCTTTTCCGGCAAGAGGTCCCAGAGATCGGGGTGATGCCAGCACAGATCATGCCCGGTCGAGTCGCGATGCGCGCGGATGCCGGCGCGCAGCTTCCTCACTTCCGCGATCAGGACATCGCGGTCCATGCCGTCGAGATCATCGTCCATCGCTCGTCTCCGCCCTGTAAAGCAAGCTGGCGTCCCCATAGGAGTAGAACCTGTAACGGTTCTCGATGGCATGCGCATAGGCCGAACGCATCGTCTCAAGCCCGCTGAAGGCCGAGACCAGCATGAACAGCGTCGAGCGCGGCAGATGGAAATTGGTCATCAGCATGTCGGCCGTCCGAAACCGATAGCCGGGCGTGATGAAGATGTCGGTGGGTCCGGACCAGGGCTCGATCCCGCCGTCTTCGCGCGCCGCGCTTTCGAGCAGGCGCAACGATGTCGTGCCGACGCAGACGATGCGCCCTCCACGCGCCTTGGCCGCGTTGAGCGCCGCCGCCGTCTCCGGGCTGACCGAGCCGGTCTCGGCATGCATCTTGTGATCGGCCGTGTCGTCGGCCTTCACAGGCAGGAAGGTACCGGCGCCGACATGCAGCGTGACGAAACGGCGCTCGACCCCTTTGGCATCGAGCGCGGCAAACAGCGCCGGCGTGAAATGCAGGCCAGCCGTGGGCGCCGCGACCGCGCCCTCTTCCCTGGCATAGACGGTTTGGTAGTCGCTGCGGTCGCGCTCGTCGTCCTCGCGCTTCGAGGCGATATAAGGCGGCAGCGGAATGTGGCCGACAGCGTGTAGCGCCTCGTCGAGCAACGGGCCGGAGAGGTCGAAGCCGAGCAGCGCCTCGCCCGCCTCGCCTTTCTCGATCACCGTGGCGTCGAGCTGGCAGAGAAAACAGGAATTTCCGTCATGGCCGAAATGGATACGGTCGCCGGCGGCAATGCGCTTGCCTGGCCGCATGAAGGCCTGCCAGCGGTCCGGCGCCACCCGCATATGCAGCGTCGCCTCGACCTGCGCCACCGCCTCGCCGCGCTTGCGCACCCCTTTCAACTGCGCCGGGATGACCTTGGTGTCGTTGAACACCAGCACGTCGCCTTGGCGCAGCAGTGACGGCAGATCGCTGACCACGCGGTCTTGTGGCGTTTCGCCCGGTCTGACGACCAACAGCCTGGCGCTGTCGCGCGGCTCCGCCGGGCGAAGCGCGATGCGCTCCTCCGGCAGGTCGAAGTCGAACAGGTCGACGCGCATCAGAAGAGCCGGATGAGCAGCGCCCCGGCAAGCAGCAGCACGGCGCCAGCAACGCGGCCGAGCGAGATTTCGCGCACCGCCACGCCGAGGAAGCCGGCGCGGTCGATGAGCATGCCGGCGAGCAGTTGCCCGGCGACCAGGAAGGCCATGAGCGCCGCGGCGCCGATGCGCGGCGTGAGAATGGTTGAGAGCGTCACATAGAAGCCGCCGAGCATGCCGCCGGCGATGAACAGCCAGGGCGCGGGCGCCTTCCAGTCGAGCGAGATACCCTGCAGCCTCACCACCGCGAAGGCGATGATGCCGAGGACGATGGCGCCCGACAGGAAAGAGAACGCGGCGGCGGCCACGGGAAGGCCGAGGCCGCGCGCCAGTTGCGAATTGATCGGCGCCTGGATGGCGATGAAGGCGCCGGACAGGATGCCGAGCAGGGACCAGACTGCGCCCATCATCATTGTGCCCTTACTTGACGTCGGCCGCGACCTTCAGCGACACGATCTTGTCGGGATCCACCACCGGCTCGCCGCGCTTGATCTTGTCGACATTCTCCATGCCTTCGATGACCTGACCCCACACCGTATACTGACGGTTGAGGAAGGCAGCATCGTCGAAGCAGATGAAGAACTGCGAATTCGCCGAGTTCGGGTTCTGGGCGCGTGCCATCGAGCAGGCGCCGCGGCCGTGATTGGCATTGGAAAACTCAGCCTTCAGGTCCGGCTTGTCGGAGCCGCCCATGCCCGCGCGCGACGGCGCAAAGGTCGGCTTCGAGGAGTTGCCGAACTTGACGTCGCCGGTCTGCGCCATGAAGCCCTCGATGACGCGGTGGAACACCACGCCGTCATAAGCGCCTTCGCGCGCAAGCTCCTTGATGCGGGCGACGTGGCCGGGCGCCAGTTCAGGGTACATCTCGATGACCACCTTGCCCTTGGTCGTTTCCATGATGAGCGCGTTCTCGCGGTCCTTGATCTCAGCCATGTCAGAAAGTCCTTTTGAAAATTGAGGGAGTTATTTGCCGTCGGCGGCGATGCGAACCTTGATCATGCGGTCGGGGTCGGCGACCGTTCCATTGTCGGCCTCGTCGCCCTTCTTGATCTTGTCGACCAGGTCCATGCCGCTCTCCACCTTGCCGACGATGGTGTACTGGCCATCGAGGTTCGGCGCCGGCGCGAACATGATGAAGAATTGCGAGTTCGCCGAATTCGGATCCTGCGAGCGGGCCATGCCGACCACGCCGCGCGTGAACTGCTCGCTCTGCGAGAACTCGGCCGGCAGATCGGGAAGATCGGAGCCGCCGGTGCCGACGGCCTCGGGGTTGAACCCCTTCTTCATGTTGCCGAATTTGACGTCGCCGGTCTGCGCCATGAAGCCGTCGATGACGCGGTGGAAGGCGACATTGTCATAGGCGCCGTCACGCACCAGCTTCTTGATCTGCGCGACATGCTTGGGCGCCAAGTCGGGACGCAACGCGATGGTGACATCGCCATCCTTCAGCGTGATGATCATGGTGTTTTCCTTGTCGGCCGCGACAGCCGACCCGGATGCCAAGAAAAGGGATGCCGCGAAAAGGCTGGCAAGCACGACAAGGAACGAAGCGAGCTTCTTCAGCTGCATAGGAATCTCCGGAAAAGCCTATTTGGTGAACTTGGCGGTGAGTGCGCCGGCAACGGCCGCCGGCACGAATGGGCGGATGTCGCCGCCCATCGACGCAATCTGGCGCACAAGTGTGGCGGTAATGGTGCGCACCGAAGGGCTGGCGGGCAGAAAAACCGTCTGCAATTCCGGCGCCATGGTCTCGTTCATGCCGGCCATCTGCATTTCGTAATCGAGATCGGTGCCGTCGCGAAGGCCGCGGATCATGATCGAAGCGCCCTGCTTGCGGGCCGCGTCAATGACCAGCCCGTCGAAGGCAACGACCTTGATGCGGCCGGCGTCCTTGCCGAACTCGGCCTTGGCGGCGGCTTCGATCAGCTTCACGCGCTCCTCGAAGGAAAACAACGGCTTCTTGCCCGGATGAATGCCGATCGCCGCATAGACGGTGTCGGCCACCGCCAGCGACGCCTTGAGCACGTCGAGATGGCCGTTGGTCAGCGGGTCGAAGGAGCCGGCGTAAAGGGCGGTGCGTTCGGTCATGGCAGGCTTCTAGAGCAATTCCAG
>RXJA01000532.1 GCA_003963455.1 Hyphomicrobiales bacterium
GTTGAAGGTCATGCGGTCGGCCGTGACGGTCGCCGTCCATGGCAGGAGGCCCATCATGGCCAGCATCGACACCGACTTGCCGGAGCCGGATTCACCGACGATGGCGAGCACCTCGCGCTCGTCGACATGGAGCGAGACGCCGTCGACGGCGCGGAACGGGCCGGACGCGGTCTGGAATTCGACGACGAGATTCTGGATGTCGAGCAGCGCCATCATGACCTCCTGAGCTTGGGATCGAGGGCGTCGCGCAGGCCGTCGCCGACCAGGTTGATGGCAAGCACCGTGATGAGGATGGCGAGACCCGGGAAGGTGACGACCCACCAGGCGCGCAGAATGAACTCGCGCGCCGAGGCAAGCATGGTGCCCCATTCCGGCGTCGGCGGCTGGGCTCCGAGGCCGAGGAAGCCGAGCGCGGCGGCCTCCAGGATGGCGTTGGAAAAGGACAGCGTGCCCTGCACGATCAGCGGCGCCAGGCAGTTGGGCAGGATGGTGGCAAGCATCAGCCTGAGGTGGCCGGCGCCGGCCACCTTGGCCGCCACGACATATTCACGGCTCTTCTCAGCCATGACGGCGGCGCGCACGAGGCGGGCAAAGTGCGGCTGCAGCACCAGCGCGATCGCCAGCATGGCGTTGAACAGGCCCGGTCCGAGGATGGTGACCAGAACCAGCGCCAGAAGCAGCGACGGGAAGGCCAGGATCAGGTCCATGACGCGCATGATCGCGACATCGACCCAGCCGCGGAAATAGCCGGCGAGCAGGCCGAGCGTGATGCCGCCGGTGAGCGCGAGCGTAACGACGACCGCGCCGATCAGCAGCGAGAAGCGCGCGCCATAGAGCAGGCGCGAGAGGATATCGCGGCCGACCGGATCGGTGCCGAGCAGATATTGCGTCGAGCCGCCTTCCTGCCATGCCGGGGGCCGCAGAAAAGCGGTCTTGTCCTGGACATCCGGCGCGTAGGGCGCGAGCAGCGGCGCGAAGAGCGCGGCCAGCACCAGGAGGATGAAGACAAACAAGCCGATGACGGCGCCGCGGTTCACCGAGAAATAGTGCCAGAACGTCTTGAGGCCGGTGAGACGATCCGGATTGCCGGCGGCCATCGGAGCGATTTCGGTCTGGGTCATTTATGCCGCCCTGATGCGCGGGTTGATGACGGCATAGAGCACATCGACGATGAGGTTCACCGCCATGACGATGAGAGCGATCAAGAGCAGGCCTGACTGCACGACGACATAGTCGCGCTTGAAGATGGAATCGACCATCCACTTGCCGATGCCCGGCCAGGCGAAGATGGTCTCGGTGAGGATGGCGCCGGCAAGCAGCGTGCCGACCTGCAGGCCGATGGTGGTGACGACCGGGATCAGCGCGTTGCGCAGCGCATGCACGCCGATGACGCGGGCCGCCGAAAGGCCCTTGGCGCGCGCGGTGCGGACATAGTCCTCGCCCAGCACCTCGAGCATGGCCGAACGCGTCTGGCGCGCGATCACCGCCAGCGGAATGGTGCCGAGCACGATCGATGGCAGGACAAGATGGCTGAGCGCGGAGCGGAACGCGTCCCACTTGCCATAGAGGAGGCTGTCGACGGTCATGAAGCCAGTGATCGGCTTGAAGAAGAACTGCAGGCCGATGCGGCCCGAGACCGGCGTCCAGCCTAGATAGCCGGAAAAGAAGATGATGAGCAGGAGGCCCCACCAGAAGATCGGCATGGAATAGCCGACAAGGGCCGTGCCCATCAGCGATTGATCGAACCATGAGCCGCGCTTGACGGCGGCGAAGATGCCGGCGGGTATGCCGATCGCCATGGCGAAGATCATGGCGAAGAAGGACAGTTCCAGCGTCGCCGGGAAGAGCGTCTTGAACTCCTCGAGCACCGGGCGCTTGGACGAAATGGAGACGCCGAAATCGCCCGTGGCGACCTCGCCGACATAACGCGCATACTGCTCCCAGACCGGCAGGTTGTAGCCGAACTGTTGCTTGAGCTCCTCGTAGCGGGCGGGGGTGACGCCATGCTCGCCGGCCATGGCGAGGATCGGATCGCCGGGCAGCAGCCGGACGAAGGCGAAGGCGCAGATAGTGATGCCGACCAGGGTCGGGATCAGGAGGGCGATTTTGTTGAGGAGATATCGGAGCATCGTCGAATTGAATGGGGCGGCGCTGAAAGTTGCGCCGCCCCGTTCGCAATATTACTCGGCCTTGTCAACGCCATCGAAGCGGTGAATGCCGAGAGGATCCATCTTGTAGCCGGTGACATTGTTGCGAACCACCGAGTAGACCTGGCTGTGAGCCAGGAGGAAAGCAGGCGCCTGCTTGGCGAAGATCACCTGGGCCTGTTCATAGAGCTTGGCGCGCTCGGCCTGGTCGCTGGTCTTCTTGGCCTTCTGGATCAGGTCCTCGAAGTCCTTGTCGCACCAGCTGGAATAGTTCGAGACGCCGATGGCGGAGCAGGCGAAGAGGGTGGCGAAGAAGTTGTCCGGATCGCCATTGTCGCCGGTCCAGCCGATCTGGAAGGCGCCGGGACGGTCCTTCTTCTTGCCTTCCTCGCGGTACTTCGTCCACTCGTAGTTGACGATGGTTGCCTTGACGCCGACCTTGGCCCAGTCCGCCTGGATCAGCTCCGCGGCGCGCTGGAAGTTCGGGTTATACGGGCGAACGCGGTCGGAAGCCCAGAGCTGGATTTCCTTCAAACCGGCAGCCTCGAGCACCTTCTTGGCCTCATCCGGATTGTAGGCATCGGTCTTCACGTCCTTGTTCCACGACCACATGGTCGGCGGGATGAGGTTTTCGGCGGGCGTCGCGCCGGCGTCCTGGAACAGCGACTTGATCAGCGCCTCCCGGTCGATCGCCTGGTTGAGCGCATGACGCACTTCCGGCTTGTCGAGCGGCGGGATCGTCGTGTTGTAGCTCATATAGCCGATGTTGAGGCCGGCCTGGTCCATCAGGGTCACGTCCTTGTTGGCCTTGATGGTGGCGATGTCGGCCGGGTTCGGATACGGAGCCACGTCGCACTCGCCGGCCAGCACCTTCTGGATTCGGGCGGTCGCGTCAGGCGTGATGGCGAAGACCAGATCGTCGATCTTTTCCTTGCCCTTGAAGTAGTCGGGGTTGGCCGCATAGCGGATGACGGCATCCAGCTGGTAGTCGACGAACTGGAACGGACCGGTGCCGATCGGCTTGGTCGAGAAGTCGGCCATCTTGCCGTCCTTCTGCAACTGGTCGGCATATTCCTTCGACACGATCGAGGCGAAGTCCATGCCGAGGTTGGCCAGCATCGGCGCGTTCGGCTCGGTCAGCGTCAGCTTGACGGTCAGGTCGTCGACCTTCTCCCACTTGGCGACATATTTCGGCATGTCCATGCCGGTGTAATAGTCCCAGGTGAGGTTCGGCAGATACTTGTCGCCGTTCCAGGGATTTTCCTTGTTGAACTGACGATCGAAGGAGAAGACGACGTCATCGGCGTTGAGGTCGCGCGTCGGCTTGAAATAGTCGGTGGTCTGGAACTTCACACCCGGATGCAGGTGGAAAGTATAGACCAGGCCGTCGTCGGAAATTTCCCATTTGTCGGCGAGGCCAGGCTCGATCTCGGTGCCGCCATGCTTGAATTCGACCAGTCGCGAATAGACGGTGCGCGAAGACGCGTCGAAGTCGTTACCGCCAGTCGTCGTACCCGGATCGAAATTGGCCGGCGACGCCTCCGAGCAATAGACGAGCGTCTTGGCATTGGCCATGCCGCCGAGGACGCTTGCAGCCAGCAACGCGGCTGCAAAAGTCATTGTCTTTTTCATTGAGCACTCCCTGATGTTCTCTCAAGCCCCTCTATCAGGCTCGCGAAGCGCGCATATAAGCACCGTTTCTTCGCCTTTGGAACACCTCGTGTGCGTACCCCATGGGAAGCAGGAAAAGAATCTAGATCATGCTCCGCCAGAAGGAAAAATGAGTAGTATTTTCTGCTCACAACATTATTAACGACGGCATTTTTTTATTGATCGGCTGCCTTCGAAAACGAGCCAGTGGACCCCGACTGCCAGAGGCCCGACCGCCTCAAGGCACGATATGGGAGGCCATCGAAGCATAAGATTTCGACGGCAAATCTTTCCCCGCCTTGCCGTTGGGGCAAGGCTTGCACGGCCGCCGATAGAGGCCATACATAGACGATAGGCGGGATTTCCCGGAAATCCGCGGCCGGCGTGGAGGACGCTTCGTTTTGGAAGCGGGCGCCCAGATCGAAGGCGACAGGGAGAGACAGGTGGCCAAAGCAGCCAAGACGACAGCCCCGGCGAAAGCAAAGGCCAAGGCGGCCGCCGAAAGCGACGCGCCCAAGGCTGCCAAGGCCGCCGCCTCGCCGAAGGCGAAGACCACCGCAAAGGCAGCGGCCGCCAAGCAGGCGGCAAAGCCGGCCGCCGCCAAACCCGCAACGACAAAGTCCAAGGCGGCAGCCGCGAAGGCGGACAAGCCGGAAGCCGGGCCGGCAACCGGAAAGGCAGCGGCCGAGAAACCGGCCGCCGCCAAGCCCGCCTCGAAGGGCCTGCCGAAGGCGATCACGGAGCTTACCGCCGGCCTGCCGGAAAGGCCGTGGCTGAAAAGCTATCCGAAGAACATGCCGGCCGAGATCGGCGCCCTGCCCTACAAGTCCATCGGCGAATTCCTTGTCGGTGCCTGCAAGCAGTTCGGCGGACAGCCGGCCTTCGTGTGCATGGGCAAGTCGATCACCTACGCCGAGCTCGAGCGGCTGTCGGCGGCGTTCGGCGCCTACCTGCAGGCAAGAGGCCTGGAGAAGGGCGCGCGCGTGGCGCTGATG
>RXJA01000304.1 GCA_003963455.1 Hyphomicrobiales bacterium
TAGTCACTGTTGTCCCGATTGTCAGCCTTGTCCGCCCAAGTCTGTGATTTAAGTTCGAATGCAGGCGCCAGGCGAAGCCGAATCGCGGCATTCTGCGACAAGAGAATGCAGGCCGGTATTTCCAACAACAAGGATCGAACGGCATGAGCGTGATGATCAAGGAAAGTCCGATCAGCGAGAAAGCGATGATCGAGGAAGCCGAAAAGGCGCTGGCCGACATCTCCAGGGTCCGCGATGCGGTCGGCCGGGTGATCTTCGGTCAGGAAGCGGTCGTCGAGCGCACGCTGGTGGCGCTGCTGGCTGGCGGCCACGCGCTGCTGGTCGGCGTGCCGGGCCTCGCCAAGACCAAGCTGGTCGAGACGCTGGGCATCGTGCTTGGCCTCGATTCGCGCCGCGTCCAGTTCACGCCCGATCTGATGCCGTCGGACATCCTCGGCTCCGAGGTGATGGAGCAGGACGAGTTCGGCAAGCGTTCCTTCCGCTTCATTTCGGGGCCGATTTTCACGCAATTGCTGATGGCGGACGAAATCAACCGCGCCTCCCCGCGCACGCAATCGGCGCTGCTCCAGGCGATGCAGGAATATCACGTCACCATCGCCGGGGCCCGCTATGACCTGCCCTCGCCCTTCCATGTGCTGGCGACGCAGAACCCGCTGGAACAGGAAGGCACCTACCCGCTGCCCGAAGCCCAGCTCGACCGCTTCCTGATGCAGGTCGACATTCTCTATCCGGAGATCGACGCGGAGCGCCGCATCCTGCTCGAAACGACCGGCGTCGAAGAGGCCAAGGCCGATAAGGTGCTGCAGCCGGCGAGATTGAGGGAAATCCAGACGCTGGTCCGCCGCATGCCGGTGCCGGAGAGCGTCGTCGAGGCGATCCTCAAGCTGGTGCGTTCGGCCCGCCCCGGCCAGGGCAATGCCGAGACGGACAAGCACGTCGCCTGGGGGCCGGGCCCCCGGGCCAGTCAGGCGCTGACCCTGTGCGCCCGCGCCCGCGCCCTGTATGATGGCAGGTTGGCGCCGTCGGTGGACGACATTCGCGCCTTGGCGGAGCCGGTGCTGCAGCATCGCATGGCGCTGACTTTCGCGGCCCGCGCCGAAGGCACTTCCGTGCGTGATGTGGTGGCGAAGCTGGCAAAAGGCATCTGATGGGTCGAATAGGCGAGGTCCAGGCACCGGTTGCGACGCGCGACGCGCTCGCCCGTGGCCGGTTGCGGGCTTCACTGGTGCCGGACCTGCTGGTCGAGGCGCGGCGTATCGTCAATACGGTGATCGCCGGCTGGCACGGCCGCCGCAAGCGCGGCATCGGCGAGAATTTCTGGCAGTTCCGGCCCTATGTCGAAGGCGATGCCTCGCGCATCGACTGGCGCCGTTCGGCCAAGGACGACCACACCTATGTGCGCGACCGCGAATGGGAGGCGGCTCACACCGTCTGGCTTTGGGCCGACCCCTCGCCTTCGATGCTCTACAAATCCGCAGCGGCAAGCGTTTCCAAGGAATCGCGCGCGCTGGTGCTGGCGCTTGCCATGGCCGAGCTCCTGTCGCGCAGTGGCGAGCGCATCGCCTGGCCGGGCCTGACCGACCCCTTCACCGCCCGCAACGGCGCCGAGCGCATCGCCGCCCAGCTGAGCCACGCCGGCGCTCTGCCCGCCAAGCCCGATCTGTCGTCCATCCGCCGCTTCTGCGACATCGTCCTCGTCAGCGATTTTCTCGACCCGGTCGAGGAAACCAAGGCCTGGCTCGACGTGCTCGCCCGCCACGGCGTGCGCGCGCATCTGATCGAGGTCGCCGACCCGGCCGAGGAAACCTTCCCCTATGCCGGCCGCACCGAGTTCACCGATCCCGAAACCGGCGACAAGCTGACCGCCGGCCGTGCTGAGATGCTGGCCGAGGAGTACCGCCTGCTTTACCGGGCTCGCCGCGAGGAACTGGCCGGCTGGTGCAAGCGCCTCGGCTGGAGCTTTACCGTCAATCATACCGACCGTCTCGCTTCGGAGGCGCTGGTGCGCATCCACATGGCGATGACCGCCGACGGCAATCATGCAGGGTTGGCTGCCGGAGGCAGCCATACCGGGTTGACCGCTGGCGATCATGCCGGGCTGCCACCGGGAAGGACGGTCGCATGAGCTGGCTGCCGCTCTCCTTTGGGGCACCCATGGTGCTGTGGGGCCTTCTGGCACTTCCGGTGATCTGGTGGCTGTTGAGACTCACCCCGCCCAAGCCGCAGACGGAAGTTTTCCCGCCGCTGAAAATCCTCGCCCGGGTCCTCAGGCGTGAAGAAACCCCGCAGCAAAGCCCGTGGTGGCTGACACTGCTTCGGCTGCTGATGGCGGCGCTCGTCGTGATGGCGCTGGCCGAGCCGGTCTTCAATCCGCGCGAGAAGCTGCCGACGGAAGGCGCGGCTCTCGCGCTTGTCATCGACAATGGCTGGGCGAGCGCGGCCGATTGGGGCAAGCGCGTCGCCACCGCCGAGCGGCTGATCGCCGATGCCGGCTCGAACGGCGTACCGGTCGTGATCGCCTTCACCGCCGAAAAGCCCAATGCCGAGATTGGCCCCTTCGATGCCTCGGCCGCGCTCGACCGTCTGCGCGCCGCCAGGCCGCGGCCGGTCCCCACGGACCGCCCGGCCGTCTATGCCCGCGTCGCCGCGACGTTGGAGCGCCTGCCCGGCGCCAGCGTCGCGGTGCTGGCCGACGGACTTGCCGCCAAGGGCGACGAAGCCGCTTTCAAGACGCTGCTCGAAAAGAACGCGAAACGGCTGGTCTGGGTGACGCCCGACCGGCCTTCCCTGACCGGCCTGACAGGCGCCGACAACCAGGTCGACGGCTTCGCGCTCACCGCCGTTCGCGCGCCGGGCGATCCGGCGCCGGCGCAGGTCACCGCGGGAGCCTTCGACGACAAGGGCCGCCGCATCGCCGATGCGACGCTGATCTTCGCGCCGGGCGAAACCACCGCCACGGCCACGATGGCGGTGCCGTTCGAGCTGCGCAACGATTTCGCTTCGATCGCGCTCGACGGCGAGCACCAGGCCGGTGCCGTGCGCGTGCTCGACGAAAGCTCCAAGCGCCGCCGCGTCGGCCTTCTGTCGCAGACCGAGGCCGACCAGGCGCAGCCGCTTCTGTCGCCGCTCTACTACATCCGCCGCGCCCTGCAGCCCTTTGCCGATCTGGTCGAACCGTCGAGCGCCGACCTCGCCGACGCCATTCCGCAGCTTCTCGACCAGAAGCCGGCGATGATCATCATGGCCGATGTCGGCACGATTCCCGAGCAGGTCAAGCAGCGGCTGGTCGACTGGGTCGACAAGGGCGGCACGCTGGTGCGTTTCGCCGGCCCGCGCCTGGCCGCCGCCGGCAATGACGATGACCTCCTGCCGGTCCGGCTGCGCAGCGGCGAGCGCGCGCTGGGCGGCGCGCTGTCGTGGACGACGCCGCAGGCGGTCACCGAATTCCCGAAGAACGGTCCTTTCGCCGACCTCTCCCCGCCCTCCGAGGTGACGGTGAGCCGGCAGGTTCTGGCCGAGCCGACGCCCGACATCGTCGAGCGCACCTGGGCCACGCTTGCCGACGGCACGCCGCTGGTGACGGGCATGAAGAAGGACAAGGGCACGCTGGTGCTCTTCCATGTCACCCCTGAGGCGACCTGGTCGAACCTGCCGATCTCAGGCAGTTTCGTCGAGATGCTGCGCCGCGTCGTCCAGCTGTCGCGCAACCAGGGCGCCGCGATCGCCAACGCCGAAGCCACCGCCGCCTCGCTCGCGCCCTACCGCATGATCGGCGCCGACGGCATGCTGACGCCACCCTCGCCCGATGCGCGGCCGCTGGTGCCCGGCGCCGGACCGCTGCCGGTGACGCTGGAAAACCCGCCCGGCCTTTACGGCTCGGAGACTGGTGTATTCGCGCATAACCTTCTCAACGCTTCGAGCACATTTGCGCCGCTGGCGCGCCCGCAGGTTTCGCTGCCGGTGACGGCCATCCCCTATGCCTTCGATCAATCGGAGAACCTCAAGGGCCCGCTGGTCGCCGTCGCGCTCCTGTTGATGGCGCTCGACACCTTGGCCGTATTCTGGATGGGCGGCCTGCTGGCGCGCCGGCCACGCCGCGCCGCCGTGGCGACCACCGCCGCCGTTCTGGTCATTCTGGGCGGGCTCTTCGGCTACGTCGATCTCGCCCGCGCCGATGATTCGAAGCCCGGCGACGCCCAGGCGATCGACGACATTTCGAAAACCCGCATCGCCTATGTGATCACCGGCGAGCCGGGCGTGGATTCGATCAGCCGCGCCGGCCTCGAGGGCCTCACCCGGTTCCTGATCGAGAAGACCGCCCTCGAGCCAGGCCCCCCGGCCGGCGTAGACATCGCCAAGGACGAACTGTCCTTCTTCCCGCTGATCTATTGGCCGATCGATGCATCGGCGCCCATGCCCAGCCAGGCGGCGATCGCCCGCATCGATGCCTATATGCAGCAGGGCGGCACGGTTCTGTTCGACACGCGCGACCAGTTTTCGAACGGCATCGGCGCCGGCCCGGCAAGCCCGGCGACCGAGCGGCTGCGCGACATACTCGCCAATCTCAACGTGCCGCCGCTGGAGCCGGTGCCGTCAGACCATGTGCTGACAAAATCCTTCTTCATCCTTCCGGAGTTCCCCGGCCGCTTCAACGGCAGCCCGCTGTGGGTCGAGGCCTCGCTCGACGCCAGCAACACCGAAAACCGCCCCGTGCGCACCGGCGACGGCGTCTCGCCCATCATGATCACCGCCAATGATTTCGCCGGCGCCTGGGCGGTCGACGAAAACGGCGATCCGATGCTGCCGACCGTGCCGCCGGACCCGATGC
>RXJA01000502.1 GCA_003963455.1 Hyphomicrobiales bacterium
GTCGTGGCGGAATTGGTAGACGCGCAGCGTTGAGGTCGCTGTGGGGCAACCCGTGGAAGTTCGAGTCTTCTCGACCGCACCATTATCCCTCGCAAATTGCTTCTGCCTCAGCGGCGAAAAATCGGTCTTCCCTTGGCGGCATGCGCCGCTGCGTCGGGCGAGGCCATCGTCACTCCCGCGATCCGCCGCGGGTCGGCAAATTGGAAGCTTTCGACCGTCGCCACATTTCCTTGGCTATTCAGCGCGCTAACGCGGGATGCTCGTGGGACGAATCGTGTCGCCGTGCTATCCGCCGGACCGGCCTTGGATTTTCCCAAAAGCGGTTTCCGGTTTTCGGGGTCATGCGCTAGACCTGCTTTGATACCCTTCGGGATTCCTGTTGGCGGGAGGCGCTGGTGGAAGGCCAGGACAGACAGACGACCGGCGCCGCGCCCGCCGAGGAGCACCACGCTGACATCTATGGCGAGGAGGGCGCTGTCCGCGCCTCGTTCCTTGCCCAGATCGGCGCGGCGATCGCCGATCGCGATACGATCACCCTCAAGCGCGAAGTCTCCGACCTCCACCAGTCGGAACTCGGCGACGTGCTGGAGGCGCTTCACCCCGAACAGCGCCGCGCGCTGGTCGAGTTGCTCGGCTCCGACTTCGACTTCTCCGCGCTGACCGAGGTCGATGAAGCGATCCGCATGGATATCGTCGACAATCTGCCGAACGCGCAGATCGCGCAGGCTGTGCAGGATCTCGATTCCGACGACGCCGTCTACATCCTCGAGGACCTCGAGAAGGAAGACCAGGACGAGATCCTGTCGCAATTGCCCTTCACCGAGCGCATCAGGCTGCGGCGGGCGCTGGACTATCCGGAAGAGACCGCCGGCCGGCGCATGCAGACCGAGTTTGTCGCCGTACCGCCGTTCTGGACGATCGGCCAGACCATCGACTACATGCGCGAGGACAAGAACCTGCCGGAGCGCTTCAGCCAGATTTTCGTCATCGATCCCGGCTTCAAGCTGGTCGGCGCCATCGACCTCGACCAGATCCTGCGCACCAAGCGCGCGGTCAAGGTCGCGGACGTCATGCATGAGACGCTGCACGCGATCCCGGCCACGATGGACCAGGAAGAGGCCGCCCGCGAGTTCGAACAATACAATCTGCTCTCCGCCGCCGTGGTCGACGAGAACGAGCGGCTGGTTGGCGTGCTCACCATCGACGACGTGGTCGACGTCATCCAGGAGGAGGCGGAGGAAGACCTTTTGCGCATGGGCGGCGTCGGCGACGAAGAGCTGTCCGATACGGTGCTCGCCACCTCGCGTTCGCGCGTGCCCTGGCTGCTGGTCAACCTTCTGACCGCCTTTCTCGCCGCGTCGGTGATCGGCCTGTTCGACAACACGATCGAGCATATCGTGGCGCTTGCCGTGCTGATGCCGATCGTCGCCGGCATGGGCGGCAATGCCGGCTCGCAGACGATGACCGTCACCGTGCGCGCGCTGGCGACCAAGGACCTCGATATCTACAATGCCACCCGCATCATCCGCCGCGAGCTGGGCGTGGGTTTCATCAACGGGATCATCTTTGCCGTGCTGATCGGCATGGTTGCCGGCTTCTGGTTCCACGACCCCAATCTGGGTGGCATCATCGCGGCGGCGATGATCATCAACATGTTTGCCGCCGCACTGGCCGGAATCCTCATTCCCCTGGTGCTCGACCGTTTCAAGATCGATCCGGCGGTGGCCTCTGCGGTCTTCGTCACGACCGTCACCGACTGCGTCGGTTTTTTCGCCTTTCTTGGGCTGGCGACCTGGTGGTTTAGAGTTCCCTGAACCAACGGGCCGGCGTTAATTGACTTTTACGTAAATGCCGTGCGAGGTTGCTCCGGGGTTACGTGCCGATTCCGGCGCGGATGGGTCTAATCGGAGGGAAGGGCGACGCTCCAAGCGGCGATGCCCGGGCTTGGGAGCCGGAATGCGGGAATATTACACGATCACCGAGCTGACACGCGAGTTCGACGTGTCGACGCGGACGCTGCGTTTTTACGAGGACGAAGGGCTGGTGCAGCCCATAAGGCGCGGCCGCACGCGGCTGTTTCGGCCGTCGGACAGGCATCTCATCCGCCAGATCATGCGGGGAAAAAGGCTCGGTTTCTCGATCAACGAGATCCGCGAGATCATCCAGATGTACAAGGAGCCGCCCGGCGAGGTCGGCCAGCTCAAGCTGATGATCAAGCGTATCGAGGAAAAGCGCGAGGATCTGCGCCAGAAGCGGCGCGACCTCGAGGAGACGCTGGCAGAGCTCGACCAGGCCGAGGAGTCCTGCGTGGAGCGGTTGGCCGAACTGGGCGTCAACACCTGAGGGGCGACCAGCCTCCATTGAACCGGCGATCGGTCAGACCGTGTTCATAGCTCTGGCCTGGCTGTTTGCCGCCGCGGTTGCCGTCCACAATCTGGAGGAAGCATTTCTGTTGCCGGCTTGGTCGGAGCGGGCGGGGCGCTGGCATAGCCCCGTCGGGGCGCGCGAGTTCCGTTTCGCCGTGCTCGTGCTCACTGCTTTCGCAGTCGGCGCCGCATTGCTCGCAGCCGCGCGGGGGCGGGAAAGCCTAGGTGCCTATGTGCTGTCCGGCTATGCATTGGCGATGCTGCTCAATGTGGTCTTTCCACACCTGCTTGCGACGATAGCCATGCGCCGCTACATGCCGGGCACGGCGACAGCTGTTGCCTTTAATCTGCCGGTCACCGTCGCCCTGCTGCATCAAGCGTTTGGAGAGGGGTATATTTCGCCGACGCGTTTTGCGTTGGCGGCGCCGGCTGTCGTGCTGGCGATCATGCTGTCGATCCCGGTCCTGTTCTATCTCGGCAGGAAACTCTGGCCAGACACCAGAAAGACATCACGCCGAATACCGAGCTGACCTTGTCACGCTCAGATCCAGCGCCGCACCTTTTTCGCGTAATCCCGGTATTTCTTACCGAACTTCGCCGCCAGGATCTTTTCCTCCTTCTCGATCGCCAGCTTCTGCGTCGCGAAGGCGGCGAGGAAGGCGAAGATCAGGAACCAGGCGATGCCGGTGATGAAGGCGACGCCGATCAGAAGCAGCGTGTTGGCAAGGTACATCGGGTTGCGGGTGATGCCGAAGGGGCCCGACGTCACCAGATGATCGGGCTCGGCGTTGGGATCGAGTGTCGTCCTCGCCCTGAACATGGCGCGGATGGCCGTGATCCAGAGCATGGCGACGCCGAACAACGCCACCCAGCCGACGCCGAACAGCAGATCGCCGAAGATATCGCCGATCCAGGGCAGCGGATAAAGCAGGCCGAGGACGATGCTGAGCGCGATCGCCACGACATAGATCACCGGCGGCCAGGGAATGATCCCGTGTCTGGGCTTTACGACGCCCGTCATTGCTGCCCTCCCTCCATCTGGTCCTCGGTCGCGGCGGTGCAGGTTTCCGCCAGGTCGGCCAGATGCGATTTCCAGACGCTGGACTGGTCGTTGCCGTAGAGCTTGTCGAGAGACCCTTCGCCCTTCAGCGTATCCAGCATGCAGCCACAATAGCTGGAACAGAACTTGCTGTCCCGCTGCTGTTCGCACTGCGCCTGGCAGGCCGGCAGGAAGCCGGCTTCCTTGTCCTGAGGAGTGGCGGGCATGACCTGCGAGAACAGCCACACCGAGCCGAACAGAAGCGGCTGGTGGATGAGGTAGAAGGCCAGGCTGTGCCGGCCGATGAAGGTCAGCGGGTTGGACCAGCGGCCGGGTATCCATGCTCTCAGCCGGTCGAGCAAACCTGACGCGGAAGCGAGCTTTGCCGCGGCAATGCCCAGAAGCACGGCGCCAAACCACGGGAAAAGCGGCACGTAGTCGTTAGAGCGAGGATTGATGGCCGACAGCCCCACCCACCACAGCGCCGGATGGTCGAAGGCCTCCAACCGCAGATAGTAAGGGGCGGCAATGACCGCCGCGGCAATGATTGCCGTCAGCAGCCAGGGCAGCCTGAGAAAGGCGAGGCCGAGCAGGCTGGCCAGAGCGATCTCGTGCAGGATGCCGAAGAAGATGAACCCGTCCGGCGTGACGAGATAGGTGACCCCCGAAATGGCGATCGCAGCCACGGCAACCATGGCAAAGCGCTTCCAGAAGCCCGGCCAGCGGATCTGACGGCCATGGGCGAGGAAGAGGCTGACCCCGACCAGGAACAGGAAGGTCGAGGCGATGCAGCGGGCGTAGAATTTCCACCAGCCGAAAGCGGTGAGGCCGGGCGTGGTGTAGCCGAAGTTTTCGAGATCCCAGGTGAAATGGTAGCTCGCCATCGCGATCAGCGCGACGCCGCGCAGGATGTCGATGGCCTGAATGCGGCCAGGCTTCGGGGCGTCCTGAACGGGTTCGCTGGTCGTTTGAAGGCTCATTGTCTGGCAATCCGATTCAGTCGTGCCAAACGACTATCACGGTTCAAGCCGGCGACAGAAGCAGGCGCCATCAATGCGTTTCATGGCAGCCATGAAATTTCGCTTTAGGCCAGCAGCGGAAAGCCTTTGGCAGGCTTCGCTTTTCGATCTCTGAGGGTCGATTTCCTGCTACCAGCCAGCGGCTGGTCCGGCCAGATTTGACAGGTGATTCACGTTTCGGAGGGCCGATGTCCACCCATGTGCGCCATCCGATCTGGCTTCCGGCCCTGCGGCCGGCGGATGCGCGCACCTTCGCCTCGCTCTACGCGGTGGAATCCTTCGCCCGCGCCACCATCTCCAGCGTGATCCCGATCCAGGCCTACGAGATCCTGCA
>RXJA01000520.1 GCA_003963455.1 Hyphomicrobiales bacterium
TGGTCCTGCCGGCGGTCGAAGCCATTGCCATTTGAATATCCTCCCGTGAGATCCCGTCTGTCCTCGATGGCTGCTCGCACGGTTCGCGCCCCTCCGAACGCAGACCCAGGAAACCCAGCCAACGAAGCGAAAAATGACAGAAAGGGCGGGCGAAAGGCACCGCGACAATGGGATTATGACTTTGGTATTAGGTGCGCTGCGAAAGCGGCGTGCGCCTGGAGTGGCTCAGCTCCGGCGGGTTGCCGGTCCACTCCAGATCTGTTTTGCGCAATTCCGGACGGAGGGCCACGGCGAAGACGCCGAGCCTGACCGCTGCTCACTTTTCCTGGAATTGCCCGGTTTGCCTTACGCAATTGCCAGGCGGAAAACCGCTGCGCACTTTTCCTGGAATTGCTTTAGGCCTGCAGGGCCTCGAGCAGGCTGACCGCCGCCGTCATGTCGCGCTTGCGGGCCGAGCGGCGCGCCACGGCCTCCGCATCCTGACCCCAGTGCTCGATCTGCCAGTCCTCGTCGACATGGCCGGCGGCCCAGGCTTCCTCGGCGTCGAGCTCACCGAAATCGACGGCTAAAGCCAGCAGCGCCGAACCGGTCAGCGCCGTCATGACATGGATGGCTGCTAGCCGCATCGGCTCGGAACGCTGGCCAAGATGCGCGCCGAGGACGGCAATCGCTTCGCGCGGCTGCTCGACATAGATCACGCCCTCCGCAAGGTTGAAGCGCGCGCCGAGACAGCCGCGTGCCCAGTCCAGCACCGGATCCCAGTGCTTGTTCTGCCGGTCGACCAACCCTTGCGGACCGTCGGCGCGGTAGCAGAGCAGATCGGACGAAGCGAAGCGCAATATGTCTTCCAGCACCGCCTGCGGGTCGGAGGCGACGCCGTCGATGGCTGTGTTGACGAGGCGCATGACCGGCATTGTCACGGGATCGATGACCTCGGCCTGTGAGCTGAATTCGTCCGCCACCAGGGTCGCGGCCTTTTCGGTCGGCAGCACCATCACCGCCTTGGCAGGCGTGCGCACCGGGCGGCCGTCGAGATGAACGGCGAAGCCGTTTTCCACCGGAACAACCGAAACCGCCTTGTAGAAACGCTTCGGCAGCGGCGTCTTCATCTGGATCTGGGCGCGGCGCACGGGATCGGGATCGGAAAGCAGTTTTCCTGCTTCGAGGTCTTCGAGGATGTCGCGCATGTCGAACTCCTTAGAGCAATTCCAGGAAAGGTGTGAAGCGGTTTTCCGGCGGGAATGCGTCCCATAACGGTGACGCAGCCTGCCGTCTCCGCGAAACAGCAAGCCGCCCTACGGCGCGGGCTGCCTGCGCGCCGGCCGGTTGACAATGATCAGGCCGGCGGCGATCAGCGCCAGGGCCAGGAATATCCTCGCCGTCGGCGCTTCGCCCAGAACTACTGCGCCGCACAAGACACCAAACACCGGCGACAGGAAGGCGAAGCTCGACAGGCCTGACGCCGGGTAGCGCCGAAGCAACCAGAACCACAATACATAGGTGAAGGCCACGATATAGAAAGACTGGAAGAGCAGCGCCAGCGTCGGCAAGGCGGCAACCGCGCGAATGGGTGGGCCGGCCAAGGCCAGCACAAGGACACCGACGACGGCGGCGCCGGCCAGTTGGTAGAGCAGTAGTTTCTCGGCGCTGGTCGCCACCAGTTTCGAACGCTTGATGACGATGCTGGTCGCTGCCCACAGGACGCCTGAACCCAGGCTGAGCAGATCGCCCAGAAGGGTCGCGTCGGTGCCGGCGACGATCCCGTCAGAGAACACGGCCGCCAGGCCGCAGAAGGCCAGGACAAGCCCACTGAGCTTGCGCGCGTTGATGTGCTCGCCGAGCAGGAAATGACCGCCGATCAGCACCCAGAACGGCATGGTGTTGACCAGCAGCGTGTTGCGGGCAACGGTCGTGTATTCGAGGCCGATATAAAGGCACAGGAACTCGACGCCGAAAAGCACGCCGACCACGATGCCGGCGGCCAACGTCCCGTCCGCTTCGAACAGCTTGACGCCGCGCAGCCGGCACCAGCCAAGCACGCAGAGCCCGCCGAGGAAGGAGCGTGCGATCGAGACGAAGACGGGGTCGTAGCCCGAGTAGGAGATCTTGGCGGCGACGTAGTTCAGCCCCCAGGAGAAGGTCAGCCCGACCATGATGGCCGCCGCCGCCATGTCGACCGCATCGCGGCGATCCAGCGCGGGCGTAACAACCAATGTCAGTCCTCCGCGCTTTGTTCGTCGAAGCCGAGCAGATTCCAGCTTTGGCGCATGTGCGGCGGCATCGGCGCGGTCACGTCGATGATGCCCTGGTCCGGATGCGGGATGACGATGCGGCGGGCATGGAGGTGAAGCCGGTTCTGGATGCCGCCGGGGAATTCCCAGTTGGTATCGGCCTCGAAATATTTGGGGTCGCCGATGATCGGGCAGCCGATATAGGCGGCATGGACGCGCAGCTGATGCGTGCGGCCCGTATAGGGCTCCATCTCCAGCCAGGACAGCGACTGCGCCGCCTGCTCAACCACACGGTAATAGGAGACGGCATGGTCGGCGCCCTTCTCGCCATGCTTGGCGACGCGCACGCGGTCGCCGTCCGGCGTTGCCTCCTTGACCAGCCAGGTCGAGATCTTGTCCTCGCGTTTCGGCGGCACGCCCTTGACCAGCGCCCAATAGGTCTTCTTCGTCTCGCGCGCGCGGAACGCTTCCGAGAGCTTCATCGCGGCAAGACGCGTGCGGGCAACGACCAGCACGCCGGACGTGTCGCGGTCGAGGCGGTGGACGAGGCGCGGCTTCTCGCCCTTCTGGTTGCGCCAGGCCTCCAGCATGTCGTCGACATTGCGGGTAACGCCGGAGCCGCCCTGCACCGCCAAGCCGGCCGGCTTGTTGAAGACGAAGACCTTCGGGTCCTCGTGCAAGAGCATCTTGGCAAGCACGTCGGCATCGCCTTGGTTGCGGATCGAGTGACCGGTAAGCTGCGCGTCGCCCTTCTTGTCTACGTCGAGCGGCGGTATGCGCACGGTCTGGCCTGGCTCGACGCGCGTGTCGGCCTTCGCCCGGCCGCCATCGACGCGGATCTGGCCGGAGCGAAGCAGTTTCTGCAGGTGGCCGAAACCGAGGCCCGGATAGTGGACCTTGAACCAGCGGTCGAGCCGCATGCCCGCCTCGCCGGCCTCCACCGTGATCAGTTCAACACCTGCCATGACTTCGCTTTTCCGTTCGAAAGCGGCGCCATAGCACTAAGGCGAGCAGGTTGCGAGCCAAAGACCCAATAAAGCGCGACGATTACCCCAACAGTCGGCCGATCAACAGCCCTAAGGCGTTGGCGCCGCGCAGACCGTCGAGCGCGTCAGGAAACGCTTCTCGCGGCCATTGTCCAGCGAGAACATGCCGCCCCTGCCCGGCACAACGTCGATGATAAGGTCCGTGTGCTTCCACGCCTCATATTGCGAGGCGCTGATATAGACCGGCGTCCCGCCGATCTGGCCGAGCATCACGTCATTGTCGCCGATCATGAACTCGCCGCGCGGATAGCACATCGGCGACGAGCCGTCGCAGCAGCCGCCGGACTGGTGAAAGAGCACCGGCCCGTGATCGGCGATGATCTCGGCGAGGAGCGCCTCGGCCTCCGGAGTGGCTGAGACTTTGCCCAATGAAATCCGGTCCATGAAAATCCTCCTATGCTGAAGGGAGGGCACCGGCCGCGGCGCCCTCCCTCCCCCTTCGCCCCGGGAGGATCAGAAGAAGCCGAGCTTCTTCGGGCTGTAGCTGACCAGCATGTTCTTGGTCTGCTGATAGTGGTCGAGCATCATCTTGTGCGTCTCGCGGCCGATGCCGGACTGCTTGTAACCGCCGAAGGCGGCATGCGCCGGATAGGCGTGATAGCAGTTGGTCCACACGCGGCCCGCCTGGATGGCGCGGCCGAAGCGGTAGCAGCGGTTCGCGTCGCGGCTCCAGATACCGGCGCCGAGGCCGTAGAGCGTGTCGTTGGCGATGGACAGCGCCTCGTCATCGTCCTTGAAGGTCGTCACCGACACCACCGGCCCGAAGATCTCTTCCTGGAAGATGCGCATCTTGTTGTGACCCTTGAAGACGGTCGGCTTCACGTAGTAGCCGCCGGCAAGGTCGCCCGGCAGGTGGTTCTGCTCGCCCCCCGTCAGCAGCTGGGCTCCTTCCTGGCGGCCGATGTCGAAGTAGGAGAGGATCTTTTCCAACTGCTCGCTCGACGCCTGCGCGCCGATCATGGTGGCCGGATCGAGGGGATCGCCCTGCACGATCGCCTCGACGCGCTTCAGGGCGCGCTCCATGAACTTGTCGTAGATCTTGTCATGCACCAGCGCGCGGCTGGGGCACGTGCAGACCTCGCCCTGGTTGAGCGCGAACATGACGAAACCCTCGATCGCCTTGTCGAAGAAGTCGTCATCCTCGGCAACGACGTCCTGGAAGAAGATGTTGGGCGACTTGCCGCCGAGTTCCAGCGTCACCGGGATGAGGTTCTGCGAGGCGTACTGCATGATCAGGCGGCCGGTCGTCGTCTCGCCGGTGAAGGCGATCTTGGCGATGCGGTTCGACGATGCCAGCGGCTTGCCGGCCTCGAGGCCGAAGCCGTTGACGATGTTGAGAACGCCTTCCGGCAAAAGGTCACCGATAAGGTCAGCCCAAAGCATGATGGTGGCGGGCGTCTGCTCGGCCGGCTTCAGCACCACGCAATTGCCGGCGGCGAGCGCGGGCGCCAGCTTCCAGCAGG
>RXJA01000602.1 GCA_003963455.1 Hyphomicrobiales bacterium
CAGGGCGTCCTCCCAGGCAAAGCCGGCCATGACGATCGGGTTGCGGCCGTCCTCGGCGAAGCGGCGCAGCGCCTGCTCGCGCTGCGAGGCGTTGGAGACCTCGAATTCGACGTAGGCGATGCCGGTCTCGGCCTTGAACTTCTCCGCACCATGATAGGCAGACTCATTGAAGGATTTGTCGAACTTGCCGCCCAGATCATAGAGGATGGCCGGCTGCACATCCGCGGCGAAAGCCGGAAGAACCATTGCGGTTGCGGCCAGAAGGCCGAGAACGATACGTTTCATGAGATCCACACCCTGTCGGTTATTTTTCCGTTTTTGCACCGCCCGCCCACCCGGTTCTCCGGCAGGCTGTCGACGTCAGGCAGGAAGTTCTTCCCCTCCCGCTCGCGGTCAATCTGGCACGGCGCGAAACAAAATTCACGTGGAATTTTGACCTGTTGGAAAAACCGGTTACCCGCGGTCCGGCCCGCCTCCTTGAGCAATTCCAGGTAGGCTGTGAAGCGGTCGGAAACCGCGGTTTCGCCGTAGCCTTGCGTCCGGAAGTGCATCAGCACAAGAGACCTCAGGGGCTTGGAGCGAATTCCGCGCCGCGGCGCCTGCGCCGGTAGCCTATGGCGTAAAGCAGGAAGGCAAGCACCGCGAACACCGCGAAACCGGGTTGCGCAAGCACCCAGGCCACGGCGCCGTCCCAGACCAGCGGGCCTGCCTTGGCGCGCACGAACGTCTCGAACGCCGCCCGCGTGTCCGGCGAGACCGCCAGCCAGCTTGCGTTGAGCGGCGTCATCACCAGCGAAGAGGCGGCGACCGAGCGCGTCGTGTCGATCACCGCCATGATGACGGAAACCGACAGCGCAACCATGGCCGCCAGCCGAAAGATGAAACGCAACATCGACGCTCTCCCCGGGAAAGCTCCCGTCTGCCCCGCAATCGACATAGAGCGTGCGCAACTCCCACGCAATCGCGACGGGTGAAATTAACGGGCCCGCGCGGGCCGGCGCCGGTTGACCCGCCAGATGGCGAAGATGCCGCCGGCGATCGCCCCGACGATCAGCCCCCCCAGGCCGACAAAGGCCGCGAAAAATCCGCAGGCGCCCTCGAAGCAGCTCATATGGGTCAGGTCCACGATCAGCGAACCGGCGAAGAAACCGGCGCAGGCGCCGATCGCGCCGCCAAGGATGATGCCGAGCAGCGCGGCAAGGATCGAGACGAAGACCGGCGGCCGCTCGGTCTCCGGATTGGCGTAGACCGTCTCGGCGCCGGCGCCGCTGCGCAAGAGATAGATGCAGAGCAGGCCGATAGCGATCTCGGCGACGGTGAAGCCCAGCGCCTCGGCCGAGAAGACGAAGTCGGACGCGAGCAGCACATAGGCCTGGCGCACGAGGAGCCAGATGATGATGGCGATTTGCCAGATTGTGTAGTGGCGCGGGAAACGGGCCGACCGGTTAAAGGCGAGACCAAGCAGGTACAGCCCCCACAGAATCGTGATCACGCCGCCGGCAAGGCCGCCATAGATCAGGAAGAAGACGCTGTCCGGCAGGCTGAAGTCGCCGATCAGCCGCCAGTTCGAGATCAGGCCGTAGGCCGACAGCCCCATGACGATGACGAGCCACGCCACCGGGATGAAGGAAAGCCCGCCGTCCGGCCGTCCCGCGGGTCGCTGATCGATCGAAGCCATGTCAGGACGATGCCCCCTCGCAAAGCCCAACGCAATTCCAGGAGACAGCCGCTCCATCCGGAATTGCGTGAAACCAATATTGGAGCGGTTCGGCGATGCCATCAAAGGCCAAAGCGCTCCGGGGCAGTCGACAGGCAGCCAGGGCCGAAGTCAAGCATGGACGGCCTGCAGGACGACATCATGGCGATTGCCGCCTTTGCTCCTCGACCGCTTTCAGTCGCACGACCGACACCGAGCAAAGGGCTCGCGCCACGACCTTGGTCGAGACGCTGCCGAGGTGCCGGCGGATCGCCGAAGACGATCGGGCGCCGACGACGATATGGCCGACGTCATTGTGCTCGGCGTAGTTGAGGATCGCGTCGGCCGGACTGACGGCCTCGAGCACATGGTAGCTTATCCGATCCTCCGGCAGATGCAGCGGACGTGCCCAGTCCTTCAACGCGACCAGCCGCTGCAGATAGACCAATCGGCCGGATTGATCGATCGCCGGCGTGTCGGCGATGATCTCGGTCTTCAACACCGTCACGCAGGCCAGCCAGGTATCCTGACGCGCCGCAAGCACGCGCGCGGTTTCGTTGAGAACCTCGCCTGCCAGCGCATCGCTCCCATTGGCAAGGTCGACCGCTGCCAGAACGATCGGTGGCCCGGCGCTTACCCTGGAGCCGGCCGGCCTCCCCACCAGCGACTTCTCGTCTGTCCTGCGGAAGAGATTCCTGATCGCGCCCCAGACACCTTCGTTCGATGGCGCGCGGTTCCTGGCAACCACGACCTGGTCGGGGTTTCTGAGGTCCGAGAGAACGTGCGCGGCCTCGCCATACCGCCTCGACCTGTCGACTTCCATGCATCGCAGAATCACAGCCTCCAGCCATCTCGGTATGGCCCTGTCGACGTCCCGCGGCGGCCTGGGCGCGTGAAAGAGCCTGCGCTTCATTCCCGCGAAGGTGGCGGGGCGCCCGAACGGCTCCTCGCCCGTGGCGAGTTGATAGAGGATGCAGCCCAGCGCGAACACGTCGCTTGCGGGATCGGACCTTTCGCCCAGCACCTGTTCCGGCGACATATAGGCAGCCGTGCCCATCGGCATGGAACTCTCTTCGCCGAGAAGGTCCGGAAGCTCTGCATGGCGGGCGAGGCCGAAGTCCAGAAGAACGGCGCCGCGCTCGGCAAGAATGATGTTCTCGGGCTTGAGATCGAGATGGACGACCTTCTGGCGATGCAGGGCGGCTAGCGCCCTGGCGATTTCAGCGCCGATCCTGGCCACCTCGTCGGGCGGCTGTGGCGCGGCGTTCGTCAGTTGCTCCAGACCGACGCCGGCGACGAACTCCATGGCTATGTAGGGAACCTCTGCCAGGCTTCCGGATGCCACGAAGCGCGGCACATGCGGACCCGACAGGCGTTTGAGGATCAGTTCCTCGGCCTCGAAGCCGAGGATGACGGAAACGTCACCGCCCGGGTCGAGAAAGGGGATCTTCAAGAGAAGCGGAAAATCGAATTCCGGATTTTTCGCGCGCCAAAGTGCCGCCATGCCGCCGGATTGAAGCCGTTCGATGAGCTCGAAACCGTCGATCCTTGCCCCTGCCTCCAACTTCTGCATCCATCGTCTCCAGAGCAATTCCAGGAAAAGTGTGAAACGGTTGCCGTCCGGAATCGCGTTAAACCAAAGAGCTGGAGCGGTTCGCCGTTCCGCGAAAACGGCGAACCGCTCTAGCGGCCAATCTTCAAGCGCATGCCGAGCCACCCGGGCATCCCTGACGCCTGGATCTTGCGGGCGGTTTCTTCGTGATCATAAGGAACGCGCACCATCGTCACCTCGCGCCGTTCCGTTTCGAGCAGCGCGAAGCAGGCGGCCGGGTTGCCGTCGCGCGGCTGGCCGACGGCCCCGACGACGACGACATGCCGACGCAAATCGGATACGGGCGCCGCCACATTGTCCAGCGGCCGAAAATGAACCGGCCGGGTGCCCGGCAAGGCGTAGTAGACGGCTGGGATGTGGGTGTGGCCACAGAAAATGACGCGGGCGTCGCTTGAGAACAGGCAGCGTCTTGCCGCGTCGACATCGCGTATATACAGCCATTTTTCCGGCCGCTCGGCGCTGGCGTGGACATAGAGCCGGTCTTCGGACCGAAGCGAGAGCGGCAGCTTGGCGAGAAAGTCGAAATGCGCCCGGGCGAGGCATTTGCGGGTCCATTCGATGGCGGCCCGCGCGTTCTCCGTCATGTCGGTCCGGCCGAATGCCGCCGCCTCGTCGTGGTTGCCCATGATACAGGCTGCCCCGTCCTCGACCAGGTCGGCCGCCTTCTCGACCACGTAAACGGGATCAGGCCCGTAACCGACCAGATCGCCGAGCAGGACCAACTGGTCCGGCGCTAGCTTCCGAACGACCTCGAGGACTGCGTCGAACGCCTCGCGGTTGGCATGAATGTCAGACAGGATTGCGATGCGCATTCAACCTTGTCCCGGGAACGGCACAACTTAGCAAGGCGCCGGCCGCAAGGGATTTGATCCGGCTCAATACCCATGCGCGAGCTTACGGCGGAGCATCCCCTGCCAATGCGACTTCCCCGACATTGGCCGCAGATCGGCTGTCCGGCCTCTCACGCACTCTGAAACGAGGCTGCACGCTTGGGCACGGGTGGGGTCTTGCGGGTCAGCCCGCACACATCACACGAACGCGCCGCACGCCATCGTTAAGGCGGCCTTCGGAGGGATCCACGGTCAAAAGCCTTTGCAATGCCAATATGGCTTGGCATTCGCTTTCGGATCGACTAGATGAGCCCCGCGGCTGTTTGCCTAGACGGCTAGCAGTGCGGGGAAGGTTGCCCCGGTTGAAGGCAACCACATGTCCGCTGAGGACTTCCCATGGGAGCATCTCCCCAACCCGCGTGGCGAAACCAGCCGGCGCGAGATGCAAAAGACGGAGAGGTGGCCGAGTGGTTGAAGGCGCACGCCTGGAAAGTGTGTTTACGGGAAACCGTAACGCGGGTTCGAATCCCGCTCTCTCCGCCATATTGGCTGGATAAACCGTCGTTAAGCACGGATCAGACGCCGATCCTCCCCCACGATCG
>RXJA01000368.1 GCA_003963455.1 Hyphomicrobiales bacterium
CCAGACGACGTCGTCCGAGATCATGGTGCGCACCCCGGCATCGGTGCGCGGCAGCCACCAGTGCTGCACGTCGCCTTCCGGGAACTGCCGGCGCGCGGCGTTGAGGATCTGGTCGCGCGCCAGCTTCGGGTCATGCGACAGAAGGGCCAGCGTGTCCTGCAACTGGTCGCGGAAGCCGAATGCGCCGCTGGCCTGGTAGAAGGCCGAGCGCGCGCGGATGCGGCAGGCAACGGCCTGGTAAGGCAGCCAATGGTTGACTATGGCGTTCATCGCCTTGTCGGGCGTCTCGACCTGGATGGTGTCGAGGAAGCCGCGCCAAGCCTTTTCGTTATCCGCCAGGCGCTGGTCGAAATCCTTGCCGCGATGGGTCTGCACCAGCGCGCTCGCCTCGGCGGGCGTGGCCGCGTCGCCAAGCAGCCAGGACAGCGTCACGTCGCCGCCGGCCGGAATGTCGATGTCGCTTGCGAGGACCGCGCAGGGGTCGTCGCCAGCTTCGATACGGCCGGACAGCGCAAGCCCGCCGAGCACGGCCTGCGGATACTCCGTGGTGCCGTGCCTGCCGATGAACTCGGAGCGGTCCGCGGTCACCGAATTGACGGGATGGCTTGCAGCGAGGAAGGCGACGCGCTCGCCGAAGTCGAGGCCGTAGGGATTCTGCGCCAGAAGCGCCCCTGTCGCCGCATCCCGCGTCGGCACGATGGTCGCCGCGGTCTTCGAGCGGTGGCCGCCCAGCACCCATTCGGCATAGGCATAGACGCGCAGCCGTGCCGGCACGGAGCCGGAATTCTGGATGCGCAGCCGGGTGATCTTCACCGGATCGACGGGATCTACCACCTGCGTCAGGTCCATCGACAAGGGGCCGCGCCTGGAGCGGAACGTCGAGAAGCCCTGGCCGTGCCAGGTCTCATAGGTCATAGACGGATCGCGAACCGTCGCCGCCGTCGGCGAGAACGCCTTGCCGCTGGCGAGGTCGAAAACATAGAAGCCCTCGCCCGGCCGGTTCGACACCGGGTCGTTCGACCAGGGCGTGAGCTGGTAGTCGCGGCTGTTGCGGCTCCAGGTGAAGCCGGCGCCCTCGGCCGAGACATGGAAGCCGAAGGAGGCGTTCGAGATGACATTGATCCAGGGCTGCGGCGTGGAGCGCCGCCCGGTCAGCCGCGTCACATAGTGGCGGCCGTCGCCGTCGAAGCCGCCAAAGCCGTTCCAGAGGCTGAGGCCGCTGCCGTCGGCGGCGATGTCGCCTCCGCCCTGGCTCGCGCGCACCGGCAAGGGAAGCGGCGGAGCGGGCTCGCGCGGCGTTGCGCCCTCCCCCTGCAGCAAGGCATCGCGGGCCTGCAGGGCTGCCGTCTCGGCGCGTTCGAGCTGGTCGAAGATCGTGCCGTTGCGCGTGTGCAGCGCGACGCGCGCGACCGACAGCAGGGTCTTGTAGGTCGGCTCGTCCATCAGATCGCGGCGCACGGCGAAGATGTGCTGGCGGGGTCCCAGCTCACGGCCGCGCAGGCGGCTGTTCTCGCACAGGGTCTCCACCGCGCGCTGCAGGTCCTGCACGTAGGAGGACGCCTGCTCGTTGACGACCACGAAGTCGATCATCATGCCCCGCGCCCGCATATATTCCTGGAAGCGCAGCGCCTGGGCGACGATCTCGAGGTCGGCTACGTCACCGATACGCACGAGGAAGATCGGGAAGTCGCCGGAAATGCTGGTCGGCCAGAGGCTCGACTGGCGGCCGAGTCCCGACGCGATCGAATCCGCCGGCAGGCGCAGGAACGGATCGGGATAGATCAGGTAGCGCGCCAGCTTCTGCACATTGGCGGCGTCGGTCAGGCTGAGCCCCAGATGGCGTGTCTGCACCTGGCTGCGCGTCCAGGCAAGCATGGCCTGGCGGGCGAAGCTCTCCTGGTGGTCGAGGCGGGCGATCGCCTCGTCGAGCTCCGCGCGATCGGCGCCGACGACGGTCCAGAAGGTCAGCGAGATCTTCTTGTTGGCCGGCACGCGCACCTGACGCCGCAGCGCCGCGACCGGATCGAGCGTGAAGCCCTGGCTGCCGGAAAGCCTGGCGCCGGGATCGAAGGCGACGGCATCGGTGATGGTGCGGCCACGGCCGATGAAGGCGCGCCGGTCGGTCTCGGCCTCGGCATCGCGTGACGGGCCCGACGGGTCGGTGACGAAGTGCACCATGGTGAGGTCGGGATCGTTCTTGTCGCGCTTGCGCCTCGTGGCGAAGATCGCGCCGTTGTTGGGCGCGATCTCGGTCTCGACGAACATCTTGGAGAACGCCGGATGCGCGTTGTCCGAGGCTTCGTTGCCCAGCACCAGCTCGGCGAAGGAGGTCACCTCGATATGCCGGTCAGTGGCGCCATCATTGTACAGCGTGATGCGCCGGCCCTCGCCATTGCCCTCGGAGATCACCATGCATTCGACTTCGGAGCGCAGCGAGCCGACCGACTTGGTGAAGCTTGCCTTGTCGTCGGCAAACAGCGTCTGGACGCGTTCGCCCTCGGCGCGCTTCGGCTCGGCGGTGGCCGACCACCAGTCGCCCGTCGCCGTGTCGCGCAGGAAGATGTAGGAGCCGAGGCGGTCCTCGCTCGGATCCGGCTGCCAGCGGGTGACGGCAAGCTCGCCGAAGCGGCTGTAGCCGGAGCCGGTCGCGGTTACCATGACCGAATAGCGGCCGTTGGACATGACGTTGGTGGCGCGCAGGGCCCTGATCGGGTCGAGGATGACGCGGCTGTCCGGACTCTCGGTCTCGGTCTCGTCCTTCGAGCGCTCGTCCGCTTCCGTCCTGACCGTCGCCGTCGGAATGTCGCGCGGCGCCTTCTCCTGCAAGAGAAGCTCGGCGGATTCGATCACCGGGTCGCTGTGAAAGCGGTCGCGCAGCCGGCCCTCGAAAATAGCGTCGGCGACGGCGGCGATCGACATGCCGGAATGGTGCGCCATGTAGTTCTGCACCACAGCGTGGTCGGTGCCTTCGGGCACGCGCTGCGGCGTGAAATCGACCGCGTCGTAGAAACCGTGGCGGCCAAGCGCGCCGATCGAGCGCAGCCGCTGCAGGTTCTGCACCGCCTCGCGCGGGCTGAACTGCGCCGCCAGGATCGTCGCGTATGGCGCGATCACGGTGTTCTGCCCAAGGCCGCGCTTAAGGCCAAGACCGGGCACGCCGAAATTGGTGTATTGATAGGTGAGCTCCCGGTCGCGGGCGTTGTAAGCCGCCTCCGAAATGCCCCACGGCACGTTCTTGGAACGCGCATATTGTATCTGGCGCTTGACGATGAGCTTGCTGGTCTGGTTGAGGATCGAGCCCTGCGGCTCCTTCATCACTAGCGGCGGCATCAGGTACTCGAACATCGAGCCCGACCAGGACATCAGCGCGCCCTGGAAGCCGATCTCGACGATCGGCCGCCCCAGGCGGAACCAATGCTCGGTCGGCAGGTCGCCCTTGGCGATGGCGAACAGGCTGGTGAGCCGCGCCTCGGAGGCGAGCAGGTCGTAGCAGCTCTCGTCGAGCTGACGGTCCTCGACACGGTAGCCGATCGAGAGCAGCTTGCGCTCCTGCCGCATCAGGAAGGAGAAATCCATCTCGAAGGCATAGCGACGGCAGCGCTCGCGCAGCGCCAGCAGCTTGGCGCGCAACGCGGCGACCGCGCTCTCGTCATTGTGCGAATCGTGCACATGCGCTTCACAGGTCGCCTCCAGCCGCGCCGCCCAGTCGGCGATGACATCGCTCTTCGGCGAAGCCGCCTCGGTGTGGATGGCGGTGGCGAGCTTGCGGATCTCGCCCGCCAGCACGGCAAGGTTGATGGTGCGGATCGACGCCATCTCGGGCTGCGCCTTGATGGTGGCGACCGCGCGGCGCATGCCGTCGAGGCGATCCGCCAGGCGCTGGCGCAGCGGCCGCAATTGCCTGCGGTCGTCCGGCAGTTCGTCCAGGCTTTCATCGAGGATGGTGACGGTATCGATGATGCCTTCGAAATCGCCCTGCAGATGCACGGAGGGCGCCTCCGCCCATTCGGCGCAGGACGCCGCCACCGCGACCAGATGGCCGGCGAGATTGCCGCTGTCGACCGCGGAGATGTAGAGCGGATAGAGCGGCTTCAGCGTCGTCGTGTCATACCAGTTGTAGAGATGGCCGCGGTCGCGCGGCATGTTCTCGATCGTCGTCATCGTGGCGTCGATGCGGGTGATGGCGTCCGACAGGCTGATCCAGCCGAAATCGCGCGCCGAAACCACCGACAGCAGATAGACGCCGATGTTGGTCGGCGAGGTGCGCGGCGCCACCACCGGCGCCGGGCTCTCCTGGAAATTGTCCGGCGGCAGGTGATGCTGCTCAGGCGTGACGAAGGTTTCGAAATAATGCCAGGTGCGGCGCGCGAAGGTGCGCAGCACCTGGATATCGGCGGTCGAGATGCGCAGCCTGTCCTCGGTCTCGGCCGAACGGCTGATCCAGCAGGCGACGGCGGGCGAAGCGATCCAGAAGATGGCGAAGAAGAAGGCGACGAAGGCGCCGGTGGAATCGGCCAGCACCGGAATGGCCAGGCCGACGACGCCGATGATCACCGCGCCATACATCATGCCGTAATAGGCGCCGAGATCGTTCCCGCCCTTGGCTGCCTGCGAAGCGGTGCGCCATTCCAGGAGGTTCTGCCGGCTGACGAAGAGGCGGTAGATGGTGCGTATGATGGCGTCGCCCATCATCCAGGCCAGATGCGCCATCAGGAGCACCTTGAGCGCCACGAGCGCCGTGCCGAACACGGTGTCGCGCGCCAGGGCGGAGAAATGGCCGCGCGGGGTCTGGTCGCCGCTCTTCGGCAGAATGCCGTTCACGATGTCGAAGGTCGGCGCCATGAACAGGCTGAGGATCATCAGGGCCTGCCATTGAGCGGCCTGGGTGAAAGGCAGCAGCGTCCAGCCGGCGACGCAGGCCATGACCCAGAAGATCGGGGTGAGCGAGCGGCGCAGATTGTCGACCATCTTCCAGCGCGACAGCGCGGGCACGCCGGAGCGCGGATCGAATATGTAGCCGAGCAACTGCCAGTCGCCGCGCGCCCAGCGGTGATGGCGCGAGGCGTCGACCGAATAGCGGGTCGGATAGTCCTCGACCAGTTCCACATCTGTCACCAGCGCGGCCCGCGCGAGCGCGCCTTCGAGCAGGTCGTGGCTGAGGATGGTGTTTTCGTCGATGCGGTTCTTCAGCGCCGCCTCGAAGGCGTCGACATGGTAGAGGCCCTTGCCGGTGAAGGAGCCGTCGCCGAAGACGTCCTGATAGACGTCGGAGACAGCGAACACATAGGGGTCGAGGCCGCGATTGGCCGAGAAGACGCGCTGGAAGAAGGAGGCGTCATCGCCGCTGGTCAGCGAGGCGGTGATGCGCGGCTGCAGGATCGTGTAGCCGGCGCTGACGACGCGCTTGACCGGATCGAAATGCGGACGGTTCAGCGGATGGGCGAGCTTGCCGACCAGGCTCGAAACCGCATCGCGCGTGGTGCGCGTATCGGCGTCGAGCGTCATCACATAGACGACCTTTTCCGGCAGCGGCGCGTCGAGCGGCAGGAAGGTGGTGTCGCTGTCGCCACGCAAGAGAAGGTTCAGCTCATGCAGCTTGCCGCGCTTGCGCTCCCAGCCCATCCAGCAGCCCTGCGCCTGGTTGTAGAGCCGGCGGCGGTGCAGGAGGTAGAAGCGCGGCGAGCCTTCCGACGGATAGCGGGCATTGAGCCTGGCGATCTCGTCGCGGGCATATTGCAGGATCTCGATGTCGGCGGCGTCGATCTCGGTCTTGGAATCCGGCCAGTCGGACAACAGCGCGAAATGGATCTCTTCGGCCGTGTTGGCGAGGTGATGCACCTCGATGTTGCGGATGTTTTCCTCGACATCGTCGCGCGAGCCGATCAGCGAGGGCACCACGACCAGCGTGCGCGCCTCGGCCGGGATGCCGTGCTTGTTGTAGTCGTAGCCGACAAGCCTGGTCGGTTTGAGGAACAGCGCCACGACGGTGTTGAAGAAGGCCAGCGCGCCTTCGCTGGCCGGCACCGCGAACAGCGCCAGCATCAGTGTGATCGATTCCACCGACAGGCCGAGGTTGGCGAGCGCCCTCCCCGACAGCACCAGCAGCAGCGCCGTCAACAGGAAGACCGGCACGACGATGCCCAGCCAGCCGGCGCTGGCAAAGCCGCGTTTGAAGGTCACATAAAAAGGCGGCCGGTAGCCGATCGCCTTTTCCAGTTCCTGCCGGCGCGGTCCAACCAGAAAGAAGCCGACATCGGTGTGCACGGCGGGGTCGGCGGTTTCGGGCACGCCGGACGCATCGGTCACGCCGGGCGTGTGGCCGGCAAGCTCGATCGCCTTTTCGGCGACGCGGTATTCGGAAAGGTCGGAACGCCGCGCCAGCTGCTCGATCGCGGTGCGGTACTGGTCGCGCGAGAAGAAGTCGAGATCGGCGAAATCGGTGCGCTCGCGCAGCAACGTGTCGATGCGGCTGACGCCTTCGAACCAGACCGTCCAGTCGACGTCGTTGATGAGGCGCAGGCCGCGGATGATGTTGCCGGTGGTGACGTTGCCGCTGGACAGCGTCTGATGCTCGGAGATGATGATCTCCTCGGCGTCGGAGCCGGTCTTTTCCAGTTCGCCTTCCAGCCATTCCAGCGCGCGGCCGGCGTTCTGCGACCCGTCGCGCAGGCGGTAGAGCAGCTGGGTGGCGAAAGTGGTGTCCTGCGCATGGGCGCTGTAGGTGGACAGGATCCTGGTGCGGTCGGCATTGTCGTCCGTCGCCAGGACGCGGTCGGCGACTTCGTTGGCGATGTGGCGCATCTGCCTGGTGCGATCGACGCGCACGGCAATGCGGCGCAGGTTCTCGATCAGCACGAAGCGCAGCAGCGAGGGCAGCGCCCAGAGCTCGCCGATCTTCATCGGCTCGACCGACTGGAAGCCCTCGACGATGGCCTTGAACATGTTGGCCGAGACCGAGCTGTCGGAATGCTCGACATAGCTCCAGGCGACGACGAAGGCGCGCGGCAAAATGGTCCCGTCGCCGAGCGTGAGCGTCGGCAACTGCCGATAGAAGCGGCGCGGCAGGTCGCGCTTGACCTGGAAGATCGTCTCCTCGACCAGGTAGTTGTTGTCGAGCAGCCATTGCGCGGCCGGCGTGATGGTCTCGCCCTTGGCCTGGGCGGCGTTGGTCGAGCGGTAGACCTCGAGGATCTTCTTGGCGCTGTCGCGGATCCGGGCCTGGAACTCGAACGGGGCGAGGCCGAACAGGTCCTTGACCTCGCCCTTGGCGAGCGCGACGCCGAGGGCGCGCAGCCGGTCCTCAGGCAGGAAGTTGGAGCGTATCGGCGCTTCCGTCACCGCCGGGAAGCCGGCGCTTGTCTGTTCGATCTTGTTCGGGTTCGTCTGAATGTTCATTGAAAATTCCGTAAGGCGGGGCGCAATGCGGCGTCACCGCCACGGCAATGCCCTTAAAACCGGTTCAATTGCAATTGGTTGCATGACTGGTTGGCCGAAAGTTTGTTTTGCGCACCACGACAGGGGCGTGCCCTTTCGACAGCTCGTGGGCGAACGCCCCTCGCTCTTCGCCCCCGGCTGGATCAGGGCAAGGAATCAGGCTTTTTCGTGATACATGCAAGGGGCCGGGCGATAATTCACGCACGCCGCGATCATGTTTGGCAACAGCCGTTAATGGTTGGCGGCGAGGCGGTGGAGCTCGATCACGAAAAGCAGGCCCCGCCCCTTGGGATGAAGCCGCAATTCCGGGCTGCCGCGATCAAGGATCAGCGTATCGAGCGGTCCCAGGCTCGGCGCATCGTCCGTGAGGAGCGTAAAGCCTCCATTGACGGCCAGAACCAGCGTCGTCTCGGCCCGCGGCGCAATGCGAATCTCGCCGGAGAGCGGACGGCGCTCGACCCCATGGGCCATGCGGCCACGGCGGGTCATCACATTGAGATCGGTGATCGGACCGCCGATCAGCGCCGCGCTGGTCGGCACGTCGCCGGGGAAGGCGAGCGGCGCCGAGTCAGCGGTCAGCCGCGCCGGAGGCTGGCCGGCAATATCGAGGACGACGCCATCGCCTTCCAGCACGGACAGGGTGCGGTCGATGCCGGCGAAGCTGGAGAACGGCCCGCCGGTTTCGACTCTAGCCATCGAGATGCGCCAGTCGAAATCGTCGAGCCCGGCGCCGTCGGGCGACACTGCGATCTCGGTGGTCGTGCCGCCGCCATTCTTCCACGGCATGACGCGGTAATCGGCGGCACGGAGGATGCGCATCGCCTCAACCCAGGATGCCCGGCAGGTTGAGCTGGTGCTCTTTCGCGCACTGGATCGCGATGTCGTAGCCGGCATCGGCATGGCGCATGACGCCCGTCGCCGGGTCGTTCCACAGCACCCGCTCCAGGCGCTTTGCCGCGTCGGGCGTGCCGTCGGCGACGATCACCATGCCGGCATGTTGCGAGAAGCCCATGCCGACGCCGCCGCCATGGTGCAACGACACCCAGGTGGCGCCCGACGCGGTGTTGAGCAGCGCGTTGAGCAGCGGCCAGTCGGAAATGGCGTCGGAGCCGTCCTTCATCGCTTCTGTCTCGCGGTTCGGCGAGGCGACGGAGCCGGAATCCAGATGGTCGCGGCCGATGACGACCGGCGCCTTCAGTTCGCCCCTGGCCACCATCTCGTTGAAGGCGAGGCCGAGCCGGTGGCGATCGCCGAGGCCGACCCAGCAGATGCGCGCCGGCAAGCCCTGGAAGGAGATGCGCTCGCGCGCCATGTCCAGCCAATTGTGCAGATGCGTGTTGCCGGGGGTGAGCTCGCGCACCTTGGCGTCGGTCTTGTAGATGTCTTCCGGATCGCCCGACAGCGCGGCCCAGCGGAACGGACCGATGCCACGGCAAAACAGCGGCCGGATATAGGCCGGCACGAAGCCCGGGAAGGCGAAAGCGTTTTCAAAACCCTCGTCCTTGGCGACCTGGCGGATGTTGTTGCCGTAGTCGAGCGTCGGCACGCCGGCGTTCCAGAACGCCACCATCGCCTCGACATGCTCGCGCATCGAGGCACGCGCCGCCTTCTCCACCGCCTTCGGGTCGGACGAACGCTTCTCGCGCCATTCGGCCATGGTCCAGCCCTTCGGCAGATAGCCGTTGATGGGGTCGTGCGCCGAGGTCTGGTCGGTGAGGATGTCGGGGCGGATGCCGCGCCTGAACATCTCCGGCACGATCTCGGCCGCGTTGCCGAGCAGGCCGACGGACTTCGCCACGCCGGCCTTGGTCCAACGCTCGATCATTTCCATGGCTTCGTCGAGCGTCTCGGCCTTCTCATCGACATAGCGGGTGCGCAGGCGGAAATCGATCGAGTCCGGGTTGCATTCGATGGCAAGGCAGCAGGCGCCGGCCATGACCGCCGCCAGAGGCTGGGCGCCGCCCATGCCGCCGAGGCCGCCGGTCAGTATCCACTTGCCCTTGAGGTTGCCGTTATAATGCTGGCGGCCGGCCTCCACGAAGGTTTCGTAGGTGCCCTGCACGATGCCCTGCGTGCCGATATAGATCCAGGAGCCGGCCGTCATCTGGCCGTACATCATCAGGCCCTTCCTATCGAGCTCGTTGAACTTCTCCCAGGTCGCCCAATGCGGCACGATGTTGGAATTGGCGATCAGAACGCGCGGGGCGTTGGAATGGGTCTTGAAGACGCCGACCGGCTTGCCGGACTGGACCAGCAGCGTCTCGTCCTCGCCGAGCGTCTTCAGCGAAGCGACGATGCGGTCGAAATCGTTCCAGGTGCGCGCCGCCCGGCCGATGCCGCCATAGACGACCAGCTCGTTGGGGTTCTCGGCGACCTCCGGATCGAGATTGTTCATCAGCATGCGCAGCGGCGCCTCGGTCGTCCAGTAACGGGCGTTGAGCTTGTCGCCGCGGGGCGCACGCACTTCGCGGATGTTGTGGCGCGGATCGTTCATCATTGTCCCTTTCGAGTAAGGCGGCGCGTCAGCGCCCGGCCCATTCAATGGCGGTTTCGAGGATATTTTTCAGCGTGGCGCGGATCGGCGCGGCGTAGGTCGCGTCGTACGGCACCGGCCAGTTCTCGGGCGAACCCTTCGCGGCCGGCTCGCGCATGTAGCCGCGGTTGGAGAGCTCCATTTGCAGCGCATGCACGCCGTTCTGCGGCTGGCCGAAGCTGCGCGTGATCCAGCCGCCCTTGAAGCGTCCGTTGACCACCCAGCTTTCGCCGGTCTCGGCGAGGATGGCGGCCACCCTCTCCTGCAACGACGGATCAGTGCTCTTGCCGTCATTGGTGCCGAGATTGAAGACCGGCAACGTGCCTTCGAACAGGCGCGGCAGCACCGAGCGGATCGAATGGCAATCATAGAGCACGATGTTCTCGTGCATGCCGCGCAGCCTGTCTATCTCGGCCTGCAGGGCGGCATGATAGGGCGCAAAATAGGTCTCGCGGCGCTGGTCGATCTCGGACGGGCTCGGTTCGTCGCCCATGTTATAGAGCGGATCTCCGTCGAAAGTTTCCGTCGGGCAAAGCGTCGTCGTCGCCTGCCCGGGATAGAGCGAAACGCCGGACGGATCGCGGTTGACGTCGATGACGGTGCGCGAGATGGCAGTGTGCACGATGGTGGCGCCAAGGTCGGCGGCAAAATCATAGAGCTTGTCGATCCACCAGTCGCAGTCGCGTTGGCCGAGCCAGGTCGAGACCAGCCGGCTGTCGAGGCCGGCAAGGTCGATACCGGTGTGCGGGATCGAGACCAGGAGCGGCGCGGTGCCCTGGGTGACGGTGAGCCAGGAAGGCGGGGCCATCATGCCGCTCCCGCAATCGACGGCAAGGCCACGGCGCCCGTTGCGTCCACCACGGCGCCGCTTCGCACCATGGCGATCGCCTTTTCCATGTCGGGATGGAAATGCCGGTCATTATCCAGATACGGCACCTCGGCGCGAACCAGCCTGCGCACTGCTTCCAGCGCCTCGCTGGAAGCAAGCGGCGCCTGGAAATCACAGCCCTGCGCCGCGGCCAGCAACTCGATGCCGACGACGGCGGTGGCATTCTCGATCATCCCCAGCAGCCGGCGCGCACCGTGTGCCGCCATCGAGACATGGTCTTCCTGGTTGGCCGAGGTCGGAATGGAATCGACGCTCGCCGGATAGGCCTTCTGCTTGTTCTCCGAAACAAGCGCCGCGGCCGTCACCTGCGGGATCATGAAACCCGAATTCAGGCCGGGCTTCGGGGTGAGGAAGGCCGGCATGCCCGACAGCGCCGGATCGACCAGCATGGCGATGCGGCGCTCCGACAGCGAGCCGATCTCGCAGACGGCAAGCGCTATCATGTCGGCTGCGAAGGCAACCGGCTCGGCGTGGAAATTGCCGCCCGAAAGCGCGGTGTCGTCCTCGGCGAAGATCAGCGGATTGTCGGTGACGCCATTAGCTTCGGTCTCGAGCGTGTCGGCCGCCTTGCGCAGCACGTCGAGCGCGGCGCCCATCACTTGCGGCTGGCAGCGCAGGCAATACGGGTCCTGCACGCGCTCGTCATCGACGCGATGCGATTCCCGGATGGCGCTGCCGGCCATGAGATTGCGCAAGGCATCCGCCGTCTCGATCTGGCCGCGATGTTTCCTCAACAGATGGATGCGCGGATCGAAGGGGGCGTCGGAGCCGCGTGCCGCGTCGGTCGACAGCGCGCCCGCGACCAGCGCCGACTGGTAAAGCGTCTCTGCCTCGAACAGGCCGGCCAGCGCGAAGGCCGTCGAGAACTGCGTGCCGTTGAGCAGCGCCAGGCCTTCCTTGGCGCCGAGCGTCACCGGCTCCAGTCCATGCGAGACGAAGGCGACCTTGGCCGGGAAACGGCCGTGCGGGGTAAAGCATTCGCCGACGCCGATCATGACCGCAGTCATATGCGACAGCGGCGCGAGATCGCCCGAGGCGCCGACCGAGCCTTGCGCCGGCACCACCGGAACGACGTCGTTGGCGAGCATCGCCTCCAGCAATTCGATGGTCTCGGCTCGTACGCCGGAAGCACCCTGGGCGAGGCTGGCGAGCTTCAGCGCCATCATCAGCCGTACCACCGCGACCGGCATCGGCTCGCCGACGCCTGCGGCGTGCGAGAGCACGATGTTGCGCTGCAGCGTTTCGAGGTCGTCAGCCGGGATGCGGACACTGGCGAGCTTGCCGAAGCCGGTGTTGATGCCATAGACCGGCTCGCCCTTGGCGACGATGCGGGCGACCGCTTCGGCGCTGGCCTTGATCTTCGGACGGCAAGCATCGTCGAGCTTCGGCACGGCGCCGCGATAGACGGCGCGCCAGTCGGCAAGCGTCGCATTGCCGGGCGTCAGGGTCAGTTCGGTCATTGTCCTCTCCAGATACGGGCATGGAGCGGGTTGAAGCCCATGCGGTAGACGAGTTCGGCCGGGCGCTCGATGTCCCAGATGGCGAGGTCGGCCGATTTGCCGGCTTGCAAAGTACCGGCCTGTTCGAGCAAGCCTAGCGCCCGCGCGGCCTCGCGGGTGACGCCGGCAAGGCATTCGTCGACGGTGAGGCCGAAAAGCGTGGCGGCCATGTTCATGGTGAGCAGCAGCGAGGTGAGCGGCGAGGTGCCGGGATTGGAATCGGTGGCAACCGCCATCCTGACGCCGTGGCGGCGGAAGAGATCGACCGGCGGCTTCTTGGTCTCGCGGATGAAGTAGTAGGCGCCGGGCAGGATCGTCGCCACGGTGCCGGCCTTCGCCATCGCAGCAGCGCCTTCCTCGTCCGTATATTCGAGATGGTCGGCCGACAAGGCGCCGTAGCGCGCGGCAAGCGCCGCGCCATGCAGGTTGGAAAGCTGATCGGCGTGGAGTTTTACCGGCAGGCCGAGCGCCTTGGCCCTGTCGAAGACGCGCGTCATCTGTTCGGGCGAGAACGCTATGCCCTCGCAAAAGCCGTCAACGGCGTCGGCGAGCTTTTCGGCGGCAACCTCGGGCAGGATCGTGCCCGCGACAAGATCGATGAATGCGTCCTTGTCGCCCCTGGCTTCGGGAGGCAGGGCATGCGCGGCAAGGCAAGTCGTGCGGACCGAGACGGGACGCTCATTGGCCAAACGGCGGGCGGCGCGCAGCGATTTCTTTTCATTGTCCGCATCGAGGCCATAGCCTGACTTCACCTCGACCGTGGTGACGCCTTCGGCGATCAGCGCGTCGAGACGCGGCAGTGTCTGGGTGACGAGCTCATCCTCGCTGGCGGCGCGCAGCGACTTGACCGAGGAGACGATGCCGCCCCCAGCGCGCGCCACTTCTTCATAAGTGGCGCCGGCCAGCCGCATCTCGAATTCGTTGGCGCGGTTTCCGGCATAGACAAGATGGGTATGGCAGTCGATCAGGCCGGGCGTGATCCAGCGGCCCTGGCAATCGACGGTCTCGGCGCCCTGCCCGGCCGCAGCCGGCATATCGGCCTCGGGACCGGCATAAACGATCAGCCCGTCGCGCACGGCGACCACGCCTTTCTCGACGATGCCAAGGCCGGCCGCGCCATCGGCCATCGTCGCCAGGCGCGCGTTGCGCCAGACCCGAAGGCCGCTCTTCTTGTCTGCTCCACCCATTATCTTTTCCATTTGAAAGGATGGCGATTATGTATATACATATTGAAAGGCGGCGCAAGTGGTAACGTCGCTGGCGCATACAGATTCGGAGAGGAAAGTGACGGCGATCTTTGCGGAACAGGCGCTGCTGCCCGGCGGCTGGCAGGGCAATGTGAGGATCGCCTTGGACGGCGGCCGCATCTCCACCGTCGAGGCCGGCGCTTCCGCGCAGGCCGGAGACGAGCGCCATGCCATCGTCGTGCCCGGCATGCCCAATTTGCACAGCCACGCCTTCCAGCGCGGCATGGCGGGACTGGCCGAATTGCGCGGCCCCTCGGCCGACAGTTTCTGGGGCTGGCGCGAGGTGATGTACCGCTTCGCGCTATCGATGACGCCGGACCAGGTCGAGGCGGTCGCGTCACAGCTCTATGTCGAGATGCTGGAGGCGGGTTTCTCGCGGGTCGGCGAATTCCATTACCTCCACCACGACCGCGACGGGAAGCCCTACGCCAACATCGCCGAGATGGCGGAGCGGATCGCCGCTGCCGCCGCCGATACCGGCATGGGGCTGACGCTGCTGCCGGTCTTCTATGCCCATTCCGCCTTCGGCGGCGCCGCGCCGAACGAAGGGCAGCGGCGATTCATCAATGATGTCGAACGCTTCCGACGTCTGCTTGAGAAAAGCCGCGAGGGCGTTCGCTCATTGGAGCAGGCCGTCGTCGGTGTCGCGCCGCACAGCCTGCGCGCCGCAACGCCGGACGAGCTCAATGCGGTCGCAGCCATGGTGCCGAACGAACCGATCCACATCCATGTCGCCGAGCAGGTGAAGGAGGTCGAGGATTGCGTTTCCTGGTCGGGCAAGCGTCCGGTCGAATTCCTGCTCGCCAACGCCAAGGTCGACAATCGCTGGTGCCTGATCCACGCCACGCATATGACCGAGACCGAGACGATCGCCATGGCGAAGAGCGGAGCGATCGCCGGGCTTTGCCCGATCACCGAGGCCAATCTCGGCGACGGCACGTTTGCCGCGCCGCTGTTCATCGAGCATGGCGGCCGCTTCGGCGTCGGCTCCGACTCCAACGTGCTGATCGGCCTGCCGGACGAGCTTCGGCAGCTCGAGTATTCGCAGCGCCTTGCCCATCGCGCCCGTAACGTGCTGGCCCGTGCCGGCGGCTCGACAGGACGCGCACTGTTCGACGCTGCGCTCGACGGCGGCGGCCAGGCGCTGGGCGCCGGCCCGTCGCGTATCGCCGCCGGCGGCCCTGCCGATCTCGTCTCGCTCGACGCCGGCCACCCCTCGCTTGCCGGCAAGGCAGGCGACGCAATTCTCGACGCCTGGATTTTTGCCAATGGCAGCAAGGTCGATTGCGTCTGGGTGCATGGCAAGAAGCAGGTGAGCGGCGGCAGGCATGCGAAGCGTGAAGCGGTCGCCGCGCGGTTCCGCGCAGTCATGACCGCATTGTCGCAGGACTGAATTGGACCGTCCGATGAGCCTTGTCGAGACAGATGACATCGAGGGCAGCGAGAGCATCTCGCTGCACCAGCGCATCCTGTCGGACATCCGCGAAAAGATCCTGTCAGGGGCTTGGGCGCCTGGACATCGCATCCCCTTCGAGCACGAACTGACGGCTCAATACAATTGTTCGCGCATGACGGTGAACAAGGCGCTGTCGCAGCTCGCCAAGGCCGGATTGATCGAGCGCCGCCGCCGCTCCGGCAGTTTCGTGCGCCAGCCGCAGTCGCAGGCGGCGGTGCTTGAACTGCATGACATCCGGATCGAGGTCGAGGCGCTCGGCCTGCCCTATCGCTACGAGCGGCTGGAGCGCGTGAAGCGGCGCAGCGGCGCCGAGGACCGCGCCCTGCTCGGGCTTTCCGCGCCGGGTCCGGTGCTTGCACTGGAGGGCCTGCATTTTGCCGGCGAACGGCCATTCGCGCTCGAACAGCGGCTGATCAACCTTTCAGCCGTCGCCGAGGCGGGCGAGGAAGAGTTCTTGGCAATCGCGCCGGGTCCATGGCTGATCGGCCGCGTGCCGTGGAGCGAGGCCGAGCACCGCATCCGCGCCATGGCGGCGGACGAGACAATCGCCGACGCGCTCGACATCGATCAGGGCGCGCCCTGCCTGGTTGTCGAGCGCCGGACCTGGAGCGCCGAGCGTCCGGTGACGCATGTGCGGTTCATCTATCCGGCGGAGAGCCACACGCTGGTGGCTAGGTTCACGCCTTCGCAGGGGTAGCGTCGGCGCCCCCTTCCCCCCTTGCGGGAGAAGGTGGATCGGCGCGTAGCGCCGAGACGGATGAGGGGTGTTCCAGCGGAGTGAGACGCTGACGCTCCCTGGAACACCCCTCATCCGGCCGCTTTGCGGCCTCCTTCTCCCACGAGGGGAGAAGGAGAAGTCGGCGCCTTACAGCGCCGCCGTCACAATGATCTCGACCAGATATTCCGGGCCGGCGAGCTTGGCTTCGCCGGTGGCGCGGGCCGGGGTGTGGCCCTGCGGCACCCATTTGTCCCATTCCGAGTTCATCTCGGCGAAGGTGCTCATGTCGGCAAGCCAGATGATCGCCTGGACGATCTGGGTCTTGTCGGTGCCGGCCTTGGCCAGCAATTCGTCGATGGTCTTCAGGATGTCGCGCGTCTGCGAGGCGACGTTGCCACCGGGCTTGCCAACCTGGCCGGCCAGATAGACCGTGTTGCCGTGGATGACGATCTGGCTCATGCGCGGGCCGACATCGATGCGACGAATGCTCATTGGGCGTTCCTTCCTGTTGTGGGTTGCGCCTCTTTAGAGTCCGTGCTGGCTTGGAGCAAGGCCGGCGAAGGCGAAACCAATTGAGCCAATCGTCTGGTCAGCCCCTCACCCGAATACACAGCGAGTTGACCCGTCGTGACAAAAATCCGCCCGGGCGGCGTGTTGACTAATGTAATAACATCACATATCGACGAAACACCGATTTTGCGGACCGACGTGTGATGACCAATGCCTGCCTGACCTTCCGCGACCTGACGCTTGGCTACAACAGCCATCCCGCCATCCATCACCTCAACGGCGTGGTGCGCAAAGGCTCGCTGACCGCGGTGGTCGGCGCCAACGGCTCGGGCAAATCGACGTTGATGAAGGGCATTGTCGGCGTGCTCAAGCCTATGGAAGGCGCGGTGGTCCGCATGCCGGGTGTGCGCACAGCCTACCTGCCGCAGCAGTCGGAGCTCGACCGCAGCTTCCCCGCCCGGGTCGTCGACCTCGTCTCGCTTGGGCTGTGGCCGAAGCGCGGCATGCTCGGCCGTTACACCAGCGAGGACCGTGAGTCCGTCAGCAAGGCGCTGATGGCGGTCGGGCTCGGCGGCTTCGAGAAACGGCCGATCGACACGCTGTCCGGCGGCCAGTTGCAGCGCACGCTGTTTGCGCGTGTGCTTTTGCAGGACGCCGACCTGATCCTGCTCGACGAGCCTTTCAACGCGGTCGACGCCAAGACGGTTGGTGACCTGATTGCGTTGATCAAGCGCTGGCATGGCGAGGAGCGCACGATCATGGTGGTCGTGCACGACCTCGATCTCGTGCGGCAGAATTTCCCGGAGACGCTGCTGCTCGCGCGTCAGCCCGTCGCCTGGGGCGACACCAAGGAGACGCTGCGGCCGGACAACCTGCTCAAGGCGAGGCGCTTCCACGAGGCGTGGGAAGAGAACGCGCCGTGGTGCGCGCCCGACGATCACGACCAAAGCCATGACCACGCGCATGATCACCACGATCACACGCATGATCACCACCACGACCATCGTCACGGTTCCGGACCGAGGGCGGCGTGATGGAATTCCTCTACGGCCTGCTCATCGCGCCCTTCGCCGACTTCGCCTTCATGCAGCGGGCGCTGTTCGGCTCGCTGATGCTGTCGCTCGGCGCCTGCCCGATCGGCGTCTTCCTGATGCTGCGGCGCATGAGCCTTTCGGGCGATGCGATGGCACATGCCATCCTGCCGGGTGCCGCCGCTGGCTTCCTGCTCTATGGCCTCGAAATCCTGCCGATGACGGTCGGCGGACTGATCGCCGGCATCATCGTGGCGCTCGGCGCGGGCGCCGTCTCGCGCTTCACCATCCAGCGCGAGGATGCCTCGATGGCGGCCTTCTATCTCATCTCGCTTGCCGTCGGCGTGCTGATGGTGTCCATCCGCGGCTCCAGCGTCGACCTCATGCATGTGCTGTTCGGCACGGTGCTGGCGCTCAACAATGAGGCGCTTATCCTGATCGGCGGCATTGTGGTGGTGACGCTCGCCTGCCTCGCCGTCTTCTGGCGCGCGCTGGTCGCCGAATGCCTCGACCCGCTGTTCCTGCGCTCGGTGAGCCGCATGGGCAGCCCCGTGCATTTCATCTTCCTCGGGCTGGTCGTGCTCAACCTCGTCGGCGGCTTCCAGGCGCTGGGCACGCTGCTGTCGGTCGGGTTGATGATGCTGCCGGCGGCCGCCGCCCGCTTCTGGACGGCGCGCGTCGAGCCGATGTGCGTGCTGGCGGTGCTGATCGGCTTTGCGTCCTGCATCGCCGGACTGCTTCTGTCCTATCACGCGTCGCTGCCCTCCGGCCCGGCCATCATCCTGTCGGCCGGCGTAGTCTATTTCTGCTCGATCCTGTTCGGCACGCGCGGTGTGTTGCGCGCCCGTATCGTGCATCACCGACACCGCACCGCATAATCCCCAAGCAAGGAGACTGTCCCCAATGCTGAAATCCTTCCACGCAGTCCTGGCCATGAGCGTTATAACATTAAGTTCCTTCGCGACCTCCTCCGCCTTCGCGGCGCCGCTCAAAGTGGTGGCGAGCTTCACTGTGATTGCCGATTTCGCGAAGAATGTCGGCGGCGACCGGGTGAACATCACCACGATCGTCGGGCCGGATGGCGATGCGCATGTCTATGAACCGAGCCCGGCCGACGCGGTGGCGATGGCCAAAGCCGATGTGGTGCTGGTCAACGGCCTGCATTTCGAAGGTTTCCTGCAGCGCCTGGTGGATGCGAGCGCCACCAAGGCCGCGATCGTGACGCTGACCAAGGGCGTGACGCCAATCGACTTCAAGCCGGAATTCGCCGACGCAGACGCCGCCGAGGGCGCCGACACGAGCGGCGGCAAGACGGTCACCGATCCGCACGCGTTCCAGTCGATCGCCAACGCCAGGATCTATGTGAAGAACATCGCCGACGCGTTTTGCGCTGCCGACGCAGAAGGCTGCGACAGCTACAAGGCCAACGCCTCCGCCTACACCACCAAGCTCGATGCGCTGGAAGGCGAAGTGAAGGCGGCGATCCAGTCGATCCCCGAGGCCAAGCGTGTCGTCATCACCTCGCATGACGCCTTCGGCTATTTCGAGCACGAATACGGGCTGACCTTCCTCGCGCCGCAAGGCATCTCGACGGATTCCGAGCCTTCGGCCGCAGACGTCGCCAGGCTGGTCGAGCAGGTGAAACAGGACAAGGCGGCGGCGATCTTCGTCGAGAACATCACCAATCCGCGGCTGATCGAGCAGATCGCCGGCGAGACCGGCATCAAGGTCGGCGGCACGCTCTATTCGGACGCGCTGTCGGGCTCGGACGGCCCGGCGTCGACCTATATCGACATGATGCACAACAACATCACGCAGATCAAAGGCGCGATCCTGGGAAGCTGAGCGGAGCGTGTCTATCCAGCCGGGCTATGACGGTCCGCCTGGAATTCCCGGCGCAAATGTCTATCTGCAACGATGACACCGATCCGCATGCGACGATACGCGGCCGACCGATGCAGTTGCCGGCCGCGTCAGGGAATGGCAAGACTACCGCCGAACAGATTGCGAGGACACCGATGGAATACCGCCAAATCAGCGCCGACTATTCGGTCTCGGGCCAGATCCAGCCCGGGGACATCGCCGCCATCAAGGAGGCCGGCTTCAAGAGCGTGATCTGCAACCGGCCGGACGATGAGCAGCCGGGCCAGCCCTCCGCCGCGAGCATCAAGAATGCCGCGGAAGCGGCCGGCCTGGGCTTCCGCTACATTCCGGTGATCAGCGGCCAGATTACCATGGACAATGTCGAAAACCAGGCCAACGCGCTCGACGAACTCGAAGGCCCGGTCTTCGCCTATTGCCGTTCCGGCGCCCGCAGCACCAATCTCTATGGGATAATCCAGCAGCAGAAGGGTTGAGTTGCCGAGGTCATCGAGGGCGTAGGTCGGCATCCTCCTCACCTCCTGCTAAATCGGTAGCGCGCCAGTCTCCTTCAACGTTTCCAGCACGATCGCCGTCTTCACGTGCTGCACGGACTCGTGCGGCAGGAGCACCCCGTTGACGAACTCCGACAGTGACTTGAGGTCGGGCGTCACCACCTTCAGGATGTAATCCATCTCGCCGGTCAGCGCGTGCGCCTCCTGCACCTCGGGCAGGCGCGCCACCAACTCGCCGAAGCGGCGGGCATTGTCCCGGTTGTGGGTGGCAAGGGTCACCGAAATAACGTTGACCAGCGAAAAGCCGAGACGATCGCGGTCGAGCACGGCGCGGTAGCCCTTGATATAGCCGTCTTCCTCCAGCCGCTGCCGGCGGCGCGAGCATTGCGAAGCGGACAGGTTGACCCGCTCTGAAAGATCGTTGTTGGTGAAGCGCGCATCGTCCTGCAAAAGCGCCATTATCTTGCGGTCAAACTGATCTAGTCGCGCATCATCCATGAATATTCCTCCATCTATGCACGATTTGCGCACATGATGCGCATTTCAAGCGCCTGAATGCAAGCACCTTGCGGTGCTCTCCCGCTATCATGGCGGAAGATGGCCAAGCCCGGCCAAAACAGCTTTCGCCAAAACAGCTTTCGGAGGACTGCCATGGGCCCCTTCCCGCACGACGCGCCACCCGCGAAAATCAGCAAGCAAAATCCAGCCGGCACGGACGGTTTCGAATTCGTTGAATTCGCGCATCCGGAGCCCGCCAAGCTTGCCGAGCTTTTCACCCGCATGGGCTATACGGCGGTGGCCAAGCACCGGACCAAGAACATCACCGTCTGGCGTCAGGGCGACATCAACTACGTCGTCAATGCCGAGCCCAGTTCGCATGCGATGGAGTTCGTCGACAGGCACGGCCCCTGCGCTGCCTCGATGGCTTGGCGCGTGGTCGATGCCAAGCACGCTTTCGACCACGCCGTGTCGAAGGGTGCTGTGCCCTATGAAGGCGCCGACAAGGCGCTCGACGTGCCGGCCATCGTCGGCATCGGCGGCTCGCTGATCTATTTCGTCGAGACCTATGGCGAGAAAGGCTCGGCCTATGATGCCGAGTTCGAGTGGCTGGGCGAGCAGGATCCGAAGCCCGAAGGCGTCGGCTTCTATTTCCTCGACCACCTGACCCACAATGTCTATCGCGGCAATATGGACAAATGGTGGGATTTCTACCGCGACCTGTTCGGCTTCAAGCAGATCCATTTCTTCGATATCGACGGCAAGATAACCGGCCTGGTCAGCCGGGCGATTACCTCGCCCTGCGGCAAGATCCGCATTCCGCTGAACGAATCCAAGGACGAGACCAGCCAGATCGCCGAGTACCTGAAGAAATACAATGGCGAAGGTATCCAGCACATCGCCGTCGGCACCGACGCGATCTATGACGCCACCGACAAGCTTGCCGCCAACGGGCTGAAGTTCATGCCCGGCCCGCCCGACACGTATTACGAGATGTCGCATGAGCGCGTGCACGGCCATGACGAGCCGATCGAGCGCATGAAGAAGCACGGCATCCTGATCGACGGCGAAGGCGTCGTCGACGGCGGCACGACCAAGATCCTGCTGCAGATCTTCTCAAAGACAGTGATCGGGCCGATCTTCTTCGAGTTCATCCAGCGCAAGGGCGACGAAGGTTTTGGCGAGGGCAATTTCCGCGCCCTGTTCGAGTCGATCGAGCAGGACCAGATCAAGCGCGGCGTGATCAAGCTGGACGGCAAGGCGGCGTAGTCTGCTTGCGGTTCAACCTCTTATGACCTAAATTGTGGTCATAAGAGGTTGCCAATGAACATTCCAATGGCAAAGGCCAAGGCGCAGCTTTCCGAGTTGGTCAAACGTGCTCAGGCTGGCGAAAAGATCCATCTGACAAAGCATGGAGAGGTTGTCGCAACCTTGAGCGCTCCCGTTCGGCCTGGCGGGAGCAAAGGCCTGTTTGGAGCGCTGAAGGGCCAAATCTGGATAGCGGACGATTTTGATGAACTCGGTCCCGAATGGGACGAGTATACTAAATGAGCCCCAGATATCTGGTCGATACCCATATTCTGCTTTGGGTGCTCAACGCGGACTCATGTCTTTCGGATCACCATCGCGACATTTTTCTGGCGGGCAAGGATGTGACCGTCAGCGCCATCTCGGTGGCCGAGATTGCCATCAAGAGGTCGCTCGGCAAAATCACGCTCACCGGCAACATCGTCGACATTCTGCAATCGAATGGAATTCCAATCCTCGGGGTGAATGAACTGCATGCGGCAAGGCTTGAACACTTGCCGTTCCATCATCGCGATCCCTTTGACCGCCTGCTCATCGCGCAGGCTCAAATTGAAGGCCTGACTCTGGTTACCGCGGATCGGCATTTTTCTGCGTATGATGTCGCGCTGGCTTGATCATTCCAGCCCCAGCCGCACGACCTCGTCCTTCCGCAACTTGATGTCGTAGTCGAGCAAAAACTCGTCCAATTGCGGCGGCGCCACCGAGGTCCCGGAGAGCATCGCATGCACCTGGCCGCGATGGTGGATGTCGTGCAGGAAGACATGGGCAAGGATGTCGCCGACCCGCTCGGGGATCATGCCGTCCTGGCGCCGGTCGGTGATGACGCGGCGGTCAAGGTCCGCTTCCGACAGGCCGTTACAGAAGGCGACCAGCTTGCGGTCGAAATCGGCCTGCGCCGCCGCCAAGCTTGCCGCATCGTCGAATGGCACGAAGTCGTCATAGGCCGCGGCACCACGGCCGCCGTCGGTCAGGAAATCGAGATAGAGATGGTCGACCGCCAGGATGTGGTTGAGCGTCTCCCTGATCGATGGAAAGAAGCTCACGCGTTCGGCCTCGAACTCGCCGGGTTCCAGGGCAAGCACGGCGCGATATAGCCTGTCGTTCGACCACAGATTGTTGCGCGCCATGCGACGTAGGTGCTCGAGCAGGGTCATCCTTCCTCCTTGCCCTCACCCCTCGTATTTCTCGACCTTCTGCTCGATGGCGCCGAAGATCGAATGGCCGGCCTTGTCCTTCATCTCGATGCGCACCGTGTCGCCGAAGCGCAGGAAGGGCGTCTTCGGCTCGCCGCTCTCGATTGTCTCGATCATGCGCAATTCGGCGATGCAGGAATAGCCGGCGCCGCCCGCCGAGACCGGCTTGCCCGGTCCGCCATCGAGCTTGTTGGACACGGTGCCCGAGCCGATGATGGTGCCGGCGGCGAGCGGCCGTGTCTTGGCGGCATGCGCGATCAGGGCCGGGAAATCGAAGGTCATGTCGACGCCGGCATTGGCGCGGCCGAAGGGCTTGCCGTTGAGATCGGCGAGCAGCGCAAGGCTGACCTTGCCGCCATCCCAGGCATCGCCCAGTTCGTCGAGCGTGACCGCGACCGGCGAGAAAGCCGATGACGGTTTCGACTGGAAGAAGCCGAAGCCTTTGGCCAGTTCCGGCCCGGTGATGGCGCGCAGCGTCACGTCGTTGACCAGCATGACGAGGCGGATCGCCTCGCGTGCCTCTTCCAGGCTCGCGCCCATCGGCACGTCGTCGACGATGACCGCGACTTCCGCTTCCATGTCGATGCCGAAGGCCTCGTCGGCCATGTGGATCGGGTCCCGCGGCGGAATGAAGCTGTCCGAGCCGCCCTGGTAGATCAGCGGGTCGGTCCAGAAACTTGCCGGCATCTCGGCGCCGCGCGCTTTGCGCACCAGTTCGACATGGTTCAGATAGGCCGAGCCGTCCGCCCATTGGTAGGCGCGCGGCAGCGGCGAATGCGCGTCATGCTCGTGGAAGCGCTCCGACGGCACCGCGTTGGTTTCGAGCGATTCCGCCAACGTCGCGAGATGCGGGGCAATACGGCGCCAGTCGTCGAGCGCCGCCTGCAGCGTCGGCACAAGGAAGGAGGCATCGGTGAACCGCGTCAGATCGCGCGAGACCACGACCAGTTTTCCGTCGCGCGTCCCGTTCTTCAAGGTGGCAAGCTTCATGCGGTTTCCTCTCCTCGCGCGGCTTTGGCGCCGTCTAGCTGTACAACAAGGCCGTCGCGGGCAATCGTCAAGTCGCCGGACCAAGTTTTCCTGACAGCGGCAGCCCAGTCGGCTTCGCCGATCTCCGGATCATCGGCCGGAATGAGATGGTTGAGCACCAGCCGCCGCACGCCGGCATCGCTGGCGATGCGACCTGCCTCCCCGGCAAGGCTGTGGCTGGCGAAGAGGTGTTCGCGCAGCCGCGCGCCGTTGCCGGTCCTGGCGACCAGCCGCTCCACGCCCTCCTCCAGCATCGCCTCGTGGACGAGTATGTCGGCGCCTCTCGCAAAATCGGCGAGCGGCGGAAAGAAGGCTGTATCGGCGGAAAACACCACGCTTCCGCCGCCATGCTCGAAGCGCAGCGCGAAGCAGTCGGTCACCGGCGGGTGGTCGACGCGCAGCGCCGTCACCACCAGGCCACGTTCATCCAGAACCGCCCCTTCGCCGAATTCGGTCACGGTGACCAGATCGCGGATATCCGGTCGCCCCTCGTCGACGATGCGTATCTCGATGTCGAACTCCATCGCCTGGCAGAAACGCTGCCAGTAATGGCCAGTGCCGGATGGGCCGAAGACGGTCACCGGCGTCGCCAGCCCCGCTGTCCAGGCGGTGTGGATCAGTGGCCCGAGTTCCAGAACGTGGTCCGAATGGAGATGCGTGACGAAGATCAGCTCGAGCGCCCTCAGGCTCATGCCGGCATCGACCAGGCCGCGCGTGACGCCCAGCCCGCAATCGACAACAACGATGCGTCCACCGAGTTCCAGCAATGACGAGCTCGGCCACGGACCGCCTGGCCGCAACGCCGGGCCGCCCTTGGAGCCGAGCAGCATGAGTCGATCCGCTGCTTCGGCGCTCAAGACCAATCGCCTTCCGGGGTGCCATTGAAACGCTTCTTCAGGTCGGCCCAGCAGTCGATGTAGTTGTCCTGCAAGGTGCCGAGCTCGGCGGCATAGCGCGTCAGCATCTGCGGGAATCGAGTCTCGAACATGAAGGCCATGGTGTTGTCGAGCTTGACCGGCTTCAAGTCGGCGCGTGTCGCCTTCTCGAAGCCCGACGCATCAGGGCCATGCGCCAGCATCTGATTGTGCAGGCTGATCCCGCCGGGCACAAATCCCTCTTCCTTGGCTTCGTACTGGCCATGGATCAGGCCCATGAACTCGCTCATGATGTTGCGGTGGTACCATGGCGGGCGGAACGTGTCTTCCGCCACCAGCCAGCGCGGCGGAAAGATGACGAAGTCGACATTCGCCGTGCCCTCCTCGCCGCTCGGCGCCGTCAGCACGGTGAAGATCGACGGGTCGGGATGGTCGAACAGGATGGCGCCGACCGGCGAAAAGGTGGCGAGATCATATTTGTAGGGCGCGTAGTTACCGTGCCAGGCGACGACGTCGAGCGGCGAATGGTCGAGTTCGGTGACATGGAAAGTGCCGCACCATTTGACTATCAGCCGGCACGGCGTCTCCTTCTCCTCGAACCAGGCGCAGGGCGTCTTGAAGTCGCGCGGGTTGGCGAGGCAATTGGCGCCGATCGGGCCGCGGTCGGGCATGGTGAACTTGGCGCCGTAATTCTCGCAGACATAGCCGCGCGCCTCGTTGTCGGCGAGTTCGACCTTGAAGACGAGGCCGCGCGGCAGCACGGCGATCTCGCCGGGCCGAAGCTCGATCACGCCCATCTCGGTGACGAAGCGCAGCGCGCCGAGTTGCGGCACGACCAGCAATTCGCCGTCGGCGTTGAAGAAATGGTCGTCCACCATCGATCGATTGGCGACATAGACATGCGCGGCCATGCCGGACTGGTCGACCGCGTCGCCGGCCGTGGTGAAGGTGCGCATGCCGGAGATGAAGTCCGTCGGCTCGGTCGGTATCGGCGTCGGATTCCATCTGTATTGGCCGAGGGCCAGCTCATGGTCGCCGATGTTGGGCCCGGTCTTCCACAAGGGATAGTTCGCGGCCTTGAAGCGGCCGGTGTGCTTTACGCTTGGACGAATGCGATAGAGCCAGGAGCGCTCGTTGGTGCCGCGCGGCGCCGTGAAAGGCGAGCCGGACAGTTGCTCTGCATAGAGGCCATAGGCGGGACGCTGCGGCGAGTTGCGGCCCTGCGGCAGCGAGCCGGGCAGCGTCTCGGTCTCGAAATCATTGCCGAAGCCCGGCATGTAGGAAAAGCCCATCCGATCCTCCCTGATCCCGGCTGGCAAGCTTATCAACCACGCCGGCCGATGATGTTGACCAAACTGGTTTCATTTGTAACCATCGAAAATGTAACTATCAACGACTGCGCCGCACACGGGGAACGCCTCATGGAGCCGGATATACTCGAGCTGGAGAGCTTCCTGCCCTATCGCCTCTACCGGCTGGCCGACACCGTCAGCCGCGAGTTCTCGCGCATCTACAAGGAGCGCCATGGCCTGACGCGGCCGGAATGGCGCACGCTGTCGGGCCTCGGCCAGTACGGCACGATGACGGCGACGGAGCTTGGCGAGCAATCGGCCATGCACAAGACCAAGGTTTCGCGCGCGGTGGCCGAACTGGAGCGCCGGCGCTGGCTGGTGCGCACGCCGGACGAGAAAGACCGGCGGGTCGAGCACCTGGCGCTGACCAAGGCCGGGCTCGCCGCCTATCGCGAGATGGTGCCGGTGGCGAAGGCGTTTGAAAGGGAGCTGTTGGAGAGGCTGAACTCGGAGGAGCGGGCGGCGATCGTGAGGGGGGTGACGGCGCTGGAGAGAGCGTCAGAAGAAAAGAGCTGATAGGCTGACGGGACAGCGCGAGGCGCGAAGGAACTCGACGTGTCTATCGACGCCCCTACCAATCCATCACCACCTTGCCCGAACTGCCGCTCCGCATCGCGTCGAACCCAACCTGGAAATCATCGATCCCTATGCGATGGGTGATCAGGCCCGAGACATCGAGCGGTCCCTGCACCAGCGCGATCATCTTGTACCAGGTTTCGAACATCTCGCGACCGTAGATGCCCTTCAAGTGCAGCATCTTGAAGATGACCTTGTTCCAGTCGATCTCGAAGCCGGTCGGCGCGATGCCGAGGATGGCGATCTTGCCGCCATTGTTCATGGTGTCGATCATGTCGCGGAAAG
>RXJA01000433.1 GCA_003963455.1 Hyphomicrobiales bacterium
TTCCTATCGTCCTTATGATGCGAGGCGGCAGACTATAGAGCAGGCGGGAAGCGCAAAGCCAAGATTGCGCCATCGCTTTTCGACAGGCCGACTCCGCATGACACCACCGGTACGGCTTGCCGCCCGATAGGCCGATCTTTATCAAGAGCGGAAATTTCGGGTATTTTTCGGCCGCGAGTCGCCAACAACGCCATGTTCTTCCGACTGCTACGCCTTGTTCTGGTCGTCATCGTCGCCGCCTTCGGCCAGCCGGCGTTCGACGCGTCGGCGCAGGCGATCGGCCACGGCTCGTCGCAGCTCATCGTCGACCAGACGAAAGTCATCCAGGACCTTACGACCAGGACCGACGGCCTCGAGAAGAAACTGAACGACTCCGACGAGGACGATGCGGGGCTTGTGGATATCCGCCTGCAGCTCGAGGATATCTCGCGGGCGGCGCTGACCAGCGCGCTGGCATTCCGGCAGCGCCTCAACGACATCAACAACCGCATCGAAGTGCTCGGCTCGCCACCGGCCGAGGGGCAGCCTCCCGAGCCGGCGATCGTCAGCAACGAGCGCAGCGCGCTCACCTCGGAGAAGGCCGAGATCAACGCCGTCGTCGCCAGCGCGCAGAACCTGTCGATCCGCGTCAACGGGCTGGTCGACAAGATCGCCGCCATGCGCAGCGAGCTTTTCCGCAGCGTCATCACCAAACACTACGACCTGAACGATGCGCTGAGCCCGCAGGCCTTCTCCGACGCGCATGACCAGATCTCGGGTCTCTACAAGGCGGTGTCGTCCTGGCTGAGCTTCGCCGTCAGGTTCAAGTTCCAGGCGATCCTTGCCGCCACGCTCATGGCGCTGGCGCTCGCGGCCGTGCTTCTGATCGGTGGCAGGCGTCTGTTCGGCCGCATATTCGAGGCCGATCCGAACGTCGAGGACCCGTCCTATCTCAGCCGGCTGTCGGTGGCCTTCTGGTCGACGCTGCTGCCGACCCTGGCGCTCGGCGTCTTCTTCGCGTCGGCCGTGTTCTTCTTCAATTATTACAATGTGCTGCGTGGCGATATAGGCACGTTCCTCAATGCCTTGCTGACGGTGATCGGCATGGTTTTCTGCGTCAACCGGCTGACCAACGCGGCGCTCGAACCGCGCCTGCCCAACTGGCGCCTGATCCCGGTCGCGACGGGTCCCGCGCGCTGGCTCGTCTGGCTGACGACGGCCATGGCATTGGTGCTCGGCTTGAATTACTTCCTCTCGGTCGTCAACGAGAAGATGGGTTCGCCGCTTTCGCTGACGATCGCCAGGGGCTTTGTCGCCACCATCATCGTCGGCGTCATCCTGATCCTGATGGCGCAGCTGCGACCTTTCAGGGCGGCCGACGGCTCATGGCGCCCCTGGCCGGCCTGGCTTCGTTTCATTGCCGTCGGGCTCGGCCTGTTCACCATCGCCGCGGCACTGCTTGGCTATATCGGCCTGGCGCTCTTCGTGGCGTTCCAGGTCGTGGTGACGGGAACCGTTCTTGTCACGGCCTATATCGGTTTCCTGTCGGCGCGCGCGATCGGCGAGGAGGGCGGTTTCGCCGATACTTCCGTGGGGCGGTGGCTTTCGGAAAACTCCAGCTACGAGGATACCGCCCTCGACCAGCTCGGCCTGGTGGTCAGCATCGCCATCAATATGATGATCGTGCTGGTGTTCCTGCCGCTGATCCTTCTGATGTGGGGTTTTCAGCCCGGCGATATCGAGGCCTGGGCCTATAAGCTGGCGACCGGCGTCACGATCGGTTCGGTGACCATCTCTTTCCTCGGCATCCTGAGCGGCATCGTCGTCTTCGCCATCGGCTATTTCCTGACGCGCTGGTTCCAGGGCTGGCTGGACGGCTCGGTGATGGCGCGCGGCAAGGTCGACGCCGGCGTGCGCAACTCGATCCGCCTGGGTGTCGGCTATGCCGGCGTGGCGATCGCCGGCCTGGTCGGCATCTCGGCGGCCGGCATCGATCTCTCCAACCTGGCGCTGGTTGCCGGCGCCCTTTCGCTCGGTATCGGCTTCGGCCTGCAGAATGTCGTCTCGAATTTCGTTTCGGGCCTCATCCTGCTTGCCGAGCGGCCGTTCAAGGTCGGCGACTGGATCGTCGCTGGCGATGTCAGCGGCACGGTGCGCAAGATCAGCGTGCGCGCCACCGAGATCGAGACCTTCCAGCGGCAGTCGGTGATCCTGCCCAATTCGAACCTCATCAACAATGCGGTCGGCAACTGGACGCATCGCAACAAGCTGGGGCGCGTCGAAATCAAGGTCGGCGTCGCCTATGGCAGCGATGTGAGGCGCGTGCATGCCATCCTGGTGGATATTGCCCGCGCCCATCCGATGGTGCTGAAGAATCCCGAGCCGTTCGTTCTCTTCGCCAATTTCGGCCCGGCCGCGCTTGAATTCGAAATTCGCGTGTTCGTTGCCGACATCATGAACAGCAGCGTCGTGCAGAACGATATCCGTTTCGCCATCTTCGATATCTTCGAGGAGGAGCGGATCGAGATCCCGTCGACGCCGCGCGCCGTGGTCGAGACCAACAAGCACGAAGCATGGCCGATCGACGACGACAAGATCGAAGCCGAATTCGCCGAGCGCCAGAGGCTGGAGGAGGAAGCCGCGGCCGAGCGGGAACGGCTCGCCAAGATGAAGCGCAGGGGCCGCAAGCCCGACCCAGGCTAAGGTGCATCGATATTCAGGTGGGCCCGGCCTGCGAATGGCGGTTTTCTTCGCGCCTCTCTTGGACGCCGACACGGCCCGGCCCGAAACTCGATACACCTTCGGTGTCGGTCGAAACCGATTGTGGCATGAATGCGGCATTCAGTTGCGGTTCAGGTAACATCTCATATAAGCTCCGGTGCAAAGGGCGAGAATGCCTTGCGAATGTGAACAGAGGCGGTGTGCAAACACCGGAATTGCAATGTGGAAGTCTGTCGTTGCCGCCATCGCTTTGCTGGCCTTGGGCGGTTCGGCTTTCGCCGCCAGCGCGATTAACAGGGATGCCCAGACGCGAACCCTGATCGTGACCGAAGGCGGCGCCAAGAGCGAGCTGACGCTTGGCGCCGGCGAGACGGCGGAGTTCTGCCCGAATGGCTGCTTCGTCACCTTGCCTAACGGCGATCTTGAAGCTCTGACCGGTTCGGAAACGGTCGAGATCTCGGGCGGCACTGCCCGGATCAAGTAATCGTCATCGCACGATTGGCAAAGGCCGGGCGGATGTCCGGCCTTTTATCGTTTCCGGTAGCCGGCGCTTAACGATGACGCTCGAAAACCGGTATGACTCTGAGCTGCAACCGGACGTTTTAACGTTCGATACGCCGTCCCCCGCTATATCCCGATATGAAGATGCCGGAACACGGCGCGGATTTCATATGGCGGATGACCTCTGCGGTCACCCGCACGGGCAGGGCAGGACAATGGACGCGCGGTCGGACAGGAACGCGATTCCGCTTGCGGTCGATCTCGACGGCACGCTGATTGCAACGGACCTTCTGTGGGAAGGCCTGTTCATCCTGCTCAAGAAGAATCCGCTCTATCTCTTTCTGGTCCCGCTCTGGCTGGCCGGCGGACCGGCCCGGCTGAAGCGGGAAATCGCTGAACGCGTCGACATCGATCCGGCCTCGCTGCCCTATCGCCAGGACCTGCTCGACCGGTTGCGCGCCGAGCGCCAGGAGGGGCGCGCGATCGTTCTGGCAACGGGAACGCCACGCAGGTTCGCGGAAGCGATCGCGACGCATCTCGGCATCTTCGATCGCGTGCTGGCGACCGACGGCCCGCACAACATGACCTCCGGCAGGAAGTGCGCGGCACTTGTCGCCGCCTATGGCGACGCGGGCTTCGATTATGCCGGTAACAGTCGCCACGATCTCAAGGTGTTCGACGCGGCGCGCAACGCCCTCGTGGTGGCGCCCGACCGCAGCGCCCGGCGCTGGCAGGCAGCGCATCAAGCCGAGGCCATGCCGGCGCCAAAGCCGACGCTGAGGACCTACATCAAGATGCTGCGTATGCATCAGTGGCTGAAGAACGCGCTGATCGCCGTGCCAATGGTGCTGTCGCACGAGTACTTCAACCCGAACATGATCTGGGAATGCCTGCTGGCGTTCGTCTCCTTCAGCGCCGTGGCGTCCGCCATCTACATCCTCAACGATTTCTTCGACCTTGCGCTCGACCGCAAGCATCCGACAAAGCGCAATCGGCCTTTCGCCAGCGGCGCCTTGTCCATTCCGTTCGGCATGGGCGCGATCGTGGCGCTGCTCGCGATCGGCATTGCCGCGAGCCTCTTCCTTCCGATCGAATTCCTTGGCGTGCTTTTGGGCTATATGGCGATCACCACTGCCTATTCGCTGTCGTTGAAGCGCATGCTTCTGGTCGATGTGCTGACGCTTGCAGGCCTCTACACGATCCGCGTGCTGGCTGGCGCGGCTGCCACAGGTGTCGACGTCTCCTTCTGGCTGCTTGCTTTCTCGATCTTCTTCTTCCTGTCGCTGGCGCTGGTGAAGCGTTTCGTCGAACTGCGCACCACCGCCATTCCGCCGGGCGAGCGCATCGCCGGCCGCGGCTATCGCACCGAGGACCAGGAAATCGTCGCCCAGGCCGGCATGGCGTCGGCTTTCTCCTCCGCGCTGGTCCTGGCGCTCTATATGGACAGCCCGGCGGTGCGCGAGCTTTATCCGCATCCGTGGCTGATATGGCCGCTGGC
>RXJA01000167.1 GCA_003963455.1 Hyphomicrobiales bacterium
GTGAGTGACCCGGCGTGCTCATGCATATCTGACTCGCGACTGTCTAGCCAGCGAAGCAACACAATGATTTTCAGTTATTGAATTTTGGTTACACGAAGCGCGCGAAGATGCGTCCCGTCGAAAAATTGTGAGCGAATCTATCACTTTCGAAGTGACGTCCCGCCCATGGAGATCTTCACGGGCTTTCTATCGCCGGATCATCCATTCAGCCGCAGCATAGCTTTTACATCCGAATGTGAGCCATGTGCTCATAATAGAGGAGAAGCCTCCGAGTGAACCCCTGATCTTGTCCAGCGCAAACATCTACAGATGAATCGGCCGTGCGGGATCAGCAAAGCTTGCGCCTCATATGTGAGCTACAAGCTCATATTTGTCCGCCGGCGACGCGCCGGTTCGGTGCGATGCAAATGGACGGCGTAAGTGTCCCAGGGCGGAGCGACCGCGATCCGCGCCAGCATGCGGCCGATCTCGCCGCGATGGTAGCTGCCGTGCAGGACGACATGGCTCAGCATCTCCTGTCTCGTCATGCAACCTTTGTCGCCGTCGATGAAGGTGAAGGCGACCGGCTCGGCAAGCTCTTGTTCCGAAACGGTTTCAATGTAGCGCAGATACCAGGCGTCGGCCCCGGCCAACGCGGCTCGCAACCCCGCCGGTTCGGGAGTTTCATCGGTGTTGTCGCTCGCATAGCCATGGGCGACGCCCATCAGATGCGCGGCAAAGATCCGCGACACGACATGGACGTGGTTCATCAGGCGGATCGCCGCGTCGCGTTCCGTGGCGAAGCGGGACAGATCCGTCCCGGCAAGCTTTTCCACGAGCTCGTCGTTGGCCCAGGCCTGATAGGCAAGCATGCCCTTCAGCAAGGTCTTGGCGCTCATCTTTGCGACCCCATTTGCGTTGGTGAAATGAATGTGAGTATCCTGTTTATATTCTCGGGAGACGGGCCAGCATGTCTACTCGCATTGCAAAGCCGGCCGCGCGCATGCGCAAGCAGCCGCGCCAGGCGCGTTCGATCGCCACCGTCGAGGCGATCATCGAAGCCGGTGCTCACGTTCTGAGCGAGCTCGGCTGGGCCGGCTTCTCCACCAACAAGGTGGCGGAGGCCGCGGGCGTCAGCATCGGTTCGCTCTACCAGTATTTCCCCGACAAGCTCGCTCTGGTCGAAGCAATACGGCGCCGCCACTTCGACCATGTGCTGTCGGTGATTCGCGAAGCGGCGGCCGAGGAGAAGCCGCTGAGGCAGTTCGCGCGCGAGCTGGTGCGCGGCATGATCGGCGCGCACTCGATCCATCCGACGCTGCACCAGGTGCTGCTCGACGAGGCGCCCGGCGACCGTGGCTCGCGCGCCGCGCATGCCTCGTTCCAGGCGCGCTACCTGGAATATTATACGGCGGCTGTCGCGCAGTACCGCAAACGCCGCAAGGATACCGAGACGATGGCGCGCGTGCTGTCCTCGGCGATCGAAGGCGTGATCCATAATGCTGCGCGCCGCAACATGCTCGAAGCGCCGGAGTTGCAGAAGCAGCTCGTCGAGCTGATCTCGGCCTACCTGTCGGGTGGCCGAGCTGCCTGACCTATTGGGCGGCAAGGCCGCTTGAGTTGGCGGGAGGCTGGCTGCCGGCCTCTCCGATCGATCACAGCGGTCGCGAACTTATTTTCGCACCGCTTGTCGATTCCGCCGATTTCCGTTCGTCGTATCATTGCAACCAAGCAACGAAGGACAACACACCAATGCGTTTCATGATGCTGATGATCCCCGGCGGCTACGAAAATGCGGCGCCCGACGTCATGCCTAGCGCCGAGGCGGTGGAGGCGATGATGAAATACAATGAAGAACTGAAGCGGGCCGGCGTGCTCCTGGCACTCGACGGGCTGCACCCGCCGTCAACGGGCGCGCGCGTCAGCTTCAAGGGCGGCAAGCCGATCGTCACCGACGGCCCCTTCCCGGAGGTGAAGGAAGTGCTGGGCGGCTATTGGATGATCGATGTGCGCTCGCGCGACGAGGCCATCGAATGGGCGCGCCGCTGTCCCGCTTCGAGCAATGAAGTGATCGAAGTCCGTCGCGTCCAGGAGCTCAGTGATTTTCCGCAGGACGTCCAGAAGGCGACGGAAGGTTTCAGCGGGCTGTAGGTTGGTCGCCATCGGGACCGTCGAAGCAGTCTGGCGGATCGAGCAGCCGAAGCTCGCCGCCAGGCTCACCCGCATCCTGCGCGATGTTGGGCTGGCCGAGGAGGTGGTGCAGGATGCCTTCGTCCAGGCGCTGGAGCGCTGGCCCCGCGACGGCATTCCGCACAATCCAGCCGCCTGGCTGACCAGGGTCGCCACCAACCGGGCACTTGACCGGCTGCGCCGCACGGTGCTGATCGACGGCAAGCATCGCGAACTGGCGATCGACCTTGCCGGGCTGGAGCGCGCGATGCCCGATATCGAGGCGGCGCTCGACGAGGACATCGACGACGATCTGTTGCGGCTGATCTTCACCTCCTGCCATCCGGTGCTGCCCGCCGAGCAGCGCGCGGCGCTGGCGCTGCGAATGCTGGGCGGACTGTCGACGGCGGAGATCGCGCGCGCCTTCCTGGTGCCGGAGGCAACCGTCGGCCAACGCATCGTGCGCGCCAAGCGGACATTGCGCGACGCCGGCATCACCTTCGAGACGCCGCGCGGACAAGAGCGGCGCGAACGCCTGGGCGCCGTGCTGGAGGTGATCTATCTGATCTTCAACGAAGGCTTTGTCGCTTCCTCCGGACCGGACTGGCTGCGCGCCGATCTCAGCAACGAGGCGATGCGTCTGGGCCGCCTGCTCGCGACGCTGATGCCGGAGCAGCCGGAGGCGATCGCGCTGCTGGCGCTGATGGAACTCAGCACCTCGCGCTTCGGAGCACGCACCGACGGCGCGGGCAACCCGATCCTGCTGCTCGACCAGGACCGCGGCCGCTGGGACTGGTCGCTGATCCGGCGCGGCCTCGACGGACTGAAACGCGCGATGGCGCTCGCGCCGACGCCCGGCCCCTACCAGCTGCAGGCGATGATCGCCGCCTGCCACGCCCGCGCGGTGAGCGCGGCCGACACCGACTGGATCGCCATCGCCGCCTACTACCAGGCGCTCGCGCTGGCGGCCCCCTCGCCCATCGTCGAGGTCAACCGGGCGGTCGCGGTCGGCATGGCCTTCGGGCCGGCGCAAGGACTGGCGATCGCCGACACGCTGAGGGACGAACCGCGCCTGAAGGACACGCATCTGCTGCCCACGGTGCGTGGCGACCTGCTGGCGAAGCTCGGAAGGATGGACGAAGCCCGCGCCGAATTCCGCCGAGCCGCCGAGCTGACGGGCAATGCGCGGGAGCAGGCGTTGCTGCTGGCGCGGGCTGGCTTGAACTTGATCTAGGAAGGGAAGCGCCGGGCGTGTCGAGATTCAGGTCAGGCCGAGTCGAGAATGACGGGTGTCCGAGAACCGGAGCGGAGCGTACTTAAAGTACGTGAGCACCGGAAGCGCAGGACGCCGCCATTCGCAGGCCGGCATCACCTGAATATCGGCACGCCCTACCGCAGGACGCGGCAGCGGCCGTTATAGACCATCCAGCGGTCGAAGCCCGAGACGCAGAACTCGACATTGTCGCCAATCGAGGCAAAGCCCTGGCCTTCCTCGATCAGATAGAAGATCGAGCGGTCGCGGCCGTCCGACAGGTTGACGGTGGCGCGGCAATAATGGCGGCCGATCGGCCATTCGTCGCTTGCCGGCTCGTAGCGATGCTGGCGGATGTTGCGGAAATCGGTGATCGCGACGTCCGGCAGGTGCGGCACGTGATGCACCTGGTAGGAGAAGCGGTCGGTGATCCTGTTCAGCACCCATGCCTCCCCGCAGACGCTTCCGTCATCCTCGGTGTAATTGGACAGGTCGGCGGCGTGCGCCGCCTGGCTGAAGCCCAGCGGAGCGGCAAATGGAGTGGACAGCGCAACCAGCGCGGCAAGGGCGGAATGGGCGAAGCGAGTCATGACAGCCTCTCAAGGTCGGTTGCGCGCACTGTGCGGATTCGCTCGGCGGCGGTCAAGCGGGTGGCAAAACAATGGTTTCCGTAAAACTTCGTTCCGATGGCCGCCGGCTGATTGGGTCGTATCGACATAGAGGTCGGGCCGGCCTGACCCCTATGTCGATACACCCTGGCCAGCACCGGCAAGCAGCAGCCCGCCAATGACGGCGATGTTGATCAGGAACGCATTGCGCAGCACCTGGCGCTCCGGCTCCGTGCTTGCCCAGAAACGCAGCAGCATGAGGTTCGTCGCCAGCGTGAAGGCGGCCAGGGCGCTGGCGGCGAACGGCCGGGCTATGCCAACAGCAAGCAGGAAACCGGCAATGATCTCGACCGCCGAGCCGGCGGCGAGCATGAAGGCGGGAGCTGGAAATTTCTGGGCGGCCAGATAATCGCGCATCGCCGCGAATTTCACGAAATGCTCGATGCCGGCAAAGACGAATACGCCGCCGATGAAGAGAGTGCCGAGCGCTTGAATGGTTTGGACAGCCATGGCGGCCTCCTCTCTCGACGACGTGCGCGGCTCCGTTCAGTCCTCGGGGACGAAGGCCGGGTTGTAGACGACTTCCCACAGATGATCGTCGGGATCCTGGAAGTAGCCGGCATAGCCGCCCCAGAAGGTTTTCTGCGCCGGCTTGACCACGCGCGCGCCGGCCTTGACGGCCTCGGCCATCACCGCGTCGACCTCGGCCTCGCTGCCGACATTGTGGCCGAT
>RXJA01000594.1 GCA_003963455.1 Hyphomicrobiales bacterium
CAGCCAGAAGAAGCAGCGCGAGCTCGCCAAGGCGATCAAGCGCGCCCGCTTCCTCGGCCTGCTGCCCTACGTGGTCCGCTAAGGACTGATGAAGTTCAAGGCGGGCGGCCTGCCGCCCGCTTCCACCTCACGGCGACGGGCGCCGCGAAGGTTTGGAGTCAAATCCCGAGTTGGGGCCAATTGCCTCTAACTGCCAAGACAGGCAGGACAGCGACAAAGCGGCAATACCGCGCCAAGCTTCCTGACCTGTTCCAATCCATTCAAGTCGATCGAATGATCGACGGCACTGACAAAGGAACGAAACCATGGAAGTCATTCTCCTCGAGCGCATTTCCCGCCTCGGCCAGATGGGCGAGACCGTCAAGGTCAAGGACGGGTTCGCCCGCAATTTCCTTTTGCCGCAGGGCAAGGCGCTGCGCGCCAACGAAGCCAACAAGAAGAAGTTCGAAGGCCAGCGCGCCCAGCTCGAAGCCCGTAACCTGGAGCGTAAGTCGGAAGCCACGCAGGTCGCCGAGAAGCTCGACGGCAAGAGCTTCATCGTGGTGCGCTCGGCCGGCGAAACCGGCCAGCTCTACGGCTCGGTGTCGACCCGCGACATCGCCGATCTGCTCATCGCCGAAGGCTTCACCGTCAACCGCAACCAGATCGAGCTCAACCAGCCGATCAAGACCATCGGCCTGTCCAATGTGGCGATCGCGCTGCATCCGGAAGTCGAGGTCACCGTGACGCTCAACGTCGCCCGTTCGGCCGACGAGGCGGAGCGCCAGGCCAAGGGCGAGACGCTGACCACCGCCGAAGCCATCTACGGCGAGGACATCAACGACAACGCCCGGCCGGAGAACTTCTTCGACCCGAACGCCGAATTCGAAGGCGGCGAAGAGAACGACTGATCCAAGGGCCTAATAGGCCCCGGAGCATCGCTTCGGCTCGCACACGTCCAGGATTCTGGACCAACGCCCGGGTCTCAGACCCGGGCTTTTTTGTGCCAAATGGAACTTTCCGACACCCCATATCTTGTGCACATTACAGCGTGGCGCGTCGATTGGACGCGGGCGACGCGCCGTGGCATCTTCGATCTGGCATTCCAGTCCGATTACCGGGTGATCCGACTGAGGGGACATTTGGTCATGAATATCCTGTTGAAACACGTTCTCGAACGCCTGGTGCGGGTCGGCGACCTCAAGGTGACCGGACCGAACGGCACGACGCACAAGTTCGGCGACGGCGGCGGCGAGCCGGTGCATATCCACATCAAGACCACGCATGCCGAGCGCGCCATCACCTTCGATCCGATGCTGGCGGTGCCCGAAGCCTATATGGACGGCGAACTCGACGTGCTCGAGGGCGGCGTTCTCGGGCTGATGCGCATCGCGTTCCAGAACATGGGCTCGAGCGGCATCGACGTGACCTGGTCGAAGGCGATCGAGGGCCTGCGCCATGCCTTCCGCCGCCTGCAGCAGATCAACACCGCCTCGCGCTCGCGCCGCAACGTCCAGCGCCACTACGACCTCTCCGGCGAGCTCTACAAGCTCTTCCTCGACGAGGACATGCAGTATTCCTGCGCCTATTTCGAGCAGCCGGACATGACGCTTGACGAAGCGCAGCTTGCCAAGAAGCGGCACATCGCCGCCAAGCTCAGGCTCAAGGCCGGCCAGACGGTGCTCGACATCGGCTCCGGCTGGGGCGGGCTGGGCCTCTATCTCGCCAAGGCCTTCGACGTCGACGTGCAGGGCGTGACGCTGTCGACCGAGCAGCATGGCGTCGCCACGGACCGCGCGCATGCGCAAGGGTTGCAGGACCGCGTGCATTTCGATCTCAAGGACTACCGGGCGCTCAACGAGCGCTTCGACCGCATCGTCTCGGTCGGCATGTTCGAGCATGTCGGCCTCAACCATTTCCGCACCTTCTTCGACAAGGCGGCAACGCTGCTCAAGCCGGACGGCGTGATGCTGCTCCACACGATCGGCCGCTCCGGCGTGCCGTGGGCGACCAGCGCCTTCATCCGCAAATACATCTTCCCGGGCGGCTACATCCCGGCGCTTTCCGAGGTGATGCCGGCGATCGAGAAATCCGGCCTCGTCGTCACCGACATCGAAATCCTGCGGCTGCACTACGCCGACACGCTCAAGCATTGGGGCCAGCGCTTCGCCGCCAACCGCGACAAGGCGAAGGCGATCTATGACGAGCGCTTCTGCCGGATGTGGGAGTTCTACCTCGCCGCTTCGGAGGCCGCCTTCCGCTGGCAGGACCTGGTGATCTTCCAGTTCCAGATCGCCAAGAAGAACGACACGCTGCCGGTGACGCGCGACTACATGGCCAAATGCGAGAAGGCGCTGGAACTGCGCGACCGAGGCCACCAGGAGCCGGCGGCGCCGGCCGCCGCGCCAAAGCCGACCCGACGCCGCAAGGCGGTGGAGTAGACACGCATTGTCGCTTGCCATTGCCGGCTGACGCTACGAAAAAGGTCTCGTTCGCGAGACCTTTTTCATGACCTATCTCATCTACATCGCCGCAGCGCTTGCCGAGATCGCCGGCTGCTTCTCGTTCTGGGCCTGGTGGCGGCTGGAGAAGTCGCCGCTCTGGCTTCTCCCCGGCCTCGTCTCGCTGGCGCTGTTCGCCTTCCTGCTGTCGCTGGCCGACACGGACGCGGCGGGGCGCGCCTACGCCGCCTATGGCGGCATCTACATTGCGGCTTCGCTCGCCTGGCTGTGGCTGATCGAAGGCATGCGCCCAGACCGCTGGGACTTGGCCGGCGCGGCGCTCTGCATCGTCGGCGCCTCCGTCATCCTGCTTGCGCCGAGAGCATGATGCCGAAAAGTGTCAAGCGGTCTTGGGACGACATCATGCTCCTTGTTTCCAAGGGGGCCTGAGCGATGGAGCTTCCCGCCCGGTTGCGGCAAGGCGTCGACGGCCTCCTGGAGAAGGTGCCGCTGCCGACGCTGAAGCAGGCCGCGAAGACGCTCTCGGAACGCTACCGCGCCGAACTGCGCGATGGCCGCCTGCATATGGGCGAGGACATGGCGGTCAAGGCCTATCTGGCGACGCGGCTGCCCGCCACCTATGCCGCCGTACGCGCCAGCCTCGAGGCGCTGGCCGATGCGCGACCGGATTTCCGGCCGAGGACCTTGCTCGACATCGGCGCCGGGCCTGGCACGATGCTTTGGGCCACGACAGACGCCTGGCCGGAACTGGAACAGGCTGTGTTGGTCGAAGCAAGCGCCGCGGTACGCAAAGCCGGGCAGTCGCTTGCATCCGGCATGATCGCCGCCCACACCGAGTGGGTCGCCGGCGACGCGACCATCGACCTCGACGGCCTCAGACCCGCCGATCTCGTCAGCATCGCCTATGTGCTCGATGAAGTCGCGCCCGCCTCTTTGCCGAAGCTCATCGACCGCCTCTGGCAACTGACCGCCGACACGCTGCTCGTCGTCGAGCCCGGCACACCCGCCGGCTGGCAGCGCGTCATGGCCGCGCGCCAGCAACTGATCGGGGCCGGCGCGCATGTCCTGGCGCCCTGCCCGCACGAGGCGCCCTGCCCGCTTACGCCGCCCGACTGGTGCCATTTTTCGCGTCGCGTCGCCCGTTCTCGCCTGCATCGGCTGGTCAAGGAGGCAGACGTGCCGTGGGAGGACGAGAAGTTCATCTATCTCGCCGCTTCCCGGCAGCCGGCGCCGGCGCGCCCGGTACGGGTGATCGCGCCGGCGAAAGGCGGTTCCGGCAAAGTGGTGCTGAAACTGTGCCAGCCCGACGGCAGCGCGGGGGAGCAACTGTTCAGCAAGCGCGACGGCGATGTCTTCAAGGCGGCGCGACGGTCGGACTGGGGCGACACGCTGGGCTGAGGGCAGTTCGCCAACGACGCCAGCATCGAGAAAGATCGCAGCGGCGATCCGTGGATGGCCTGCTTTGGCGATTATCCGAAGCGCCCGAACTTCGTCAGCCACGGGCGGAGCGACGCGAAGCGGCGCGCAGACCCGAGGATCCATGCCGTGACGTGGCGCGAAGAATGAAGCGGCACAGAACAGGCGCCGTTCTGAACCGCCGCAACGCTCACAGGTAACGGAATGGATCCTCGGGTCTGCGCGCGTCGCTTCGCTCCTTGCTCCGCCCGTGGATGACGACCTCACGAGCGTTTCGGCTAATCTCGGACGTCCGCGCTACTCTGCGCGAACATGCGCGGTCGGTCCGTTCCGGACAAATCCTCGACGGCAGTCAATCGTCAAGATTGTTCTTGCTTCGTTCCATCCTTGCCCGTAAGAATTGCGTCTTGCCGAGTCAAATGGAATCGAACCACCGGAATACTGTCCTGTGGATGGTTCGCCGATCCTGTGAACATTGGGCATCAAGCAGGTTGGGCTGGGGAGTGTTGCAGAAAGGTCAGCACCGAATCTTCCCGTTCTGATATCGAGAGGGCGGGATCGAAATCGGGGATATCATGGCAGAGGCGGCACTGAAATTCGGCGCGGCGGAAACGCCGCTTTATCGCGAGGCTCCGAACAACATCGAGGCCGAGCAGGCGCTGCTCGGCGCCATCCTCGTCAACAATGACGCTTTCTACCGTGTCTCCGATTTCCTCAAGCCGGGCCATTTCTACGAGCCGCTGCACCGCCGGATCTTCGAGGTTGCGTCCGAGCTCATCCGCATGGGCAAGATCGCGACGCCGATCACGCTGAAGACCTTCCTGCCGGCCGACGAGAAGGTCGGCGACATGACG
>RXJA01000100.1 GCA_003963455.1 Hyphomicrobiales bacterium
CGAGTTGCTCGGCGTGCCGGGCGCCCGCGTGACCGGATTGAGCGAGGAGCATGGCACCGTCACGCTGTCAGACGGGGCCGCCTTGCGCATCGGCGAACGCGTGCGCGTGGTGCCCGACCATTGCTGCGTGGTGACGAACCTTTTCGACCAGGTGCATCTGATCAACGGCGACACGGTGCTGGAAACGCTGCCGGTGGCAGCAAGGGGGCGGATGGGGTGAGAAGCACCCTCTCCTTCTCCCCTTGTGGGAGAAGGTGGATCGGCGCGTAGCGCCGAGACGGATGAGGGGTGTTCCAGCGGAGTGAGGCGTTGGCTTTCCCTGGAGCACCCCTCATCCGGCCGCTTCGCGGCCACCTTCTCCCACAAGGGGAGAAGGTTAAGCCCGCTCGGCCTGCCGCGCCGCAACCCGGCGCATCGCCGTGACGCGGCGCCTGAAAATCTCCGTTCGCATCGCCATCAGATGCAGGGCGAAGAACAGCACCGTGAAGCCGAGCGCCATCACGCCGAGCGGCCACAGCATCGAAGGGTCGATGGTGGGACCGCCGAGGCGGAAGACCGAGGCGGGCTGGTGCAGCGTGTTCCACCAGTCGACCGAGAATTTGATGATCGGGATGTTGATGAAGCCGACCAGCGTGATGATGGCGGCGGCCCAAGCGGCGCGGCCGGCGTCGTCCAGCGCGCGCGTCAGCGCGATGATGCCGAGATACATCAGGAACAGCACGAAGACCGAGGTCAGCCGCGCGTCCCACACCCACCAGGTGCCCCACATCGGCTTGCCCCAGATGGAGCCGGTGACCAGCGCAAGCGCTGTAAAGGTGGCGCCGATCGGGGCCGCCGATTTCAGCGCGACATCGGCCAGCGGATGGCGCCAGACAAGCGTGCCCAGCGCCGAGATCGCCATGATCGTGTAGCACATCATGGCGAGCCAGGCGAAAGGCACGTGGATATACATGATGCGCACGGTGATGCCCTGCTGGAAATCCTCAGGCGCCGTGAAGCTCATATACAAGCCCACGCCAAGCAGGACCGCGGCAAACGCCGCCAGCCAGGGGATGACCTTGTCGGCCAGCCCGACGAAGCGCGTCGGGTTGGCAATATCGGCCCAGCCAGAAAAGCGTGAAGTGGTGTCGCTCATGGCGACCTAAATAGACCGGCGACGCGTCAGGGGCAATTCCCCTTCTCCCCTTGTGGGAGAAGGTGTCGCCGAAGGCGACGGATGAGGGGTGTTCCAGATGACACCAACGTCTCACTCCGCTGGAACACCCCTCATCCGTCTCGGCGCTGTCGCGCCGATCCACCTTCTCCCAAAAGGGAGAAGGGGAGCGCTGCGCTTAAGCCGCTTCCGTTACCGGACGGCTGAGGCGGCGGACCTCTTCGTCGTTGAGCAGGCCGCCGGCACGCAGCAGGGCGGCGAAGCGACCGTTGCGCAGCGACAGCTCGGTGAAGCCGCCCATCTCGACCACCCTGCCCTTGTCCATGAAGACGACGAGGTCGGCGTCGCGGACCGTGGTCAGGCGGTGGGCGATAATGAAGGTCGTGCGGTTGCGGCGCAGCTCGTCGATCGCTTCCTTGACGCGATCCTCGGTCTCGACGTCGAGCGCGCTGGTCGCCTCGTCGAGCACCAGGATCGGCGCGTCCTTCAGCACGGCACGAGCGATGGCGATACGCTGGCGCTCACCGCCCGAGAGCTGGCCGCCGCGCTCGCCGACGACGGTGTCGTAGCCGCTGCTCTTGGCCAGGATGAAGTCCTGCGCGGCGGCGGCATTCGCGGCGGCGTGCACCTCGTCATTGCTCGCCTCGGCGCGGCCGACGCGGATATTGTCCTCGATCGAGCGGTTGAGCAGGCCGGCGTCCTGGAAGACGGTGGCGATCGAGTGGCGCAGAGACTTGCGGGTCACCGTCTTGGTGTCGATGCCGTCGATCAGGATGCGGCCGCTGGACGGCGTGAAGACCCGCTGCAGCAGATTGATCAACGTCGTCTTGCCGGCGCCGGTCGGGCCGACGATGGCGACCGTCTGGCCGGCCTGAACCTCGAACGAGACATCCTCGATACCGTGGCCGGAATTGGCGAACTCGAAGCTGACGTCCTCGAAGCGCACATGGCCGGTGACGTTGGTAAGCTCGCGCAGGCCATCGGGCTCGATGGCTTCGGCGGCCGAATCCTCGAGGCGGTAGAAATCCTCGAGCTTGGCGCGCGCCTCGGAAATCTGGGTGGTGAAGGCCGACATCTGATCGAGACGGGCGATCAGCATCCCGGCAAAGCCGGTGAAGGCGACGACGTCGCCGACGCGGAGCTGGCCACGGGTGACGAGATAGGCGCCGATCGACAGCACGATCATCATCGAGATGGTCGACGACAGGCGGTTCAGCGCGTTGGCAATCGCCCACCAGTCGAGCACAGGGTTCTGCGCGTCGAGCAGGTCCTTGACGTAGCGCTTCAACGTCGCGGTCTCATGGCTGATGCGGTTGTAGCTCTGCAGCACGGCGACATTGCTGACACTGTCGGAGACATGGGCAAAAACGGTGTGGTAGTGGCGCTCGACGGCGGTCTGCCCCGCTTTGGTGCGGCGCATGACGATGCGGCCGATGCCGACGTAGAGCACGCCGAGGCCAAGCAGCACGACGGACATGCGGACATCCATGGCAAGCGCGGTCGGCACCAGCAGCACCAGAGCGATGGCGGTCGAGAGATGTACGCGCATGAATTCGAGCCACAAGCTGAACAGGGTCTCGACGGCGCGCAGCAGCGTGTGCAGCGAATTGGACGTGCCGCGCTGGTGATGCCAGGCGAGCGGCATGGTTATGACGCGTTCGAAGGACTGGCAGAGCACTTCGGAGCGGCGGGCATGGGCGAAGCGATCGGCGCCGCGCGCCACCAGCACGAAGGCGACGACGTTGAAGACGCCGAGAGCGGCCCAGACGGCGAGCGTCGAGAACACCGGGCCTTTTTCGGAAATGGCACCAATCACCCGGCCGAGCAGGATCGGCTCGAGGATCGCGATCGCCGCGAGCGCGACGTTGGCGCCGCAGATCAGCGCAACACGCTTCTTGTCGGCCGCCAGATAGCTCAGAGCTCTCAAGTAGATCTGCAGAAGTGACACTTCGGCTACTCCGCCAAACTCTTCTATGCGCCCAGTTCCGGATCTATAGGCTCAATTCCAGAATTGTGCACTGCACCATTTCCTGACACGTACGGGTTAACGCGTCGCAAAACAATGCCCGTCTATCGCTTCCGTTCCCATTTAGCGAACAAAAGATGACGACGGTGCGAAATCTGACGTGATCACCTAACGGTTTGAGATAAAAGGTGAAATGTCAGCCTTACGGCAAAATAATGGCAGTTTCCCCGCGCTGCCACATTTTTAATCACCGGCTGCTTGCTTAGCCGGCCCTAAAACAGGGAGCGGGATCGGGCGCGGCAGCCGCGCCAAGTAAAAACACGAGCTTGGCCGCGCGCCCCGAAGGGCGCGCGGCCAACAAGCCAAGCCTTTGATTTTATGCGGGTATCCTGACAACAACCTCGGTCTTGTCGCCGGCTTTCGGCTCAAAAGAGGCTGTCTTTTTCTTTGCACCGTCGACTTCGAGCGAGATCGACTTGGTCTTTTTGTCGCGGATGACACGAACCTTGATCTCGCCGTCGAGCATCTTGAGCGTCGCGGCGTATCCGTCCCAGTGCCCGGGCAGCCTGGGCCTAAACGTGATCTCCTTGCCGCGCCGCTCGATGCCGAGGATGCCTTCCACCGCGGCGCGGTAAAGCCAGCCTGCCGAGCCGGTGTACCAGGTCCAGCCGCCGCGGCCGCCCTTGCCTCCGCCGGAATAGATGTCGGCGGCCACGACATAGGGCTCGACGCGGTAGTGCTCCGCCGCCTTCTCGTCCGAGGCGTGGTTGACCGGGTTCAGCATCGAGAAGCAGCGATAGGCCTCGTCGGTGCGGCCCATTTCGGCCAGCGCGATCACGAACCAGGTGGCAGCATGGGTGTATTGGCCGCCATTCTCGCGCACGCCCGGCGGATAGCTCTTGATGTAGCCGGGATCATGCTCGCTCTTCGAGAAGGGCGGCGTGAACAGCTTGACGATCTTGAGATCGTCGTCGACCAGCATATTGGTCGCCTGTTCCATCGCCGTCGTCGAGCGGGCCGGATCACCCTCGCCAGACAGCACGCTCCAGGACTGGGCGATGGAGTCGATCTTGCACTCGTCGGAACTGTGCGAGCCCAGCGGCGTTCCGTCGTCGAAACTGCCGCGCCGGTACCATTGGCCGTCCCAGGCGGTGCTTTCCAGCGCCCGCTTCAGCACGTCCGCATGCTTTGTCCAGGCCTGCGCCCGCTTGGTGTCGCCCTGTCCCTTGGCAACAGGGGCGAAGTCGTTGAGCGTCTTCAACAGGAACCAGCCCAGCCACACGCTCTCGCCCTTGCCGCCCTCGCCGACACGGTTCATGCCGTCGTTCCAGTCGCCGCCGAGGATGAGCGGCAGGCCGGCGGGGCTGCTTCGCTTGATCGCGAGATCGAGCGCCCGCGCGCAATGGTCATAGAGCGGCGCGGTGTTCTTGGTGATCTCCGGCGTGAAGAAGGCGTCATGCTCGCCTTCGCCAAGCTGCTGCCCGTCGATGAAGGGCAACTGCTCCTTGAGGATACCGGCATCACCGGTCACCTCGATGTAGCGGGCCGTCGCATGCGCCAGCCAGACGACGTCGTCCGAGATCATGGTGCGCACCCCGGCATCGGTGCGCGGCA
>RXJA01000342.1 GCA_003963455.1 Hyphomicrobiales bacterium
GACAGGCTGCTCGTCATCGCCTGCGGGATGATTGCGCGCGAAGTTTTGGCCGTCAAGCAACAGCTAAAGCTCGACCATCTCGAACTGACCTGCCTGCCGGCCGAGTTCCATTTTCATCCGGACCGCATCGCGCCGGCGATGGACAAGGCGATCGAAAAAGCCAGAGCGGAAGGCTACCGGCACATTTTTGTCGGCTATGCCGATTGCGGCACCGGCGGCCTGCTCGACCGCGTCATCGAGAAGCACGGCGTCGAGCGCATGGCCGGGCCGCATTGCTTCGCCTTCTATCAGGGCATGGACGCCTATGCGAAGGTGGCCGACGGCGACATGATGTCGTTCTACATGACCGACTTCCTCTGCCGCCAATTCGACGCCTTCTTCATCAAGCCGCTCGGCCTCGACAGGCATCCCGAACTGATCAAGGACTATTTCGGCAACTACGAAAAGCTGATCTACCTTGCCCAGACGGACGATCCGGAGCTCGACAAGGTGGCCGAGAAAGCCGCAGTTATGCTCGGCCTCGCCTATGAGCGCCGCTCGACCGGCTATGGCGACCTGACCGGCGAACTGGCGCGGGCGGCAGCCGGCTGATGTGCCTACAGAGGGGGTATTCGATGGCTGTCCGGACTTTGCTTCTGTCTCTGGGTATGGGTCTCGGCTCGATCGCGCTGGCCCATGCCGACGGCGAAGTGCAGAAGCTGATCACCGCCGCCGACAAGGTGCGACTGGATAAGTATGGTGACACGCGTAAGGCCGCCCTCGAGGAGGCAAAGGCCGGCGATCCTGCCGAGGTCAAGCAGTTGGATGACCTGCTCGCCAGGCCGCTTGTCGCCTTCTCCGACAAGGACCTCACCGGCAACTGGAAATGCCGCACCATCAAGGCAGGCGGCATCAGCCCGCTCGTCATCTATGGCTGGTTCAAGTGCAAGGTGACCGACGACGGTTCCGGCTGGCGGCTTACCAAGATCACCGGTTCGCAGCGCACCACCGGCCGCTTCTTCGACGACAACGAAAAGCGCGCCATCTATCTGGGCTCGTTCTCCGTGAACAATGACAAGCCCAAGCCTTATGCCAGCGGCCCCGAAAGCGACCAGGTCGGCTACGCCTTCCGCAACAGCGCCAGCGAGTGGCGGATCGAATTCCCCGCGCCCTACTACGAATCGAAGCTCGACATCATGGAATTCAAGCGCTGAACCGGGCCTTCGCCGCCGGCTGAAAAGCCTGTGGCACACCAAGGATTAACCCGTCCCGCATAGCATGCGCCCCATCTTGAGAGCGGGTGCCTGCCATGGCGGCGTCGGAATCGAATTTGCGGCCGATCGTGGTCGTCACCGAAGGCGGCCCGCATATCTGGGCCATCGTCAATGCGATCGCTGACCGCGTCGGCCCTGTGAGCGTCGTCCTCGAAACCCCTGAATCCAAAAAGCGTTTGCTGCTCGGCCGCGCCCGTCGGCAAGGCTGGATCTCGGCCGTCGGCCAGCTCGGCACCATGGTGCTGACCAGGTTGGGCAAGCGCTTCCTGGCCGGCCACACTGACCGGCTGATCGCCGAGGAGAAGCTCGACACCGAGCCGCGGCAAGGCCAGGCGATCATCCATGTGCCATCCGCCAACGGCCTGGAATGTTTGAAGGAAATCACCAGCATCAAACCGGGCGTCGTGCTGCTGGCCGGTTGCCGGCTGCTGTCCAAGGATATGCTGGCAAAGATGCCTTGCCCGGTGCTCAACTATCACGCCGGCATCGCCCCGAAATATCGCGGCATGAATGGCGGCTACTGGGCGCTGGCCTCCGGCGACGCACAAAACTTCGGCACCACCGTTCACCTGGTCGATGCCGGCGTCGACACCGGCGGTGTGCTGAAGCAGGCGCGCGGCAAGCCTAAGACCGGCGACACCATCGCCAGCTATGCGCTGCGCCAGGCAGCATTTTCGCGCGATATCTGCGTCGAGGCGGTCGGCAACGCGCTGGCCGGCAGACTGGAAACGATAGATCCCGGCTTGCCGTCGAAGCAGTGGTATCATCCGACGATCTGGTTCTACCTGTGGACCGGCCTGACCAAGCGCATCTGGTAGTCAACTCACCACGGATTCAGGCATACGCTTTGCGCCATCGACAGCGTCGCTTTTGAAGGCGCGCGCGTCGTCCCATAACAAGCAGCCCAACCGCGCTTGCGGCAATGCTCCATGACTTCGAGGAGTGAGAATTCATGGCCGATCTGATCGTCGTCTATTGGCGCGACATCCCTGCCCAGGTCATCGTCAAGAAGGGCCGACAGAACGCCAAGCGCGAATTGCCGCTGCGCTTCACCGAGGCGATCGACATGTGCGCAATGCGCACCGGCGCCGGCGGCACCGACGACTATCTGGCGGAATGGCGCAAGGCCGACCCGATCCCCGTCGGCGACGACCTCGAGGCCGAGGTAGAGAAGGCCTATCAGGAACTCGACGCGAAATATGACCGCGAGCGGCTTGTGGCCCTCGTCAAGGCGGGCGGAAAAGAAAATGTCTGACACGACTCCTGTCAAGGAAGGGGCGGCGGTCACCCAGGCCACATTGGTCAAGAAGGCAGCGCCGAAATCCGACTACAAGCCTGCCGACGTCTCGCCGCAGCGGCGCGTCCAGCGCACTTTTGCAGTGCGGCTGTGGTCGATCCGCCATTCGCGCCTGCTGGAATGGTTCTACAGCCGGTTCGCCGACGCTTTCCTATTGTTGCACCCTCTGTGGAAGGGCATCGGCTACGGCCGTGTCGAAGCCCCGGTGAAATTCGTCGAGAAGCGCGTAAAAGGCTTCATGTTCGACTGCCGCATGTGCGGCCAGTGCGTGCTCTCCTCCACCGGCATGTCGTGCCCGATGAATTGCCCGAAGCAACTGCGCAACGGCCCGTGCGGCGGAGTGCGCGCCAACGGCAATTGCGAGGTCGAACCGGACATGCCTTGCGTCTGGGTCAAGGCCTGGGAAGGCTCGCGCAATATGGTGCATGGCGACAAGATCCTGACCGTGCAGAAGCCGGTTGATCAGTCGCTGCGTGAAACCTCGGCTTGGCTGCGGGTGACCGCGCAGGCCGCCGCCGCGCGTGAAACGGCCCAGAATCCCGGAGCTTCGGCATGACCGGCCGCCAGCGCGACGAGAACCCGGCCGGCATCCACCTGCCGCTCGATCCCCTGCCCGGCCATACCTCGCGCGGCCGTCTGGAGCGCGTGCTGCGCCGCGGCGAGTTCGCGGTGACCACCGAGCTCAACCCGCCTGACAGCGCCGACCCGGAAGACGTCTACAACCGCGCCAAGATCTTCGACGGCTGGGTCGACGCCATCAATGCGGTCGACGCCTCGGGCGCCAACTGCCATATGTCCTCGGTCGGCATCTGCGCGCTGTTGACCCGTATGGGCTATGCGCCGATCATGCAGATCGCCTGCCGCGACAAGAACCGCATCGCCATCCAGGGCGACGTTCTGGGCGGCGCCGCCATGGGCGTCGCCAACATGCTGTGCCTCACCGGCGATGGCGTGCAGGCCGGCGACCAGCCGGGCGCCAAGCCGGTGTTCGACCTCGATTCCATGTCGCTGCTCGAAACCATCCGCATCATGCGCGACAACGGCAAGTTCCTGTCCGGCCGCAAGCTGACGACGCCGCCGCAGGTCTTCCTCGGCTGCGCCGTCAATCCTTTCGCGCCGCCTTACGACTTCCGCCCGATCCATCTGGGCAAGAAGATCGCCGCCGGCGCGCAGTTCGCGCAGACGCAGTACTGCTTCGACGTGCCGATGTTCAGAACCTTCATGCAGAAGGCCCGCGACCTCGGCCACACCGAGAAGCTCTTCCTGCTCTGCGGCGTCGGCCCGCTCGCTTCCGCCAAGACGGCGAAGTGGATCCGCTCCAACGTGCCGGGCATCCATATCCCCGACGCGGTGATCAAGCGGCTGGAAGGCGCGCAGGATCAGAAGAAGGAAGGCAAGCAGCTCTGCATCGACATCATCAACGAGGTGAAGGAAATCCCGGGCGTGTCCGGCATCCATGTGATGGCCTATCGCCAGGAAGAATATGTCGCCGAGATCGTCGATGAATCGGGCGTGCTCAAGGGCCGCCAGCCCTGGAAGCGCGAAATCCGCCGCGACGACCAGTTGGTCGCCGACCGGCTCGACCACATTCTGCACGATGAGATTACCGAAACCCAGGTGGACATGGTGAAGACCGCGCATTGACGGCGCGAGCGGCGACCATTTGCTTGAACAAAATCAGATAACGATATAAAGAACTCTTTATATCCCGACGGAGAGATCGCATGACCCGCACCATCGTCGCCTCGGCGACCCGAGAAATCATCATCGGCTTCGACCAGCCCTTCTGCGTGATCGGCGAACGCATCAACCCGACCGGCCGCAAGAAGCTCGCCGCGGAGATGGTGGCCGGCAATTTCGAGACCGTCATCAAGGACGCGCTGGAGCAGGCTGCCTGCGGCGCGACCATGCTCGACGTCAATGCCGGCGTCACTTCGGTCAACCCGAACGAGACAGAGCCAGGTCTGCTGGTCCAGACGCTGGAGATCGTGCAGGGACTGGTCGATCTGCCGCTGTCGATCGACAGCTCCGTCACCGCCGCGATCGAGGCCGGACTGAGGGTCGCCAAGGGTCGTCCGCTGGTCAACTCCGTCACCGGCGAGGAAGAAAAGCTCGAGGCCATCCTGCCGCTGGTCAAGAAATACAACGTCCCGGTCGTCGCCATCTCC
>RXJA01000214.1:0-1056 GCA_003963455.1 Hyphomicrobiales bacterium
CCCAGCGAATAGGTGACGCCGAGCCGGTCGGCCTCGGCCTTGAGATAGGCGCCGATGGTGACGTCGGCCTCGACATTCATCATCACCAGGTGCTTGCCATGCTCCATGGCGCGCAGGCCGATCTCGGCGCCGACGGCCGGAACTCCGGTCGCGTCGATCACGACGTCGATGAGGTCATTTCCGATGACGAGGCTGGAATCGTTGGTGACGGCGATCTTGCCCGCCTCCATGGCAGCGGTCATGGCCGACGCGTTCGACACTTCGCGCGCGTGTCCGGTTTCCTGGAAAGCGATATCGACGGCCTTGCTGGCCGCAGGCAGGTTGAGCTCGGAAATGGCGCCGATCTCGATGCCGGACATGTGGGCGACGCGGGTAACGATGTCGGTTCCCATCTCGCCTGAGCCGATGAGGCCGATGCGGATGGGCTTGCCGGACTTGCCGCGTTCATCGAGATCCCGGGCAAGGCCCGTCAACGAAATATTGGAAGCCATGCCGCTTATTCCTCCCATGTCGCATGCTGTTTGGTTGCCTGACGGGTATTGAACATCTGTATTTCTGTCAAGACTAATGTCCAAATGTTTGGCCTTTAGTCGACGCTTTTCCAGTTGGTCGAGGCGCAACGGCGAAAGGCGCGGACACCGAGCGCCGCCGTCAAAACCAAATGGAAGCGAAAGCGCCCCCAAACGGAGGCCGGTCGAGCCGCACACCAGGCTTTTCGCGAAACGCGAAGGGATATCCAGGCGCTGTCTGTTACTGGCAGACGTCGACCCATATGGCGCCGACCAGATCGGCCATGCGCCGCGGCGCGATGCGCACCGCGGCATTGGTCGCGCCGGCCGCGGGAACGACTTCGTCGAAAGGCTCGAGCGACAGGTCGCAATAGATCGGCAGCGGCGCGGGCAGGCCGAACGGGCAGACGCCGCCCGGAGGATGGCTGGTGACCGCCAGCACCTCCTCTGCACCAAGCATGCGCGGCTTGCCGCCCATCCTGTCCTTGAACTTGCGGTTGTCGAGCCTGGCGACGCCGCTGGTGACGACCAGCATGGTCTCGTCGCC
>RXJA01000214.1:1106-5570 GCA_003963455.1 Hyphomicrobiales bacterium
CGTCAGGTCTGTCGGACGACATCGATCGGCGATTTGCATGGCGCGGCCATTGTTGGCAAGAGCCAGCGCTTCCGTCTTGCAGGCATCAAAAAGCCCGCCGGGCAAAACCTCGGCGGGCTGGAATGGACGCTTTTCGCGCCTTTACTGATGCGTGGGCCGATTCTCGGCGGCGGGCACCCTGATCAATTCTTCTTCCGGCATCTGCAGCGCGGAAGCGATGCGCCGGAGCTTGGCGGGATCGGCGTCCTTGCCGTCCTCGATATCGACGATCTCGCCCACGGCCAGCCCGCAGGTCAAAGAGAGTTCCTCGATTGTATATCCCCTTGTTTCGCGAGCGGCTTTCAGTGGATTGAGGCCGGACGCGGCAATGATGTCGTTGGAAACAGCGTTTCGTGCGGTGTTGGGCATGGCAACTCCTTGAGATGAAACAGGTCCGATGAAATTGGGCGTTGCCTGAGACGGGCGGGAGAATGCTCGTTAACAAATGATTTGCCAAGAGCACCGATGCGGCGTCACGCCATCGTGAAGCGGCGTACGGCCGAATGCCTCAGGCTTCATACATGTAAGGAAGCGCGGCGCTCGATCAAGTTCATTTGAAGGTCCCGCGACCGGATTCGCCGGCATTTTCGACGCCTCGGTTCGTTAGCTTGCTGTCGCTGGCAGTCGAGAAGCGGCGCCGGCCATATCAGGGAAGGATCGGATGCCATGAAATTGAAATTATTCGCGATCGTGCTCGGCACGATCTCAAGCGTCATTGGCGGGACGGACGCATGGGCGGCGGATGCCTCGCGTGTTCGGGGCACTGTCGTCAGCCTTGCCGGGTCGACGCTGACGGTGAAGGACCGCGACGGCAAGACCGATGCGATCACCCTTGCCGACGGGTGGAAGATCTCGGGCGTTGCCAAGGCATCAGCTGCCGATATCAAGCAAGGTGACTTCCTCGGCATCGCGTCGGTATCAAAGGCCGATGGCGGCAGCGGCGCGCTGGAAGTCGTGATCTTTCCGGCCGCGCTGAAGGGCACGGGAGAAGGCGACCGCGATTGGGATTTGCAGCCCAACAGCCGTATGACCAACGGCACTGTCGCCGATGTCGCCGAGATCGAAGGCCGCACGGTCACGCTGACCTATGACAATGGCCAGAAGAAACAGATCGCCATCCCGCAGACGACACCGATCGTGACATTCGCCGCGGCCACGCCGGCGGACCTCACGCCGGGCGTCGCGGTGTTCGTCAACGCCGAGCGCGGCGGCGACGGCAAGCTCGTCGCGAATCGGGTCGTGGTCGGGAATCACGGCGTCGCGCCGCCGATGTGAGGTCACCCGCGCCGCGGCCCGACCAGTTCGCATTCGCGGATTTCCAGGGATCGCCTCATCCGCCGCCCGTTGGGCCGTGCGCACGGCGATAGAGGGAATCCTTGGAAACAATCCAGAAACAAAAATCTACACTTGGGAAAAATTGTCGAAAAAAACCAGGAGGATAGTTCCCATCGCGGGGCTTGGGTCACCGATTTGGTCCGGTGAATCTCGAAACGCCCGCGTAAAAAGGAAACGAAGTCATGAAGAAGTCCCTCCTCTCCGCGCTCGGGCTGGCTCTGGCCCTGGCCTTCACCATGCCGATCCTCGGCGCCACCAGCGCTGACGCCGCAACTCCGGCGAAGAAGCACCACCGCCATCATCATCGCAAGCATCATCGCGTCCACCATCACCACTATCACCACCATCACCACAAGAAGATGGCTCCGAAGAAGGCCTGATCCTTCCGTCTTGCCGATGGGAAGGCAGGCCTTGGCTGTTTCGAGCGCGCCGGCTTTCCCATCGGAGTTCTTCTGATTAAGCATCCGGTGATGCCGAACCGCGCTCCGGACTTTGCATGATGGGAACCTGTGCCGACCTGCCGGCGAGACACCGCTGGGTGCTGATGGCCGCGCGCATCGTGCTGACGCTTCGCCATCCGGCTCTTGTTACCCGCTTCGCCATGAGGCTCGGCTATCTGCCGAATCCCGCCGCTCCGTCGCGCTACAACGAACTGATGCTGTGGCGGAAGATCGTCGACCGTAATCCGCTGTTCGTGACGCTGACCGACAAGCTGGCGGCAAAGGCCTATATCCGTGCTGCCTGCCCTGAGTTGCCGGTACCTGAAACACTATGGTCCGGCCGACACCCTGAAGACCTCCCGGTGGACCTGCCGTCCGGCGGCGTTGTCGTGAAGCCGAACCACGGCTGCGCGATGAACATCTTCGTCTCGGAAGGCCGCCCCGAGAGAGCGGAAATCATCCGCAAGGCCAGGCGATGGCTCGACAAACCTTACGGACGGCGCAATGGCGAATGGGCCTACTGGCCGATCAATCGCGCGCTCTTCGTCGAAGAGCGGCTTGATCTCGCAAGCGGATCGATCGCCACCGACATCAAGGTTCATGTCTGCAGCGGCATCGTCAGCCATGTCTGGGCCGAGGACAAGCTTGCCGAGCGATCACATCTGTTCGATGGTCAGGGCATGCCGCTGCCTGGTCGCGACCCGGACTATCCGCGCGAGGATCAGGCGCTGCCGCTGACCTCCAGGCTGCTCGACTTCGTTCGTCAGGCCATAGCGTTGGCGCCAAGGATCGCCGGCGATCTCGACCATGTCAGGGTGGATTTTCTGGTCACGGACAAAGGTCTCCACGCCGGCGAGATATGCATCTATACCGCCGCCGGCTATGGCACGTGGACCAATCCCGCAATCGCCGACCGGCTGGCACGGCTGTGGCGGCTCGAAGACTCGGCCTATCTCAGGCGACGCCATCGGGGCGTGAGCCGCCTCTATGCCGCGGCGCTCCGCGCGAGGTGCTCGATGCAAGGCGCGAACAAGCTTCGCGACCGAATGCGGACACCGTCACCCGAATAAAATGCTCGCGGCACATGAACCTTCCGATCGGGACCGACACTAAGCGGTCATGGGCGCCACCAAGGCGCTCCTCAACCCGCGGGACGCCAGCATGGCGATCCCTTACAACCAATGGAAGGAAATGCTCAAATGACCAACTTCAAGCGCGTTACCCTTGCCGCGGCTCTCGTGGTCTCGGCTTTCGGCTCGGCCTCGGCTCCGGCTTTCGCGGGCACGCACCCGACCGGAGACGGCGGCGCCGTCTGCAAGGGCCATGGCTCGTGCCTGGTGCTGCAGCTCGACTGCAAGGGCACCTATACCGACGCCACCGACAAGAACGGCACTGTCTACGGCAAGTGCAGCCAGGTCATGAAGGTCGACCCGAAGACCCGGCTCAAGCTCGCGAACTGATCGGCTGCAACCAAGCAGCACGGAAATGGCGGCCGTCGAGGACGGCCGCCATTTCTGTTCAATATCTCCGAGCGATCAGCGCCGGCTGATAAGAAGGCCGGCGAGCAGTCCGACCACGACCAGGCCGACGGCGGCGGTCGTCGCCGGATGATCGCGCGCCGTACGCTCGATCACCCTGCCCCTGCGGCGGATTGCAGGCAGCGCCTCGTGCAAGCGGTCGTACAGCTGCGAATAATAGTCGGACGCCGCCTCGCGGCCGTCCTCGTAATAGGCGTCACCACGCTTGGCTAAAACCTTCTTGAGATCATGCAACTGCCGCGAAAGCGCCGCCACCTGCTTGTCGATATCAAGGTCGGAGAGGGTCGAAAACGATGCCATGCTTGTTGTCCTTCTCTTCGAGAAGGCCTAACGCGCGGACGACGAACCAGTTCCGGCGGACCGGCCGCGCGGCATCAAGTGGAATGACGAGCGTTCAACGAACCTGGTCGAGCAGTCGTTTGCATTCGAGCAGATCGAACAGCGCTTCCTGAAGCAAGGCGCGATTGTCACGCGACAATTTCGACGAGTCGGGTTGAACCGGGCCTTCGTCGTCGCTCTTGCCGAGGCCGAAGAAACGGCGGCTGGGCTTCACCTTCGGCTGGCCGACCAGCGCATCCTCGTCGCCGCGCGGCTGCGCGGCCGCCGTCAGCGGCACCTGCTCGGCCTGGCGGCGCTGGGCGATCGCCTCCACCGCGGCCATGTCGCCATTGCCGATGGCGACCAGAAAATGGTTGCCGTTCTCGCGCAGCAGCTTCTGCACGCCTTTGATCGTGTAGCCCTGGTCGTAGAGCATATGGCGGATGCCCTTGATCAGTTCGACATCCTGCGGCCGATAGTAGCGACGGCCGCCGCCGCGCTTCATCGGCTTGATCTGGGTGAAGCGCGTCTCCCAGAAACGCAGCACGTGCTGCGGCAGATCGAGATCTTCCGCGACTTCGCTGATGGTGCGGAAAGCATCGGGGCTCTTGTCCATGGGCCAATCCTCCACACTGGACCACGGTGCGGCGCATGATACCGAATCGCGCCTTATTTCAGCGGTTTATGAAACGATATTCAAGCCCAGCGTCAAAACGGACGGCGGTTTTCAACCGCATTCGCCAGCAGACTACTTGCCGCCCTTGCTCTTGCTGTTCTGGTGCGAGCGCAGGATG
>RXJA01000241.1 GCA_003963455.1 Hyphomicrobiales bacterium
AGCCGGAAGCGGGAGCGTTTGCGCACCATGCAGGCATCCCTCACCAACACCCCCACCCGCTATGGCTGGGCGATGATCGTCCTTCACTGGCTGATCGGCTTGATCTTCATCGGCCAGTTCGTGCTCGGCGTCGTCATGGTGCGCACGACAAGCCAGCGGACGTCCTTCGAGCTGATCCAGTTACACAAATCCTTTGGCTTCCTGCTTCTGGGGCTGATCATCCTGCGTATCGCCTGGCGGCTCGGCAATGCGGCGCCGCCCCTGCCGGCTTCAGTGGGAGCATTTGAACGCAGGAGCGCACCCCTCGCCCACCTTGCGCTCTACGCCTTCCAGATCGCGCTGCCGCTCTCCGGCTGGGCGCTGGTTTCCGTCTCGACGCTGGAAATCCCGACCATGCCGTTCGATCTGTTCGTGATGCCCAATTTGCCGCTGGCCGAATCCGATGCCTCCGAAAGCTTCTGGGCTTCAGCGCATTGGTATCTCGCTTACGCCGGAATCGCGCTGGTGGCGCTGCATGTGGCCGCGGCGCTGCGCCACCATTTCCTGCTGCGCGACAGCGTGCTGACGCGCATGATCACACCTTCGTCAAACAGGGAATAGAGCGGGCCGGTCATTCGTTGATGCGGCGAGATGACAGCAATGCGCTGGCTCAAGATAAGGATCACTCCCATGCATGCGCGCATCCTCGCATTGGCGGCTTTCGCCGCTTGCCTTGCCGTGCCCGCCGTTGCCGCGGTGGCGCTCAGCGACGCCGCCGGCAGCTATACGATCAGCCCGTCGGGCTCCTCGATCCGCTTCACCATCGGCAAGGCCGGCGGCGGCGGCTTCGACGGCGCCTTCGGCCGCTTCAAGGGCACGATCCGCATCGACAATGGCGATGTCGGGCGCTCGAAGGTCGACCTCACCATCTATCCCGAAAGCGTCGGCACAGGCCAGGGCCGCATCGACGCCTTCCTGCGTTCCGACGCGGTGTTCGACGCCGCCAACAATCCGGAAATCCAGTTCCGCTCGACCAGCGTGACCCGCACCGGCGACACGACGGCGCTGGTGACCGGCCGTCTGACGGCGCGCGGCAAGACGTTCCCGGAAAAGTTCAGCGCCGAGCTGGACGGGCTGAAATCCGGCACCATCAAATTCCACGTCACCGGCAAGGTGCTGAGGTCGCGCTACGGCATGGATGTCGGCACGCCGCTCTATTCCAATGTCGTCGATTTCAACATGACGCTGATGGGCAAGAGGGGCTGAAGCGCGGCCATTTCCTCTCCCCCGGCAAAGCCGGGCTACGCTACGAACTCGTGTTCCGTGACTAGCGTGACTGATCGGCCGAAGGCTTGATTGCCAGGTGGTTCCCCCAATCCGTCGCTGCTTCGCAGCGCCACCTTTCCCCCCTCGGGAGGGAAAGGAAGGGAGCGTGCCGGACGAGCGTTGACTGCAGAAAGCCTGGCGCCTTTCCTCTACCCCGTCGATCGGGGGAGAGGTGGCTCGGCGAAGCCGAGACGGAGTGGGGGTCGACCGGCGCTACATTGAGCAATGCATACGCCAAGCTGCACGGAGCGTCTGCGATTGGCTTTTCCGTCGATTTCGGGCAAACCTCGTCGCCTGTAAATCGACATGGAGAAGCGTGATGTTCCGATGGGGTGTTCTGTCGACGGCAAAGATCGGCCGCGAACAGCTTTTGCCGGCAATCGTGGAGTCGGAGAACGGCATCCTGTCGGCAATCGCCAGCCGCGACCTGTCGAAAGCCAAGGCTTTGGGCGAGCGTTTCGGCGCGCGCCATGCCTTCGGCTCCTATGAGGAATTGCTTGCCTCCAAGGAGGTCGACGGCGTCTACATCCCACTGCCCACCTCGCAGCATGTCGAATGGACGGCGAAGGCGATCGAGGCGGGAAAACATGTGCTGGTCGAGAAGCCGCTCGCGCTCGACGCCAAGGACATCCCGCCGCTGATCAAGCTGCGCGATGCGAAGAAGGTGCTGGTCTGCGAGGCCTTCATGGTCGTCTACCACCCGCAATGGATCAAGGTGCGCGACCTCATCGCCGGCGGCGCCATCGGCCGGCTGCGCCATGTGCAGGGCGCGTTCTCCTATTACAATGTCGACCCCAAGAACATGCGCAACCAGCTCGACCTCGGCGGCGGCGCGCTGCCCGACATCGGCGTCTACCCGACCGTCTCGACTCGCTTCTCGACCGGCAAGGAGCCGCTGCGCGTGCAGGCGACGATCGAGCGCGACAAGACTTTCGGCACCGACATCTATTCCTCGATCCGCGCCGATTTCGGCGACTTCGAACTGTCCTTCTATCTCTCCACGCAGATGGCGGCGCGGCAGGTGATGGTATTCCACGGCGAGAAGGGATTCATCGAGGTCTTCGCCCCATTCAACGCCGGGCTCTACGACCACCACCGCATCGAGCTGCACAACCAGAACCACACCGAGGCACAGGTGCTCCGCTTCCCGGGCACGCAGCAATACCGGCTGGAATGCGAGGCCTTCGTGCGCGCCGCGCGGGGCGGCAAGGACCGCGTCTTCACGCTGGAGGAATCGGTGTTGAACCAGAAGGTCATCGACGCCATCTTCCGCGCCGGCGAGAAGGACGGCTGGGAGAAGGTCTAAACACCGCCATAAATTTTGCCGGCCAAGCCTTGGGGAGGAAAGATGGCTGATGCGGACGTGATCATTGTCGGCGCGGGGCTGGCGGGCCTCGTCGCCGCGGCCGAACTGGCAGAGGCCGGCAGGAAAACCATCATCGTCGACCAGGAACCGGAACAATCGCTGGGCGGCCAGGCCTTCTGGTCGTTCGGCGGCTTGTTCCTGGTCGATTCGCCCGAGCAACGGCGCATGCGCATCCGCGATTCCCACGACCTCGCGCTCGAGGACTGGATGGGCACGGCCGCATTCGACCGTCCGGAGGATTTCTGGCCGCGCAAATGGGCGGAGGCCTATGTCGGCTTCGCCGCCGGCGAGAAACGCTCCTGGCTGATCGAGCGCGGGTTGAAGTTCTTCCCCGTCGTCGGCTGGGCCGAGCGCGGCGGCGGCAACGCGACCGGGCACGGCAATTCGGTGCCCCGCTTCCATGTCACCTGGGGTACCGGACCTGGCGTGCTCGAACCTTTCGTGCTGCGCGTTCGCGAAGCGGAGAAGCGCGGGCTCGTCCAATTCAGGTTCCGCCACCGGGTCAACGAGATCATCCGCACCGGCGATACCGTCACGGGCGTGCGCGGCGACGCGCTGGAGCCGAGCAGCGTCGAGCGCGGCCGCAAGAGCTCGCGCGCGGTTGCCGGTGATTTCGAACTCCACGCGCAAGCGGTGGTCGTCGCTTCCGGCGGCATCGGCGGCAATCACGAGCTGGTGCGCAAGAATTGGCCGCCGCGGCTGGGCACCGCTCCCAGGCGGATGATCACCGGCGTGCCCGACCATGTCGACGGTCGCATGCTGGCGATCACCGAGGCTGCCGGTGGCTCCATCATCAACCGCGACCGCATGTGGCACTATGTCGAGGGCATCAGGAACTGGTCACCGATCTGGACCGACCACGCGATCCGCATCCTGCCCGGCCCGTCCTCGCTGTGGCTCGACGCGCGGGGCAAAAGGCTGCCGGTGCCGCTCTATCCGGGCTTCGACACACTCGCCACGCTCAACCACATCATGGGCACCGGCTTCGACTATTCCTGGTTCATCCTGACGAAAAAGATCATCCAGAAGGAGTTCGCGCTGTCGGGCTCAGAGCAGAACCCCGACCTCACCGGCAAAAGCTGGCGGCAGGTGCTGGGCCGCGCGACATCGGGCATTCCCGGCCCGGTGAAAGCCTTCATGGAAAAGGGCGAGGATTTTATCGTCGAAGCCGACCTTGCGAGGCTGGTGGCAAGGATGAACGCGCTGGCCGGCGGCGAGCCGCTGCTGGACGTCGCCCAGGTCGAGCGCGAGATCCGCGCCCGCGACAGGCAGCTCGACAACCCGTTCTCCAAGGACGCGCAGATCACCGCGCTGCGCGGCGCGCGCACCTATCTCGGCGACAAGCTGATCCGCACCGCCAAGCCGCACAAGATGCTCGACCCGGCGAACGGCCCGCTGATCGCGGTGCGCCTCAACATCCTGACCCGCAAGACGCTGGGCGGTCTGCAGACCGACCTCGACAGCCGTGTGCTCGACACCGCCGGGCAGCCGGTGCCGGGGCTCTACGCCGTCGGCGAGGTGGCCGGCTTCGGCGGCGGCGGCGTGCATGGCTATGCGGCGCTGGAGGGCACCTTCCTGGGCGGCTGCATCTTCTCCGGCCGCAGTGCCGGAAGGGCGGCGGCCAAGGCGGTTGGCTGAGCGGGGCGCGAAGGATCACGACGAAAGCGGGCTTCGTCCACGCCTTCAAAAGATTCCTCGACCGGTGGACCGTTCCGGCCTGCGCTTGACCCGCTTGCCGGGCCGCCGGCCAGGATCGTCGGCAATCATCCCCTGACCAACAGCGCTCTGATCACACTTGGCTTCGCCCGACCGGGGCAGCGCTGGCCTGGCTCGATCGTGCGCGCCGCCATCAACATAGATGTTTGAAACATCAATACTTGACGATAGAACATTTTTATGTAGGGTAAAGCACCGAGACCTCATATCTCAGAACTGAACAAGAGGGTCGCCGGTGATAACCGCACCGCAATTGCGCGCCGCAAGATCGCTGCTCGGCATCGATCAACGCCGGCTTGCCGAATGGTCC
>RXJA01000462.1 GCA_003963455.1 Hyphomicrobiales bacterium
GCCGGCGCCGTAGACGTCGCAGATCTTGACGTATTCGGCCGGTTCCGGCTCGGCGACGGTCACCGCGTCGGCGGCGCGGGCGCCCGAGACCGCGATCAGGGCCGCGGCGGAGCCGAGAAGAAGGCTCTTGATGTTCATTTTCTTGAATCTCCAGTCAAAGGTTCAAGACAGGCCTGACATGCCGTTCGGCTTGTGCCACCCCCGTCCCCATCGTCGAAAAAACGCGCGCACCGGCGCCGCTTCTTCGCTTTGGACATGGCCTAATCGATGGTAACGCACAACAGAGATTGCGTCTTAAAGGAGGCTTTTTGACTCTTATAAAGGTCTTGTTGCCCAAATATCACGTCATATATTTGTAAAATTGGCACATATTGCACAATCAATACAATTGAACGCCATAGAAAATGAAAGTGTGCCAAATGTGCCAATTATTAAAGTAATACGACAGATCATTATCTGGCTAATTGATCCGCGCGGAAAGCTCCGTCGGTGACCAATTCAGGGCAGGGCGCGGGCAGCCTGGACCACGTCGTCGACCATGTCTTCCCTCAGCATCTCGATGGGAACACGGCCGTCCAGTTCGGGCGAAGGCCTGCTCAGCCAGAACCAGGCGAGCCTCGGACTGGTGATCGCCAAAAGCACGTCGCTGATCCCCGGAACCGGCCTGCCGTCGACGAACTGGGCCAATGGAAACACATGCTTGCGGCCGCCCTTGCGCAGCGCGACCACCTCGCCGCGTCTTTGCCAGCGATGCAGCGTGGAACGCGGGATGCGGAGCTTCTCCTCCAGATAGGTCGAGCCGGCGACTTCGCCGGCCCAATCCTCGATCAGCATCGATTGCAGGTCCGCGGCCCGCTCGGCGATCCGCGGAGGCGTCGGCCTTGTCGTTTCCGGTTTCAGCGGCGCGCGCTCGAAGACGCGATCGGACACGGCCGAACCGTCGCTTGCGATCCTGTCGGCCATCGCGCGAAAGAAATCGGCGACAAGACCGGTCCACGCACCCTTGAAGGAAGTGATCGCGAGGCGCTGCGCCGGCGGCAGGAAGGCGAGGGCGGCGGCCACATGGCCGGCGATCTTGCTGGCTGACGCCAGCGCCTCGGCGTCCAGCAGGGCACCGTGCTGCGTCAGCGCCTGCTGCACTGCTTCGGCCACAAGGCCCGCCAAAGCCTCTTGTGAAATCCCGTCGGGCGGGTTCTGGAATCTCGTCATGAATCTGTCTTGCGGCCCGCGCTCCTCCCCAGGCGCCGGCGGTTGCTGAAATCTATCGCGGAAAACAAAAAACGCGGCGGCGACGGGCGCCGCGGCCCGGCAGCTTGCTGGTTTGCATCTTCACACCCCTGGTTTGGTGCGCCGAAATGTCAGTCGCGGAACACCCTATTTTGCGTTTTAGAAGTCCAACGTGACAGGTCCGCGACAGCCGGCCCCCGTCCGGAGGCTGTTGGCGATGACGCAACGGCACTGTTCCCGCGCGGTTGCGGGACGAAAGCCGTCGCCGCTCCGTGAGGTTCGCTCAGGAGGCGGGTATTCGTTCCACGGAAACGATCATCCGCCTTATCTCGTTGTTTTGGCGCGGTTTCAGGGCGGAGGGGCGCCGGGCCGAACCGTCTCTGTATCTAGCAGAAGAGCATGATGTCGCCCGAAAACCGCTTCCAGCCTTTCGGGGCCATGCTCTAGAGAAGCCCGGCCTGCTCGGCCTCGCGGCGCAGATTCTGGCGCGGGCGCGGGCCGATCTGCTGGATCACCAGCCCGGCCGCCAGCGAGCCGAGGTCGCCGCAATCCTTGAGGCTGCGTCCGGTCGTGTAGCCGTAAAGGAAGCCGGCGGCATAAAGATCGCCGGCGCCGGTCGTGTCGACCAGTTCCTTGATCCTAGTCGCCTGGATGGAGACGGTTTCGTCGCCGCGCACGATCACCGAGCCCTTTTCCGAGCGGGTGACAGCGGCTATTCTGCAATCCTTGCGGATGGCGGCCAGCGCCTCCTCGAAGGAAGAGGTCTGGTACAGCGATTTGATCTCATGGCTGTTGGCAAAGACGATGTCGACGGTGCCCGACCGCATCAGCTCGAGGAACTCGTCGCGGTAGCGGTCGACGCAGAAGGAATCCGACAGCGTCATCGACACTTCGCGGCCCGCGGCATGCGCCAGCTTCGCGGTCTGGCGGATCGCCTCCTTGGCGCGGGGCGGATCCCACAGATAACCCTCGAAATAGGTCACCTTGGCGCCGGTGGCCTTGTCGGCCTCGACGTCCTCGGGGCCGAGCTCGACGCAGGCGCCGAGATAGGTGTTCATCGAACGCTCGCCGTCCGGCGTGACGAAGATCATCGAGCGCGCCGTCGGCGGCTCGCCCTCCAGGGGGCCGGTATCGAAAGCCACGCCCTGGGCGTGGATGTCGTGCGTGTAGATCGCGCCCAGCGCGTCGTTCGACACCTTGCCGAAGAAGGCGGCGCGTCCGCCAAGGCTGGCGACGCCCGCCGCCGTGTTGCCGGCGCTGCCGCCGGAAGCCTCGATCGCCGGCCCCATGCGGCTGTAGAGCAGTTCGGCGCGCCCGGCGTCGATGAGGTTCATCGCGCCCTTGATGATGCCGTTGGTCTCGAGAAAAGCCTCGTCGCATTGCGCGATGATGTCGACAATGGCATTGCCGATGCAAAGCACGTCATATTCCGGCATCAAAATCTCCGCCAAGAGCCAATCAGGCTTCTGGCCGGCTATCTGGCATGCCGGCCGGGCGCGGGTCTAGCGACTTGGCACTGCTTTGCCTACCCCGAAAATCGCCATTGTCATCCGTGACGACGGCCTCGGCGCCGATTGTTCGCCGGCTGCGGCAGCACTCGCATCGAACTGGCCCACAACAGTAGCGACCCTGACAGCTAAGGTTTCATCTTGGTCGAAACATTTCCCCGGCATCGCGGCTAGAAGCAGGGCGATCCGGCAACGGGCTGAAGGGCGCGAACCACGAATGTCCGAAAAGACCGAAATGTCCACCGACCTCGCGCTGCTCGGCGTGCTGGCCTTGCTGTGGGGCGCTTCCTACACCTTCATCAAGATCGGCGTGGAGACGATTCCGCCGGTGACCTTCATTGCCGCCCGCACCCTCATCGCCGGGGCTATTCTCCTTGCCATCATCGGCTGGCGCGGCCTTGCCATGCCGGGCGATGCGGCAACCTGGCGCCGCTTCGCCTTCCAGGCCTGCCTCAACAGCGTCGTGCCGTTCACGCTGATCGCCGCCGCCGAGCGATCGGTCGATGCCGGCCTTGCCACCATCCTCAACTCGACATCGCCGATCTTCACCTTCCTGCTGACGGCCTTGATCACGCGCCACGAGCCCGTCACCGCGCGCAAGCTCGTCGGTGTCGGCGCCGGTATCGTCGGCATCTGCCTGATCATCGGCACGCAGGCGCTTGGCGGACTTGGCCATCAGCTATGGGCGCAGCTTGCGATCGTCATCGCGACGGTCTCCTATGCCGGGGCGGCGATCTTCGGCCGCGGCTTCAAGGGGCTCGATCCGATGTTACCCGCCGCGGGTTCGATGCTTTGCGGCGCGGTGATGCTCGTGCCGCTCAGCCTGATCGTCGACCGGCCCTGGACTCTTGCGCCGTCGGCCGCATCGATCCTGGCACTGCTCGGCCTGTCGATCTTCTCGACGGCGCTGGCCTTCGTCATCTATTTCCGCCTGATCCACACGCTGGGCTCGGTCGGCACCACCTCACAGGCCTATCTGCGCGTACCGATCGGCGTCGGCATCGGCGCCGTCTTCCTCGGCGAGAGCCTGGGGCCGGCGGTCTGGGTCGGCATGGGCTTCGTCGTCGCCGGCGTCGCGGCCATGACCATTCCCGCCCGGCAGACCAGGCTAGCGCAATAATGCATGTCGCCCAAAAGTGTGACGCGGTTTTGGGACAAACGACATGCACTAGAAAAATGCATGTCGCCCAAAAGTGTGACGCGGGTTTGGGATAAACGACATGCATCGAGACAAAACCCAAAGCGCGTCGACGCGACGTGCTTTGGTTGCGCGAGGGATCGAGCCGGCCTATCTGCGAAGCGACGTTTCTCGAGAGGCCCGGACCTGCCGTGATCCTAGACGCCGCCCGCGCTGCCGCCAGCCGGCTGTTCTCGCCTGAATTCCGCTCCGTCTTCCTGAAGACGCTGGGGCTGACGCTGCTCGCCCTGGTCGCGCTCTGGCTCGGCCTGGAGAGCCTGCTGGAATGGTTGGCCTGGCCATGGCTGCAGACCCTGCTGCCGGGCCTGCCGTCATGGGCCGGATGGCTGGGCGGCATCATCGCCGGCATCATTCTGGCGATAGGAATGGCCTTGCTCATCGCGCCGGTGACGGCGATCGTCGCCGGTCTCTTTCTCGATGATGTCGCCGAAGTGGTCGAGCGGACCGACTATCCCAACGATCCGCCCGGCCGCGCCGTGCCGGCGCTGCATTCGCTTGTGCTGGCCATCAGATTCTTCGGCGTGGTCGTCCTCGGCAACATCGTCGCGCTGCTCTTGCTCCTGGTGCCAGGCATCAACATTGCCGCCTTCTTCATCGTCAACGGCTATCTGCTCGGCCGGGAATTCTTCGAATTCGCCGCCATGCGTTTTCGCCCCGAAGCCGAGGCCAAGGCGCTGCGCCGCAAATATGCCGGCACGGTGTTTCTGGCCGGGCTGGTCATCGCCCTGTTCCTCGCCGTGCCGCTGCTCAACCTTCTTACGCCGCTTTTCGCGGCCGCGATGATGGTGCATCTGCATAAGGCGGTTTCGGCGGGGGAGCCGGCTTAGAGCAATTCCAGGAAAAGTGCGGAGCGGTTTTCCGTCCGGAATTGCGTCGAACCGTCTATCCCTAATGCATGTCGCCCAGAAGTGTGCAGCGGTTCCGGGGCAACGACATGCATAAAAACAAAGACTTAAAGCGCGTCGGCTGAATCCGGTTCAGCGCGACGCGCTCTAGTCGGCGTCGTCTCCGCCGAACAGCGCCTGCAGCTTGCCGAACGGCATCGCCGCCCGTGTGAAGCCGAAAGTGCCGTCCTGCTGGATCTCGCGCGCCGCCGTCTCCAGCATGCCGTAGGCGAAACTGGTCAGCCACGGTCCGAGCGAGATGCGCTTGACACCGGCGAGCGCAAGGTCGGCGATGGTGAAGCCCGGTCGCGCCATGACGTTGACCGGCCGGCTCACCGACGAGCAGATCGTGCGCACCATTTCGACATCGCCGATGCCCGGCGCGTAAAGCACGTCGGCGCCGGCCTTCTCGAAGGCTTGCAGCCGCTTGATGGTGTCGTCGAGGTCGGTCTTGCCCCAGAGGAAATTCTCCGCCCGCGCGGTGAAGACGAAATCGTGCTTGAGCGCCCTGGCCGCCTCGACGGCGGCCGCGACGCGTTCGATCGCCAGCGAGAAATCGTAGATCGGATTGGCGGGGTCGCCGGTGTGGTCCTCGATCGAGCAGCCGGCGAGGCCGGCGGCTTCCGCCGCGAAGATGGTCTCGGCGGCCTGTTCGGGACTGTCCCCCTTGCCACGTTCGAGATCGGCCGAAACCGGCAGGTCGGTCGCTGCGGTCACTTCACGGCAGTGGTGGATCATGGCGTCGAAGGTCACGGCGCCGTCCGGCAGGCCGCGCGAGAAGGCAAAGCCGGCGCTGGTCGTGGCCAGCGCCTTGAAACCGAATGATGCCAGAAGCTTGGTCGTGCCTATGTCCCAGGGGTTGGGCATGACGAAGGTGGAGGCATGCAGATCGCGAAAAATCTTGCCCTTGTCCATGGCGGGTCCTCAATCATGAGCGGGGTCGTGCCCGGAAATCTATCGCGCGGGCCGGGGCCGGGCAAATGAATGCGTTTCGGTCAGAAGCGTTTCTCGTTCTCTGCTGACAATTTCTCGAAGGCGCCGGAGTTCCTGACGTAGCGCGATTTGGCCTTGTCCCAACGATAGGTGACGGAAATGTCATGAGTGGTGGCCTTCGGCGGCGGCTCGTCGCAGCTTTCCTTGCTAGGTACCGTCGCGTCTGTCACGGTCGCCTTGATGGGTGCGAAGGGCTTGCGGCCACCGAGGCTCCGGAAAGCCAGGTTTTGCGTGCGCCGGTAGGCGCAGTAATTTTCGTCGAACGTATAGATCGCATCGATCAGGTAGAAGCGGTCGTTGCGGATCATGATCAGCATCGTGCCGGCATAACCCTGATTGGAATTGAAATGCGTGCTCGTGGTGACGACGGCATCGTCGCCGGCGGAAATCGAAACCTTGCCGGGTTCGCGAAAAGAGGTGTTCCTGTCGACTGCGACATTCGCTGCATCGAGCAGCCTCGGCTTGCCCGTCAGGTCGTAGAGAGCCAGCACGGCGAACCCTTCGGCGCTATCCTGCGACTGGCCGAGGTCGAAAAGCATCGCCAGCCGGTCCTTGCCGCCTGACTTGACCGCGAGCACGGCGGCATTGGACAGGCTAGTGGCATCGGGCGGCGAGCCGCCCTCGTCGCCGCCGAGTATGTCGCGCATCTCGATTGGCGCGCTGCCGTCGTAGAAGCCGTTGGCGCCTGCCTTCAGGTCGGGGATGACCATCCTCGCGAGATCGAAATAGGTGACGTCCTGATGGCCGGGAACCGTATTGTTCAACTCGGGGAAGCCGGCGACCTGGGCGTGAGCGGCCGTCCACAAGGAGGGCAGCAGCAGGCAGGCGAACATGAGACGGGATAGAATCATCGAACGCACCCCCCGGAAACCGCAAGCTAGCACGGAGCCCCAAAGCGTACAGCCGGATCAGCGGATCGGCACGAGGCCGGCAAGTTCGCGCATGTCGTCGAACAGGATGCCGCCGGCCGCCGCCAGACCTTCGCGATCGGAAAATGGATCGGCGTGGTAGGAGAACACCCGCATGCCTGCGGCAATGCCTGCCTCGGTGCCCGCGACGCTGTCCTCGATGACGATGCAGTCTGTCGACGCGAATCCCATCGTCCTCGCCGCATGCAGGAAGAGGTCCGGGAACGGCTTGCCGCGTCCGACCATGGTCGAGGAGAACATGGCGTGCTCGAACAGAGGCAAAAGCCTGGTTTGGCCGAGCGTGATGTGCATCTTCGAGACCCGCGCCGATGAGGCGACGCAATAGGCGATGCCGGCCGTGCGGACTTCGTCGACGAACTCCCGCACATGGGGGATCGCCTCGACGCCATGCGAGAAAAGATCCGGCAGACCGGCATTCCAGCGTTCGACGAAATCGGCGCCGAGCCTGACTGCGGTCGCCTCCTCGATCTCTTTCTGGACGGAGACCATGCTGCGGCCGGAGAAATGCCTGCGGCAATATTCGAAGGTGGTCGTAAAACCGGCGGCGGTGAGCCATTCGGCAAGACGCCTGTTGGCAAGGTTCTCGGTATCGACCAGAACCCCGTCGCAGTCGAAAATAACGAGCTTGGGTATTGCCATTCAAGCGGTGCCGGTCGACCCGAAACCGCCGGCGCCGCGCGCCGTGCCGCCGGCCAGCGCCCTTTCCTCGACCGAAACCTGGGTCACGGCGGCGAAGACGATCTGGGCGATGCGCAAGCCGCGCGTCACCGCGAAATCCTCATCGCCGAGATTGACCAGCAGCACCTTCACCTCGCCGCGATAGTCGCTGTCGACGGTGCCGGGTGAGTTGAGGACGGTGAGGCCATGTTTGAAGGCAAGACCCGAACGTGGCCGAACCTGGCCTTCCATGCCTTCAGGGATTTCCAGGATGAGCCCGGTCGGCACCAGGGCCCGCTTTCCCGGCAGGATGAGCAGCGGCCGGTCTTCCGGCACCGCGGCCCGCAAATCCATGCCGGCCGCGCCGGCGCTTTCATAGGCCGGCAGAGGCAGGCCTTCGCCATGCGGAAGCCTGACGAAACCGACGGTGGGGCCGATGACGGAGGAAGGATAGACGGCGGTGCGCATGAGCCCATTCCTATCGACGCGAATGCCGATTCGGTCAACTCGCGAGCGTGCCTTTCAACGTCTTTCTTTCGCGCCCGGTTCCAGCGGCTGTCAGCGCAGTTCCACCGGCACCACGGTCGTCTCCTTGATCTCCTCCATGACGAAGGAGGCCGACACATCCGACAGCGCCACCTTGGCGATCAGCCGCTGGTAGAGGCGGTCGTAAGCCTTGACGTCGGCGACACGGGCTCTCAGCACATAATCGAGGTCGCCCGACATCCGGTAGACGCCGGTGATCTCGGCGAAGCCGGTCACCGCCGCGCGGAATTTCTGCAGCCAATCCGGATCATGGTTCGACGTGCGCACCAGGATGAACACCGAAAGGCCGAGCCCCACCTTGTCGGCGTCGACCAGCGCCACGCGGCCGGTGATGACGCCGTCCTCCTCCAGCCGCTTGACGCGCCGCCAGCAGGCGTTGCGCGACAGCGCCACGCGCTCTGACAGTTGGTCGACGGAAAGCGTGCCGTCGCGCTGCAGTTCCGCCAGCAATCTTCGATCGATTGCATCGAGTTCATGGATCATATTGGGATAAATGTCCCAATATCGGTCCATATTCAAGGACAATTTGAGATCGATGAACCTTTGCCCCGTGGCAAGTTACCCACGATCAAGGCTCATCCCGGCAGGAGGGACCACCATGACGACACGGTTTACGGCGCTCTTCACCGCTCACCCGGCCAAGGTCGGCGAGAGCTACTTCGGTCACATGGCCTTTGCCGCTTGGTTCTGCTCGCGCCTGTCGATGGCGGCGGGCGCCGCGCTCGTTCACGCTTTCTTGCCATTTCTGTTCGAAACTACGGCGAGCCGAATCGTTCGCGAGCTTTATGAACGCACGCATAACAGAGGCTCGCACGCGGCCAAGGAGCCTCAGGCTCTGATGGATCGCGCCTGATGGATGGTGGAAAGCGATGTGCCGGTGGGCGGCTTATCTCGGTGAAGCGGTATTCCTCGAGGACATCATCACCGCGCCCTGCCATTCGCTGATCGCCCAGAGCCACTGCGCCCAGGAAGCCAAGTCGCCGACAAATGGCGACGGCTTCGGCCTCGCCTGGTATGGCGACCGGCCCGAGCCCGGACTTTACCGTGACATCCTGCCGGCCTGGTCGGACCCCAATCTGAAAAGCCTCTGCCGGCAGATCAAGTCGGGGTTGTTCCTCGCCCATGTGCGTGCCTCGACCGGCGGCGCCACCAGCCGCATGAACTGCCACCCTTTCATCTCCGGCCGCTGGTCGTTCATGCATAATGGCCAGATAGGCGGGTTCGACAAGATCCGTCGCGCGTTGGAGAACTCGCTCTCCGACGAGGTCTTCGACCAGCGCGAGGGCACGACCGATTCCGAGCTATTCTTTCTCCTGACGATCGACCAGGGCCTGGCGGCCGATCCGCAGGGCGCGCTCTCGCGGGCGACCGGCCGTGTCATCGAGGCCTCTCGCCGCGCCGGCATCGAGCCATCGCTGAAACTGACGGCGGCCTTTTCCGACGGCGAGGCGCTGCATGCCGTTCGCTACGCCACCGACAGCCATGCGCCGACGCTCTATACCGGCGCATTCGCCAAGGGCGGCGGCCGCTGCATCGTCTCCGAGCCGTTCGACCGGGACGGTCGCGACTGGCAGGCCATTCCGTCATCGACCTTCGTCACCATGACAAAGGATGGCATCAGCATCCGGCCGTTTGCACCCGCGCCATCCGGGGCTGGCATTGGTCGGCTGAAGCAGTTCAGCCAGGACGCCTTCCGGGCAAAGATCAGCAAAACGTAAGCGCGGCGTAAGGACGCCACATCCCTACCCTGTCATCTGTGGCGCCCGACCAGCGGCGACTGGAAATCAGTCGCGCGTTTGAGAACGCACGAGCAGAGGATGACAGGATAATGTGCAGGTGGGCAGCCTATCTCGGCAACGCGGTCTTCCTGGAGGACGTCATTGCGGCGCCCTCGCATTCGCTCATCGTCCAGAGCCGCCAGGCGCGGGAGGCAAAATCGCCGACCAATGCCGACGGCTTTGGCGTGGCCTGGTACGGCGATCGGCCGGAACCCGGCCTCTACCGCGACATTCTGCCGGCCTGGTCCGACGCCAATCTGAAAAACCTGGGCCGCCAGATCAAGTCCGGCCTGTTCCTCGCCCATGTGCGCGCCTCGACCGGCGGCGCCACCAGCCGCATGAACTGCCATCCCTTCGTCTCGGGCCGCTGGTCGTTCATGCATAACGGCCAGATCGGCGGGTTCGAAAAGATCCGTCGCGCGCTGGAGAACTCGCTCGCCGACGATTTGTTCGATGAGCTCGAGGGTGGCACTGATTCCGAACTGTTCTTTCGGCTTATGATCGGCGAAGGGTTGGCGGAGGATCCACAAGGCGCGGTGTCGCGCGCCACCAGCCGTGTGCTTGAGACCGCGCGCCGCGCCGGCATCGAACCGTCTCTGAAACTGACCGCCGCCTTCAGCGACGGCCAGACGCTTCACGCGGTGCGCTACGCCACCGACGACCATGCGCCGACGCTCTACACCGGCGCTTTCGCTAAGGGGGTAGGTCGCTGCATCGTCTCCGAGCCGTTCGATCGCGACGGCCGCATCTGGCACGAGATTCCGCAGTCGAGCTTCGTTACCATGACCCATGGCGGCACCAGCATCAGGCCTTTCGCGCCGGCCATCGCACGTTTGGCACTGGCGGGTTAAGGCAATCGGTCCCTGCTGGTCCCGGGACCGTTCTCGCCACCGTCGGACTACCGGGCGAAACGGGACAGCCCGTAAGGCGCCAACAGCGCATCCCGTTCGCCGTCAAGTATTTCGCGGGCCGCAAACAATCCCACGGCCGGCGCCAGTGTGATGCCCGAATGCGACACCGCGACATAGAGGCCGCTGGCGCCTTCCGCGCGGCCGACGATCGGAAAGCCGTCGACCGGGGTCGGCCGGTAGCCGACGGTGTGGAAATCGAGCTCCAGGCCGTCCGCGCCCCGCAGCATCGCTTTCATCGCCGCAAACAGCTCGCGCGCGGCTATCTCCGGATGCTCGCCCGGATCGCCGCCGCCGAAATCGGAGCCGGCGATGATGCGGCCCCCGGCCGTCTGGCGCATATGCAGTCTGTCGGCCAGCACCAGCCCATTGAGCAGCTTGCCGTAAGGGCGCGAGTGTACGATCAGGCCCGGCGGCGTCTCGATCGGCAGCTTGATGTCGACCGTTGCGGCGATCGCCGGAGCCCCGGCGCCGGCAGCGATCGCCACATCGTCCGCCCCGATGGTTTCGCCAGAAACGACAACGCCCGTGATCTTCCCGTTGACCAGCGCCAGCCTGTCGACAATTCCGGTGATGATCCGCGCCCCGCGCCGCTCGGCATCGGCGAGCAAGGCCCTGGCGGTAGCGACCGGCTCGGCAACGCCCTCCTCGGCAACGTGAAGGGCAAAATCGGGAAGCTCGGCGAGGTTCGGCTCGATGCGCGCCGCCTGCTCGCGGCCGACACGTTCGATGCCGTAGCCCCAGGCGGAATGCTCGGCCGCATAGGCTTCGAGCCGGTCCGCCGGCAGGTCCCAGCACAGGCCACCGCACCAGGCGAGCGGCAATCCCGGCACGTCCTTAGCCAAGCGCGTCCACTCGGCCATGGCGCGGATGCGCAGCCGGAAATAGGTTTCGGGATTGCCCCAACTTGCATTGATCCATGCAAAGGAATTGGGCGTCGCGACACCGCCGGCGCCGCTGTCGGAAACGACCGTCACCCGCGCGCTGGCTTTCGTCAGGTGCCAGGCGATCGAAGCGCCGATGATTCCGGCGCCGATGACGATGACTTGCTTTGGGCTGTTCATGCTGGTCCTTCGGGGAGATTTTCCCCGTCATGCCACCGCGCCGTCCGGACCTCAAGCAAGGAGGGGCTACGCGCTGCCTGCCATTGCCTTCTGGCCCCCGGCGAGCAGGCTCGCCAGCTCTTCACAGCGCCGCATGAGACGTGACGAATCGACCTTCTTCGCGACCGCCAGCGCCGTGCCGAGCTCCAACTCCGCGCCAGTATGATCGCCGAGCTGGATGAGCAGCGCCGCGAGCGAAAGCCTGGCGTCCGCGCAGTTGGTCGGCGAACCGATCTCGGCCCAGCGCGAGCATGCGGTCTGCAGCTCTCGCACCGCTTCGGTGAAGCGATTTTCCCGCATCGACAGTTCCGCCTTGGCCTCGGCGGTTAATGCCCGGATCGAGGCCATCGGCCAGCGTTGCGGTTCGCTTTCCAGTTCGGCGATCACCGCTTTTGCGCGCTCCAGCCGATCAGTCCGCGCCGCTACCTTGGCGAGCGTGGCGAGAACCATGCCCCGACGCTGCAGCGTCGGCCAGCCGTTCCCGACAAGCGACCGCTCAAGGGCGCTGAATGCGGCTTCCGCCTGACCCAGCTCCATCTGCAGCAGCGCAAAGCCTGGCTGCGGATCCCAGCCAGCGGCATGGGACGCGCGGTAGGCTGCGTCCGCCTCGGCGAAATCGCCTGCGGCGAGATGGATATCGCCCAACACACGTAAGGCATCGCCTTTGGCCCAGGGCGCATCAAGCGTAAGCTGATCGAGCGCCGCGCGCACCAGCGCCTCAGCCTCCTTCAGCGTGCCATGGACGCCGAGCACTTCGGCCCGATGCAGCCGACACGAGCCCGTAAGTTCCTCCAGCCCATGCCCTCTGCACCAGCCCTCGTAGCTGAGGCTCCATTGGTTGGCTCGCGCCCAGTCGCCAAAATTACGGCAGGCCCAAAGGATGTTGCAGTAGAGGATGCCGCCGACAATCGGGTCGACATCGCTGGAGAGACCGAGCGCGGCGGCCAAATCCTGGTCCTCTTCTCCGGCTTTTGTTTCCCCAAGGCAAAGCTTGAAGAAACCGCGATAGATAAGGCCGAGCGATTCCACGACTGGGTCTTCGAGATTTTTGCCGACCTCGAAAGCTTGCTCGGCAAGAGCAAGCGCATGCTCCGGCTCGGCCTCCGCGCCCTTGATGCGTGCGCCCATCCAGCACCAGAGGCCATGTTCCCTGCTCTCGGTCGCTTTGTCGATCAGCTGCGCGGCACGCTTGTGCCACCCCTTGGCCGCAGCAAGCTCTCCCCTCTCGAGATGGATCATGGCAAGGGTGATTGCCGGGGAAGCCGCCCGCAGGCGTTCGCCGGCCATGCCGTGTTCCGTTGCCGCGCGCGTCAGGAGCGGGATCGCCTCTGAGGGCCGCCCCATGCATTCCAGCGCCAGCGCCCATTCTTCGAGGTCGGCCGTCAGCAACTCGTCGGCGGCATCTGCTTCCCTGAAAGCGGCCGCGGCCTCGTGCCATTTTCGCGCCGCGACGGCCGCGCGTGCGGCCAGGATTGGCGTGCCTGGGCTGGAACGCCTGCTGCCCGTATCGGCCGGCGCCGGCCCCTTTTCCGAAGTGGCTGCCTGGTCGAGGCAAATACGGTAGCCGAAGCGGGGCAGGTTGCGCAGCGCCGCCTCCATGCCGCCCTGGCGCAGAACGCTTCGGGCCAGGCTCGCGACACGCTGCAGCGAAGCCTCGGTCACCGTCACGCCGGGCCATAGCGTTTCGAGCAGTTCGTCCTTGCTCATGGCGCGGTCCTGATGCCGCAGCAGGATGGCGAGGAAATCGAAGACGAGGGGCTGCACCTCGATCTCGTTTCCGGCGAGGCGAAGGGCGCGAGAGCTCTCGTTAAGCTCGAAGTCGCCGAAGCAATGAGTTCCCATCGGCAGCAATCCCGTAACGGCAATCGGCAAAGGATCAGAACAAGATAAGGACGGCGTAAGTACTGTCGGCCGCCTCTTTCGTAATTCTGCGTCTGCCCGGGCGAGCCAAGTCGAGAGTTTACCTCAGCAGCCCCGGGCATGTCACCGGCACCGGTCTGGTCGAGTGTTCGGCGGCATTTGAACCTCAGATCAAGGAGATTGTGACATGCAGAAATACATCATCGAGCGCGAGATCCCGAAGGTCGGCACCTTCGAGCGCGAGCAGCTTCGCGACGCGTCCAAAGCCTCGAACGCAGTCCTGGCCGAACTCGGCCCGGACATCCAATGGGTGGAATCCTTCGTGGCGGACGACAAGACCTTTTGCGTCTACCTAGCCAAGGATGAGGCGATCATCCAGCGCCACGCCAAGATGAGCGGCTTCCCCGCGACCAAGATCACGCAGGTCAAGCGCCTGTTCGATCCGACGACGGCCTACGCCGCCTGACGGGAGGGGGTCGATCGTGAAGCGCTTTGCGGAAATCGCCCTTGCCGCCGGCGCCTCGGCGCTGCTTTGCGGCACCGCGCTGGCCCATGACATGCCCGATCCGGTGCTCAACCGCTCCCGGGAAATGGCGGCCAAATACCACGACATCGAGGTCGCCAAGGCAGACGGCTACAAGCAGTTGTTCGAATGCACGACGCATGACGAGCACGGCACGATGGGCGTCCATTTCATCCATCCCGTCCGTGCCGGCGACGGCAGGCTGGTGCTCGGCGAGCCCGACGTGCTGACCTACGAACCGGAGGCCGATGGCTCGATGCAGCTTGTCGGCATGGAGTACATCGTCTTCGAGAAGGACTGGAAGGGCAAGGGCGTTCCTGAATTCCTGGGCCGCACCCTGCAGCGCAAGACGACGGTGGGTATTCACCCGGTGGATCCCTACTACGAGCTCCATGTCTGGCATTGGCGGCACAACCCGGCCGGCATGTTCGCCGACTGGAACCCTTATGTGAGCTGCGGGTACGATCGGTCCTGACGGACGACAGCCGCAGTTGCTCGGGAGGGTCGTAAAAGGCCCTCCCGATTACATCATTCAATCAGTAGGAGATATGACCGTGTTCATCCTTGGGCAGGAATTCATCGCCAATGGGTCCGCCCTCGGGCGCGTTTTTGCCATAGCTGTCGAAACGGGTCGTTTTGGCATAGCGCTCGTGGCGCGCATTGTCCGGATACGCAGGGACCGAGCCACGCTCTACCAATTGCCGGACTATCTGCTGCGCGACATCGGCATCGAACGCGCGCAGATACGCTCGGTCACCAGGCGGGGCGGCCAGGACGGTCCTCGCGGCTGAGCGGAGACCGCCGGGTTTCCTGCCTGGGCTTTTGCCTTGCCGGCCGCTGCCGAACCGATCTGCCCGAAACTGTCGACAGGCCGGCCATGCGCTGCTAGAAGCCCGCGCCACAGACAGGATTCCAAAAATTGGCAGAAGACATCGAACAGGCGGTATCGCGCCGCCGCACCTTCGCGATCATCGCCCACCCCGACGCCGGCAAGACCACGCTGACCGAAAAGCTGCTTCTGTTCGGCGGCGCCATCCAGCTTGCCGGCGAGGTCAAGGCCAAGAAGGATCGCATCCAGACGCGGTCCGACTGGATGAAGATCGAGCGCGAGCGCGGCATCTCGGTCGTCACCTCGGTGATGACCTTCGAATATGACGACAACGTCTTCAACCTTCTCGACACGCCCGGCCACGAGGATTTCGCCGACGACACCTATCGCACGCTGTCGGCGGTGGACTCGGCCGTCATGGTCATCGACGCCGCCAAGGGCATCGAGCCGCGCACGCTGAAACTGTTCGAGGTCTGCCGGCTGCGCGACATCCCGATCATCACCTTCGTCAACAAGATGGACCGCGAGAGCCGCGACCCGTTCGAGATTTTGGACGAGATCGAGCAGAAGCTGGCGCTGGACACCGCGCCCGTCACCTGGCCGATCGGCCGCGGCAGGACCTTTTCAGGCACCTACCACCTGGCGCAGAACGCGGTGCGCCGCAGCGACGACGAAAAGGAACGCACGCCGGTCAATGGCCCGGATTCCAACCGCGTGGCGGGATTGTTGCCGGACAATGAGCGCGAAGCCTTCATCGAGGAGCTGGAGCTCGCGCGGGAGGCTTGCCGCCCGCTAGACGTCGACGCCTTCCGCGAAGGCCATCTGACGCCCGTCTATTTCGGCTCGGCGCTGCGCAACTACGGCGTTCGCGATCTGATCGAGGCGCTCGGCGCCTACGGGCCGCCGCCGCGCGCCCAGGAGGCCGATACGCGCACCGTGGAGGCGACGGAGGAGAAGATGACTTCCTTCGTCTTCAAGATCCAGGCCAACATGGACCCCAACCACCGCGACCGCATCGCCTTCGTCCGTGTCTGCTCCGGCAGGCTGGAGCGCGGCATGAAAGCCAAGCTGGTGCGCACCGGCAAGCCGATGTCGCTCTCGGCGCCGCAGTTCTTCTTCGCCCGCACCCGCGTCACCGCCGACGAGGCCTTTGCCGGCGACGTCGTCGGCATCCCCAACCACGGCACGCTGCGCATCGGCGATACGCTGACCGAGGGCGAGGAAATCCTGTTCCGCGGCGTGCCGAACTTCGCGCCGGAAATCCTGCGCCGCGTGCGCCTGGGCGACGCCATGAAGGCCAAGAAATTGAAGGAGGCGCTGCACCAGATGGCCGAGGAAGGCGTCGTGCAGCTGTTCTCGCCGGAGGATGGCTCGCCTGCCATCGTCGGCGTCGTCGGCGCGCTGCAGCTCGACGTTCTGAAGGAGCGGCTCAACTTCGAATACACGCTGCCGGTGGATTTCGAGATGTCGCGCTTCTCGGTCTGCCGCTGGATATCGGCGGACGACAAGACGGAAGTGCAGCGCTTCATCGAAGGCCATCGCGGCGACATTGCCCGCGACCTCGACAACGATCCGGTCTTCCTCGCCCAGCACGCCTTCTCGCTGAACTACGAGGCCGAGCGCTGGAAAACGATACGCTTCACGGCGGTCAAGGATTACCAGGTCCGCGACAAGGCGGCTTGAGGCCTCGATACCAATGTTCTAGAGCGTAAGAAAGCGCTTGGGCGTCGGGGTCGCAGCGTGCCGCAAGATGAGATTCAAACTGCCGGCTACGAAAGCTGGCGACGGTCGAGACTGGTAAAGAGGATGCAGGCGCCGCCGGCCATGGGCGCATGGAACCACCTTATCACCGTTTTCGTCACAGGTGCGCGGGAAGCCGGCCAGCCGATCGCCGAGACGCTTGCCTCGCTCAACGCTCAGACCTACCGCAACATTGAGACGATCGTCACCGGTGTCGATGCTGGACAATTGCCGGACCCTGACGATTTCCTGGGCTTCAGGGGCCTGTTTGCCGAACCGGCGCTCGACGCGTTGACGATCTTGTCTGACGCTGGCTTGGACTATCTTTGGCGCGGCAGCCATGTCGTTTTCGCCGTCGCCGGGACGACATTCGACGCGGATGCATTTGCCTTGCTCAACGGCATACTCTCGGCAAGGCGGCCGCCTGACCTGGTTGTTTGCGATCATGATCGCCGCGCCGGTCGGAACGACGCCCCGCAACCGTGTTTCCTGCCGGGTTGGGATCCGGATCTGATCACTCAGATGGACTATATCGGATCAGCCTTCATGGCGTCCCGGGAACTTGTTTTGAGCCAGCGCCCGTTAGCTCGGCAAAGTTCCCTTCACGATTGGATGCGCGCGCTGGCGAGCAGGACAATGACAGTCGGTCATCTCACCGAGCCTGTCATGCATTTCGTTGCGCGCATGCCGGAGCCTTTGGCCGGCGAGAACACCTTCACACCGCCGGCGGCCTCGGTCGCGGTGGTTATTCCAAATCGCGACCAGCCCGAGCTATTGCGGCGATGTGTGCGCTTCCTGGATTCCTTTCAGGGGCCGGCGCCGGAACTGGTGATCGTGGACAACGACAGCGCTGACCCGGCGACATTGGAGCTCTATGCCGATCTCAAGGAGGCGCACGGCGCCCACCTGGTGACAGTGAAGGGCCCGTTCAACTTCTCGCGCATGGTCAATCAAGGCGTGGCGGCGACCACGGCCGACGTTGTTCTCCTAGTCAACAATGATGTGGAGATCACACAGCCCGGCCAGGTGGAAGCAATGATTGCAAATGCAATGCGACCGGAAGTCGGCGTTGTCGGTGCCCGCCTGCTCTGCCCGGATGGCAGGCTGCAGCACGCCGGCATGGTTCTCTCAGGTTCCGCGAATGGCACCGCTCAGCACGCCTGGCGTGGGGCGGCTAAAGATGCCAACGGCTATCTCCATGCATTGCGCACGCGGCGCAACGTTCAAGCGGTCACCGGCGCGCTCGTCGCCACGCGGCGCGACGTGTTCAATGCCGTCGAGGGTTTTGATGAGGTCAATCTGCCGGTCGAGCAGAACGACGTCGACTATTGCCTGCGCGTACGTTCGATCGGCCTGCGGGTGCTCGTCATGCCAACGGATGGGATTATCCATCGTGAATCGTCCACCAGGGGCTCCGCGAAGACGCCCGAGGTGCTACGTATGCGCAGCGCGGATGCGCTTGTGATGGAACAACGCTGGGGCCAACAGGGCGATCCCTTCCGCAATCCGCATATCGAAACGGTGGATAGATCCGGCGGGCTGTTTCCATGGAGCGACGGCAACCGGTGAAGACGGAGCGCGATCCGGACATTTCTCCTGTTCATCACCTTCGGGGCGTCAAGGAATGGCCACGGCTTTTGAAGACCAGTTTACGTCGCTGGAAGCTGCGCGATCTTCGAATTTTCGCCGAAACGGCAGGGTTGTTCGATGCCAGATGGTACGGGGACCTCGTGGCCGGAGAATTGATGGCGAACAGCGACCCCTTCGTTCACTACATGCGGCGCGGTTGGCGGCATCAGTTGCCCCCGGCCGAGGGGCTGGAAATCGAAGCGCTTGCCGCGACATATCCGGGCTTTCGTCTGGGCGTCGACAATCCGATGCGTTTTCTGTTTGGAAGCAAGGTTACTGGCCCGCAGCTTGTAAGCAGGCGCATCGAATCCGCCATGCGCCTGGCGGCCCATCTGCCGAGGGCGCTGGGCGATGGACTGTGCGTCACCGGATATCTGCGCTCCGAAATCGGCCTGGGCCAAGCGGCGCGCAATCTCGTGCGTGCCTGCGACACGGTGCGCCTTCCCGTGTCATGCCGCGCTCTGGCCCTGCCCGGGCTGGAGAACGAGCTGGAGTTCGAAAGCAAATGCGTACCGGTCGTCGATCGCAAGGCGCAGTTGATCGTCGGCGGCCTACCGAGCGTCGACGTTTTTTGTCGTGAAAATGCTCCGGGCAGGATGAATATCTTCTATCCCTTCTGGGAGATCGCCAACATTCAGGCGGAATGGATCCCGGGCATCCGCGAGTTCGATGAAATTTGGGCGCCTTCGCGCTTCATCGCTTCGCTCTTTCGCGATCTTCCCGGAGTCACGGTTCGTTACGTACCGCAGCCGGTGCGGCTAAGGGCGCAATTGCCGCAATCCCGCTCCAACCGCGCTGGATTGCGGTTTTTCACCTATCTCGATTTTGCTTCCTACGCCGCGCGCAAGAATCCCGAAGGCGCGGTGGGTGCATTTCGGGCTGCCTTCCCCTCTGGCCGGCGAGACGTTGAACTTGTCGTCAAGACGCGAGGGGAGCGCGATGGTGGCCGACGGAATTGGCTGAGGGCGGCTGCAGAAAAAGACGGCAGGATTCGCGTGATCGACCAGACCCTCGACCGCGCGGAAGTGGATGTGTTGATGCGGGATTGCGACGTCTTCATCTCACTGCATCGGTCGGAGGGTTTCGGCTTTGGCGCCGCCGAGGCGCTCGCCGCCGGCAAGGCCGTGGTCGCCACCGACTATGGCGGTACCGCTGACTTCATCAGCGAGCAGACCGCGTATCCGATCCCCTACGAAATGGTGCCGGTGCGGCCGGGTGAATATCCGGGAGCCGAAGGCCAGAGCTGGGCATCGCCGAACCTCGATGCCGCGGTCGCTGCCCTGCGCGCCATCGATGCCGATCCCGGTGAAGCCGAGGCAAGGGCGCGACGCGGATTTGATCTTCTTCAGCGCAACCATTCGCCCGTGGTGGTCGGCAGGCTGATCGCGGATATCCTGGCCGGGCACGGACTTGTCCGGCCGGAGTTGCTGGGCAACTGAAACATGCCGTCAGCCTCTGGCGGCTTCCTCGATCTTGGCGATGTCGATCTTGCCCATCTGCATCATCGCCGACATCACCCGGCCGGCTTTGGCCTGATCGGGGTCCATAAGCAGGCGCGGCAGCTGCTCCGGCACGACCTGCCAGGAAACGCCGAACTTGTCCTTCAGCCAGCCGCAAGGTCCGGGCTCGCCGCCTTCGCTGAGCCTGGCCCAGAAATGGTCGACCTCTTCCTGCGTCTTACAGTCGATCGATTGCGACATGGCTTCGGTGAAATTGAATTCCGGCCCGCCATTGAGCGCCTGGAACGGCACCCCGTCGAGCTCGAACGTGGTCACCAGAACCTTGCCCTCATCACGATGGCCCTTGGGCCAGCGCATGACGCTCAGCACCTTCGAATTCTTGAAGATGGAAATGTAGTGGTTCATCGCCTCTTCGGCCTGGCCGTCGAACCACAGGCAGGTGGTGATCTTTTGCATGCTTCTCTCCTCCGAATGCTTCTTTTGCGGTTACGGTCAAACGGCTGACCGCCAAAACGGTGCCCTGCCGTCTGCCCAAGGACGGCTGTGAGGCCCGCGATCCGACACAGCCTGAGATTTTTTCGGAAGACTCTGGCGCAGTGCAAAATGGTGGTCATGCCGGGCGGTGATCGCTATAACCGCTGCCGACTAAAATTTGAGCGCCGCTCGCCGCGCATCGGCGCGGCCAAGCCAGCAAGGACAGTTCAATGCCTGCCTATCGTTCCCGCACCACCACCCATGGCCGCAACATGGCCGGCGCCCGCGGCCTGTGGCGCGCCACGGGCATGAAGGACTCGGATTTCGGCAAGCCGATCATCGCCGTGGTCAACTCCTTCACCCAGTTCGTGCCGGGCCATGTCCATCTGAAGGACCTGGGTCAGCTCGTCGCGCGCGAGATCGAGAAGGCCGGCGGCGTCGCCAAGGAGTTCAACACCATCGCCGTCGATGACGGCATCGCCATGGGCCACGACGGCATGCTCTATTCGCTGCCGTCGCGCGAACTGATCGCCGATTCCGTCGAATACATGGTCAACGCCCATTGCGCCGACGCCATGGTCTGCATCTCCAATTGCGACAAGATCACCCCCGGCATGCTGATGGCCAGCTTACGCCTCAATATCCCGACCGTCTTCGTCTCCGGCGGCCCGATGGAGGCCGGCAAGGTGGTGCTGGCCGGCAAGGCGCAGGCGCTCGACCTGGTCGACGCCATGGTCGCGGCCGCCGACGATAAGATCTCCGACGAGGACGTGAAGGTCATCGAGCGCTCGGCCTGCCCGACCTGCGGTTCGTGCTCCGGCATGTTCACGGCCAATTCGATGAACTGCCTGACCGAGGCGCTGGGCCTCTCGCTGCCCGGCAACGGCTCGACGCTTGCCACCCATGCCGACCGCAAGCGCCTGTTCGTCGAGGCCGGCCACCTCGCCGTCGATCTCGCCCAGCGCTACTACGAGCAGGACGACGAGAGCGCATTGCCGCGCAGCATCGCCTCCAAGGGCGCCTTCGAGAACGCCATGGCGCTCGACATCGCCATGGGCGGCTCGACCAACACGGTGCTGCACATTCTTGCCGCCGCGCATGAGGGCGAGGTCGACTTCACCATGGAAGACATCGACCGGCTTTCGCGCAAGGTGCCGGTGCTTTGCAAGGTGGCGCCGGCCAAGTCCGACGTGCATATGGAAGACGTCCATCGAGCCGGCGGCATCATGGCGATCCTTGGCCAGCTCGACCAGGCCGGCCTGATCAATCGCGACCTGCCGACGGTGCATACCGCTACGCTCGGCGAGGCGCTCGACCATTGGGACATCGCCCGCACCTCGGCCCAGAATGTCCGTGACTTCTTCCGCGCCGCTCCCGGCGGCGTGCCGACGCAGGTCGCCTTCAGCCAGGACCGCCGCTGGGACGAGCTCGACCTCGACCGTGAAAAGGGCGTCATCCGCTCGGCCAAGACGCCCTTCTCCAAGGATGGCGGCCTTGCCGTGCTGAAAGGCAATCTGGCGCTCGACGGCTGCATCGTGAAGACCGCCGGCGTCGATGAGTCGATCCTGAAATTCACCGGCCCGGCCCGCGTCTTCGAGAGCCAGGACGCTTCCGTCAAGGCGATCCTCGGCAACGAGATCAAGGCCGGCGACGTCGTCGTCATCCGCTATGAAGGGCCGCGCGGCGGTCCGGGCATGCAGGAGATGCTCTACCCGACCAGCTATCTGAAGTCGAAGGGCCTCGGCAAAGCCTGCGCGCTGATCACCGACGGCCGCTTCTCCGGCGGCACGTCCGGCCTGTCGATCGGTCATGTCTCGCCGGAGGCCGCCGAAGGCGGCGCGATCGGCCTGGTCCAGGAAGGCGACACGATCGAGATCGACATCCCCAACCGCACCATCCGGCTCGCCATCAGCGACGCCGAGCTCGAAGCGCGCCGCAAGGCGATGGCGGCGAAAGGCGCGGACGCCTGGAAGCCGGCCGAAAAGCGCAAGCGCAAGGTGACGACGGCGCTGCGCGCCTACGCCGCCTTCGCCACCAGCGCCGACAAGGGCGCGGTCAGGAAAGTGCCGGAGTAGGGAGCGCTTTCCCTTCTCCCACAAGGGGAGAAGGGAAGCCGGCCCTACGGCATCAGCTGATATTCATAGAGCTTCTGGTAAAGCCCGCCCTGCTTGAGCAGGGTCTTGTGCGGGCCGCTTTCCAGCACCTTGCCGTTCTCCAGCACCACGATGGTGTCGGCCTGATGCACGGTGGACAGCCGGTGCGCGATGACGATCGTCGTGCGCCCGACGGTCAACTGCTGCAGCGCGTCGCGGAACAGCGCCTCCGATTCGGCGTCGAGCGCGCTGGTCGCCTCGTCGAGCAGCAGGATCTCGGCGTTGCGCAGCATGGCGCGCGCGATCGAGATGCGCTGGCGCTGGCCGCCAGACAAAAGCGAACCGTTCTCGCCGACCTCCGTCTCGTAGCCCTTGGTCATGGCGCTGATGAACTCATGAGCGTTGGCGGCCTTGGCGGCGGCGATCACCTCGTCGTCGGTCGCGTTCTCGCGGCCGAGGCGGATGTTGTGCATGATCGTGCCGGCGAACAGGAACGTGTCCTGGCTGACATAGGCGATCTTCTTCCTGAGCGAATCGAGCGTCGCGAAGGAAATGTCCTGGCCGTCGAACATCACCTTGCCGGTCTGCGGGTCGTACATGCGCATGATCAGGTTCAGGATCGTCGACTTTCCGCTGCCCGATGGCCCGACCAGCGCCGTCATCTTGCCGGCCTTGAGCGTCAGGTTGAAGTTCTCGAACACGGGCTGGCTTTCCGGATAGGCGAAGCTGACCTTGTCGAAGCGGATTTCACCCGGGCCAGGTAGCAGCGGCTTGGCGTCGGGCTTCTCGGCCAGCGTCAGCGGGCGATCGGCGAGCTGGAACATCATGCGCACGCCGACGATGCCCGTCTCGAGCGAGATGCGCACCCGAGCCAGCCGCTTTGCCGGCTCATAAGCCAGCAGCAGCGACGCGATGAAGGCCATTATGTTGCCCGGCATCTGCCCGCCCTGCAACACAAGGAATCCACTGATGAAGACCGCGCCGGCGATTGCCAGGCCGGCAATGGTTTCCATCACCGGGCTGGTGGCCGCTTCCAGCGTGGCGATATTGTTGGCGCGGTTCTCGACGTCGGAGACGGCCTGGTACATGCGTTTGCGCATCGCGCCTTCAAGGTTGAAGGATTTGACCACGCGTACGCCGATCGCCGTTTCCTGCATGACGTGAACGATCTGCCCAAGCGAGCGGAACTCCATGGCGGCGATGTTGCGGACGCGCTTCAGGATGCGGTTGACGCCGTAGATCGCCACCGGCCCGACGACGAAGCAGATCAGCGACAGCGCCGGCTGCTGCCAGATCATGACCCCGACCAGGACGATCAGCGTCACCAGGTCGCGCACATAGGACGTTACGACGAGATCGAGCACGCTGCGCGCCGCCTGCGCGTTGTTGGTCATGCGGGCGATCAGGTCGGCCGACGAGGTCGAATGATAGAATTCGATGCCTTGCGCCAGGATGCGATCGTAGATCTTGCGTTGCCGGTCAGCGATGATGGCGTTGCCCACGCGGCTCATGAAATAGGCCTGGACGAAGGTGGCGAGACCCTTGAGCAGGAAGATCGCCGCGACCCCGGCCGCGATCAGGTTGACGCGGTCGAGCCTCTTGAAGACGACGAATTCGTTGGTGATCTCGCGCAGGATCCAGGCGCTGGCGCCGGTCATGGCGGCAACCACCAGCATCGACACGATGGCGGCGCCATAGCCGAATTTATGCTCGTGGAAGGATTCCTTCACCAGCCTTGCGATGAGGCGCTGGTTCTCCGTCGAGCGGAAGAAGCGAAACAACGGCGGATCCTGTGTCTGACTTGCAAAGAATTTCGGATTCGCCACGAGGGCGCGAGGCGGCTTATAGAGCGAGTTGCGGCGCGATGGAACCTTTCGGCTGCCGGGGAAAGAAAAGGCTGCGCGAGGCTGTCTTTTCGGCCACGATGATCGCCAGGTCTTGAGAGGGGTGACGACAGATGGATTTCGACCTCATCGTGCGCGGCGGCACGCTGCCGGACGGCAGGATTGCCGATATCGGCATTGCCGGCGAAACCATCCGCGCGATCGAGCAGAAGCTGACAGGGTCGGCGCCGACCGAGATCGACGCACGCGGCAATCTTGTTTCACCGCCGTTTGTCGATCCGCATTTCCACATGGACGCCACTCTCTCCTACGGCATCCCGCGCATCAATGCGTCAGGCACGCTGCTCGAGGGCATCGCGCTCTGGGGTGAGTTGAAGCCGCTTCTGACGCATGAGGCCGTGCGCGAGCGCGCGCTCGCCTATTGCGACTGGGCGGTGTCGATGGGGCTGCTCGCCATCCGCAGCCATGTCGATGTCTGTGACGACCGGCTGCTCGCGGTGGAGGCCCTGCTCGATGTGAAGAAAACCGTCGCGCCCTATATCGACCTGCAGCTGGTGGCGTTTCCGCAGGACGGCCTCTATCGCTCGCCGACAGCGCTCAAGAACACTGTCCGGGCGCTCGATATGGGCGTCGATGTCGTCGGGGGCATTCCGCATTTCGAGCGCACCATGGCCGACGGCACCCGATCGGTGACGGAGCTTTGCGAGATCGCGGCGAAACGCGGCCTGATGGTCGACATGCATTGCGACGAGACCGACGATCCGCTGTCGCGCCATATCGAGCAGTTGGCCTTCGAGACGCAACGGCTCGGCTTGCAGGGCAGGGTGGCCGGCTCCCACCTCACCTCCATGCATTCGATGGACAATTACTACGTCTCCAAGCTTCTGCCGCTGATCGCCGAGGCCGGTGTTTCGGCCATCCCCAACCCGCTGATCAACATCATGCTGCAGGGGCGCCATGACACTTTCCCGAAACGGCGAGGCCTGACCCGCGTGAAGGAGATGCTGGCGCTCGGCATCCGCGTCGGCTGGGGTCAGGATTGCGTGCTGGACCCCTGGTATTCGCTGGGCACTGCCGACATGCTCGACGTCGCCTTCATGGGCCTGCATGTCGCGCAGATGTCGAGCCCGGCCGACATGGCGCGCTGCTTCGACATGGTCACCAACGTCAATGCCGCCATCATGGGGCTCGATCACCTTGGCCTCGCCGTCGGCAAGCGCGCCAGCCTCGTCGTGCTCGACGCCGGCAATGCGATAGAGGCCGTTCGTTTGCGCCCAGAGCGCCTCTGCGTCATCGCCAGGGGCAAGGTCGTGGCTGAGCGGACGAAGCAGGAAACCAGGCTATCGATCGCCGGCCGACCGGCGCAGGTGAACCGGCGGCATAAAACAGCGTAGGTCTCTGCGTCTCGATTTCCGGCGGTTCGGCCAACCTGAATTTCCCGGCGCTGGACTTACCAATTTCGCTCGTCAAATCGGCGGCTTGGAGCTAGGGAGCCGCATGGTTCAGACCATCGCTCGCAATTTCACGATCAGGAACGTGTTGCTCGCCGGCATCCTTTTGATGCTGGCGGGGGACTTCATGTTCGCGCTGAACGATGCGATGGGCAAATGGCTGGTCGCCAGCTTTTCCGTCGGGCAGGTGGTGCTGATCCGCTCGATCGGCGCCTTCATCGTGCTGGGGCCGATGATCGCCAACCAAGGCGCGGGCAAATTGTTCCAGATGGAAAGACCGGTGCTGCAGTTCCTGCGCGTCGTGGCGACGACGCTCGACACCGGGCTTTTCTACGCCGCCGTCGTCCATCTGCCGCTCGCCGACGTGATGAGCTTCTACATGGCCGGACCTATCTATGTCGCCGCGCTGTCGCACCTCCTGCTCGGCGAAAAGGTCGGCTGGCGCCGCTGGCTGGCGATCCTGGTCGGCTTCTGCGGCGTGCTGATCATCCTGAAGCCGTCTTCGGCGGCTTTCTCGCTGTCGTCGACCTATGCCCTGATCGGCAGCGTGGCCTTTGGCTTCGCCATCATCCTCGGCCGTCTCCTGCGCGGCACCAGCGACACGACCTTGGTCACCTGGCAGACCATCGGCACGCTGATTGTCGGCGGCGCGCTTGCCATCGGCGCCTGGCGCACGCCGTCGGCGCTCGATTTCGGCGCCATGCTCTTGCTCGGCGTCGTTTCCTGCGCGGCCCATCTGATGATCACTCGGGCACTGAAGCTGGCGCCGGCCTCGACGCTGGCGCCGCTGCATTACAGCCT